>VEQY01000013.1 GCA_018882965.1 Mycobacterium sp. | reverse complement strand
CCCGCCATTGCTCGGCCAGCGCTGGCGCCGCGACAACGTCACTGGGACCGCCCCGGCCGATCATCGGGCCGCCGGTGAAGGGCACCACCGGGTCGGCGGTCCCGTGAATCTGCAGCACCGACACCGGCCGCGAGGGGGCACAGGCAACCCCCGAGCCCAGTGTTCCGGCCACCGCCACGACGGCCGCCACCAGATCCGCGCGCTGACAGGCCAGCCTGTTGGCCATGAACGCACCGGCCGACATGCCGGTGACGAACACCCGGCCCGGCGGGACGCGGTAGTCCCGCACGAGCCGGTCGACGAGCGCCGTGAGAAAGCCGACGTCGTCCACCCCTTGGCGATCGGGCACCGAGGCGCCACGCCCGTCGGCCCAGCTCAGGTCGATGCCGTCCGGGTAGGCCACGACGAACCCGAACTGGTCGGCCACCGCGTTGTAGTTGGTCAGCCCCGCCTGGTCGCGCCCGGTCATCCCCGCACCGTGCAGATTGATCACCAGACCTGAGGGGTTCTGCAGCCCGAACGGCACGTGCACGAGATAGGAGCGCTGCACTCCCCCGAACGTCAGTGCGCCGGGCGGGTCGGCGGGGTTGGCCGACGCCACCGCGCCGCCCGGTCCGGCCAGGACCAGGGCCGAAACCAGGGCCGAAACCAGGGCCGCCGCACGCGCGATCACGCCCGTATTGTGCCCGAGATCTTCCCATCGGCATCGGCCAGGCTGGGTCCTGCCGCTACGATGGGCAGCCGACCGCACGATGTGAGGGAACAGGGGTGGCGCGACATGAACCTCCTCGACGACCTCCTCGACCGGACCGCGAGATATCGTGCCGCGGCCCTGGCCGCACTCGCGCTGGCGGGCGGTCTCACCGCGTGTTCCGCGTCGGTGGCGGCACCGGCCCCGACGGAGGTGGCGGCGCCCGCCACGACGGCGACCACCCAGCCTGCCGCACTGACCCCACCCGGGGCGCAGCCGCGTCTGGCCACCGACCCCGCGCAACTGGCCGACGACCTCGTCGCCGACGAGTTGGCGCTGCACGACCCCGCCACACCCGAACCCCTACTGGCGGCGGCGGCGCGCCGCCAGCAGGTGGCCTACCGCGCCATCGGCCGCAACCCCGAGTGGGACGCGGTGATTCGGCCGCGGATTCCGGCGAACCTGGCCGGGGTGTACGACCGCAACGTCAACGCCCGACGGCAACTGTCGGCGATGGCCGAGCCGCGCGACACGCTCCCGGCATGGCGGATCGTGCCACCCACGCCCGCACCGGAGTTGATCGGCTACTACCGAGAGGCGGAAGCGGCCTCCGGAGTGGGATGGAACTACCTTGCCGCGATCAACCTCATCGAAACCTGCTTCGGCCGCATCGCCGGGGTGAGCACCGCCGGCGCCCAGGGGCCGATGCAGTTCATGCCCGCCACCTGGGCGGCGTACGGGGCCGGCGATGTCACCGCGCCTCGCGATGCCATCCTGGCCGCCGGCCGCTACCTCGCCGCGAACGGCTTCGGCACCGATCCCGACGGCGCCATCTTCCGCTACAACAACGCCCAGCAGTACGTCCGGGCGGTCAACGACTATGCCGCGCTGATCGCCGCCGACCCCGCCGCCTTCGCAGCCCTGCACCGGTGGGACGTCTACTACTACTCGACGGCAGGCGACGTCCTGCTGCCGATCGGCTACGCCCAGTCCGCACGGATCCCGGTCGCCGACTACCTGGCCAACCACCCCCAGTAGCCGACAGCGCCGCTAGGGCATCAGCCACCCATTCGCCGCGGTCCACAGGCAGTGGCCGGTCAGTTCGATGGTGAACAGCTTCGGCAGCACCTCGAGATTCAGCGGCTGGCCGCTCGACGACTGCGGGTCGGCCTCGGTGACCACCGGCGGCGCCAGCACGCCCGGCTCGATCACGGTGACCTGAGTCGCCCCGCACCGGGTGTCGTCGTCGAGCGGGGTCGCCGTCCACGACCCGGACGTGAGATTCGGGTTGCGGAAGCCCTGACCGTGCAGGGTGATCGCCGGACCGTAACTCAGCCAGGTGTCGTTGGGCGGGAACGGGGTCGGCACCGGGGTCCACACCGGCGCGCTGCACACCAGGTACTCCGAGCCGCCGGGCAACTGGGTCATCGCCCCGTCGAGTTCCACCGGACACGGGTCACCCGCTGCCGGCGGCCCAGTCTCGGCATGGGCCACCGGAGCGCCCGGCAGCAGCGCGAGCACCAGAAACGCTCGGACCAGCGCGAACCCGCCGCGTCGTCTCGTCATACCGGGATTATCCGAAAATGGGCAGCCGGCGTTTCCGGGCCAGCCGGTCCAAGGCCGCCTGCATCACCCGCCGGACCCGGCCGTCGACCTTCTCGACGTCGGGATCCTCGCCCACCTCGATCGGCTCGAGCACCTCGGCGACGATCTTGGAGGGCAGCGGCATGTTCACCGGGATCAGCACGCTCAGCCCGAACGGAAAGCCGAACGAGATCGGCAGGATGTCGGTGCGGAACAGCCTGCGCTCGAGCCGGTCCAGCCGCAGCGCCCGGGCCAGCCAGGCACCCCGGCTCAGATACATCTGGGTCTCCTGCCCGCCGATCGACACCATCGGGACGATCGGCGCCCCGGCACGAGCGGCGGCCGTGACGTAACCGGCGCGCCCGGCGAAGTCGATGACGTTCTCCCGCAGCGACGGGCGATAGACATCCTCGTCACCGCCGGGGAACACCAGAACGGCTGCGTCAGCCGCCAGCGCGGCCGCGGCATTCTCCGGGTTGGCGTGCACGACGCCCAGGTGCGGCAGCAGCCGAGCAGCCGGCCCGTGAAACAGCGAGTCGTGCCCGAGCACGTACAGCGGCCGGCCGTAGCCGAAGCGGTGGTAGAAGTCGACAGCCAGCACCGCGAAATCGGGCGTCGCCATGCCACCGGAGTGATTGCCCACCAGCAGACAGCGACCGGGGGGAATGTGATGCAGCCCGCGCACTTCGGAGCGGTGGTAGACCTTCACGATCGGGCGCAGCAGCCCGACCACGTAGCGGGTCAGCTCCAGATCCCATCCACCGACCTCGGAGTGGCCCATCGCCCGCGTCCGGCGGGACGCTCTAGTCGTAGAGCTTCTCGATGGTGTCGTGGAAATTGTCCACCACGGTCTTGCGCTTGAGTTTGAGGCTCGGCGTCAGATCACCGGCCTCGACCGTCAACTCGCGGTCGATGATGCCGAAGCGCTTGACGGTCTCCCAGCGGTTGAGATGTTTGTTCAGCTGATCGACGTAGCCCGCGATCATCTCGCGGGTCTTCGGATCTCGCGCGATCTCACCGAAATCCTTACCCGCAAGGCCGTGCTCGGCTGCCCACTCTCCGATCGCCTCAGGCTCGAGGCTGACCAGTGCGACGCAGTACGGCTTGTTCTCGCCATAGACGATGATGTCACTGGCATAGGGGCACAGCGCCTTGAATCCGGCTGAAATCGCCGACGGCGCAACGTACTTGCCCTGTGACGTCTTGAACATGTCTTTCTTACGGTCGGTGATGCGCAGGAAGCCCTCGGCGTCCAGCTCACCGATGTCTCCGGTGTGGAACCAGCCCTCGGCATCGATCGCCTCGGCGGTGGCCTCGGGCAGCTCGTGGTAGCCGTTCATCACCCCGGGACCCTTGAGCAGGATCTCACCGTCCTCGGCGATCTTGACGTCGGTCTGCGGGAGGGTCCAGCCGACGGTGCCGAAGCGATAGGCGGTCGGCCGGTTCAGCGACGACGCCGCCGACGTCTCGGTCAGGCCGTAACCCTCCAGCAGGACAACACCGACCGCGTCGAACCACTGCGCGATCTCGCGGTCCAGCGCAGCCGAGCCGGAGATGAAGAACCGGACGCGCCCGCCGAACCGTTCCCGGATCGTCGAGAACACCAGTTTGTCGGCGAGTTTGTACTGCAGCGCCAGCAGCGGCGACGGCCGCTCGCCGACCTGGCGCAGCCGCGACACCTGCAATCCCACGTTGACGGCCCAGTCGAAGATCCGTTTCTTGGCCCCGCCCTCCTTGGCAACCGTTTCGTTGACCCTGCCGTGCACCTTCTCGAAGATGCGCGGGACGGCCCCCATGATCGTCGGCCGGATCACCGGCAGGTTCTCGACGATCTTCTCCACCCGTCCGTCGATCACCGTGGGGAACCCGATCACCAGCGGCATCGCGAGCATGACCTTCCCGAAGGCGTGCGACAACGGCAGCCAGAGGTAGTTGAGGTCACGTTCGGAGAGAACTCCCAGCGAGTCCAGCGCGGTCGCGGTGTAGGTCCAGGAGGCGTGGGTCAGCCGGACGCCCTTGGGCCTGCCGGTGGTGCCGGAGGTGTAGATCAGCGTCGCCAACTGGTCGGGACGGATGGCGTCGATGCGGTCGTTGACGGCGCTCGGCGTATCGGCGAGCAGCTGCTTGCCGCGTTGCTCGAGCTCGTCGAGGGTGATCACCCAGTTCCCGTCGCCGGCCCCCTCGACCACGACCACCTTCTCCACCGCGGGCAGCTCGGCCCGGTGGGCGATGAGCTTGTCGACCTGGCGCTGGTCCTCGGCGACCACGATGCGGCTGCCCGAGTTGGCCACGATGTAGGCGACGTCGGGTCCGTTGGTGGTGGGGTACACCGTGGTGGTGGCCGCCCCGGCGGCCAGGATCCCGAAGTCGACGACGACCCACTCGTAGCGGGTTCCCGAGGCCAGGGCGACCCGGTCCTCGGGGTTGATACCCAGCGAGATCAGGCCGGCAGCGATGAGTTCGACCCGATCGCCCAGTTGCTGCCAGGTCACGCTGGTCCAGCCGTCGTTGTCGGGGTAGCGGAACGCCTCGGAGTTGGGGGTGGCCTCGACACGGTCACGGAACATCCGGGGTACTGACGCCGCCCGGCTCTCGATCTTGGACGTGTCGAGACGCTCTTGGGATTTATGCAGCCCTGCCATGCCCCGAGTCTATGGAACCCCGGAAGAGGCGGTGCGGGAGAACCCCAAAGACGCTCAGCGCAGCGGCGGCGGCGGCACCCCGGGCGCGGCCACACAGACGCCGGTCACGGCATCGACCAGCGTCCCCGACGGGCATTGCGGGACGCACTGGAACCCGGGCGTGGTGGCGTCCTCCATCTGCCCTGGCGGGCAGGTGTCAGCGGCAACGGCGGTGACCGGCGCGACTGCGGAGGACAGCCCGATGGCAGCGGAGATCATCACCATCCGGGCCCGACCGGTCATGGCCACCAATCCCCTCGCTTGTCCCTGCGCTTCGGACGATCGTAACGTCGGCACCGTGGTCTTTTCGGTAGCGACGACGCCTGGCGCGTCGGCGTGACGCCCGTGCGGGTGACTGCCGGGGCCGCCGTCGACGCCCCCGTGCTGGCCCCCGAACTGGCCCGGGTCGCCGCCGCGACCTTCCCGTTGGCGTGTCCGCCCTCGGTGGCCGCCGCCGACATCGCAGCTTTCGTTCGCGCGCACCTCAGTGAACACTGTTTCCGCCGGTACCTCGCCGACCCGCATCGGCTTGTGCTGACCGCGTCCGCGGGGGGCGACGTCGTCGGCTACGCCATGCTCGTTCACGCCGACCCCGACGTCGAACTGTCCAAGATCTACGTGCTGCCCACCCACCACCGGTCCGGTGCAGCCGGCGCGCTGATCCAAGCCGGCGTCGGCTGGGCGGCGCAGCGCGGGGCGCGCGGCGTGTGGCTGGGGGTCAATCAGAACAACCTGCGCGCGCAGCGGTTCTACCGCAAGCACGGTTTCGAGGTGACCGGAACGCGAACGTTTCAGCTCGGCACGAGCATGCAGGACGACTTCGTCATGCGTCGTGACCTCTAACCGGGATTGCTCAGCGCCAGCAGCCGGGAGGTGGCGCGCAGGTACTTCTTGCGGTAGCCGCCGGCGAGCATCTCGGGCGGGAACAGGGTGTCCAGCTTGGCCCCGGAGGCGACCACAGGAATGCCGGCGTCGTAGAGCCGGTCGGTCAACGACACCAGCCGAAGCGCCACGCTCTGATCGTCCAGCGGGTGGACTCCGGTGAGGTGCACGGCCGAGACCCCCTCGACCAGCGCCGGGTAGCGCGACGGGTGCATGGTGGCCAGATGGGCGCACAGTTCGTCGAAGTCGTCCAGGGTCGCGCCCGGGCACTGCGCGGCCCGCGCCGCCACCTGCGCGTCCGAGAGTGGTTCGGGCGCCGGAGGCAGCCCGCGCTGGCGGTAGTCCGGCCCCTCGATGCGCACGGTGGTGAAGATGGCGGCCAGCGTGTTGATCTCGCGCAGGAAGTCCTGCGCGGCGAAGCGGCCCTCCCCGAGCTGCTCGGGAAGCGTGTTCGAGGTTGCGGCGATCGAGACGCCGCGTTCGACGAGCTGGGACAGCAGCCGCGAGATCAGCGTTGTGTTACCCGGATCGTCGAGTTCGAACTCGTCGATGCACACCAGCGTGTAATCACTGAGCAACTCGATGCACTCGGCGAACCCGAAGACACCGGCCAGCTGGGTGAGCTCACCGAAGGCCCCGAAGGCCCGCGGGTGTTCGGCGGAGTCGGGCAGCATCCGGTAGGCCGAGGCCAGCAGGTGCGTCTTGCCGACGCCGAACCCGCCGTCGAGGTACAGCCCCACGCCGGGCAGCGTCTCGCGCCGGCCGAAGAGCGTGCGCCGACCGGCGCGACGACGCACCGCCTCGTCGCAGAACCGCAGACACGCCGCCACCGCGGCGGCCTGCGTCGGCTCGGCGGGGTCGGGACGGTAACTGGCGAAGCTGACTTCGGCGAAGGTCGGCGGGGGCACCAGTTGGGCGATCAGGCGCTGCGGGGACACCGCGGGTTGCCGGTCGCACAGCCGGTCCATCCCGGCACTGTAACTTCCTGACGGTGGGGTTCACACTGCTCGGCCGCGGCGAGCCGGTCGACGACGAGCAGCTGCGCGCTCTGTATGCCTTCCCCGACTCCGCCGACCCGGGTCGCTGCGTGGTTCGGGGCAACGCGATCACCAGTCTCGACGGCGCCGCCACCACCGGCGGCACGTCCGGTGGGTTGGGCGGTCCCGGCGACCGGACGCTTTTCGGGCTGCTGCGCGAGCTGGCCGACGTGATCGTGGTCGGGGCCGGAACCGCACGCGCCGAGAACTACGGCGGCGCCCGGATGTCGGCCGCCCAGCGTGAACGCCGACGCGGCCGCGGCCAGTCCGAGGTGCCCCCGATCGCGGTGGTCACCCGCTCCGGCGCGGTCGGACCCGAGCTGCCGGTCCTGGCCGGCTCCGAGGTGCCGCCGCTGGTGCTCACGTGCGCGCAGGCCGTCCCGGTCGCCACCCGCGGGCTGGGTGCGGACGTCGCGGTGCTGGACTGCTCCGGGACCGACCCCGGCCGGGTGGATCTGGCCGTCGCGCTGTCCCGGCTGGCTGAGCGCGGGCTGCGCCGGACCCTGACCGAGGGCGGCCCGAGCCTGCTGGGTGCGTTCGCCGGGCAGGGGCTGCTCGACGAATTCTGCGTGACGATCGCACCGGTGCTGGTCGGAGGGGACGCGGTGCGGATTGTGGCCGGCGACGCCGAGACCCTGACCCGCATGCGGCGCAGCCACGCCCTCGCCGACGACGAGGGCTATCTCTATCTGCGCTACACCGGTATCGGCTGAGCAGCGGCGAGAGCCGGGCTGCGACAGCTGCTCGCTACTGTGGTGGGCATGCGTGGCCAGGGCCGGATCGGTGTCGCGGGCGCCGCGGGGGTGGCGGCCATGCTCGTCCTGAGCGGGTGCGCCCCGTGGCTGGCCGCCAACCCCCGCTTTGCCACCGACTCCGCCAGCAACCCGGATGCCGGCCCGACCACCAGCGCCGCGGCGGCCGACGTGCCCGAACTCCTCGCGCCGAAGAACGAACTGCCGTGGCGGGAGTGCACCGGCCAGACTTTCGGCGACGCCGGCACCCCGCCGATTCCCGGCGTCGTGCTCGAATGCGCCGACTTCGACGTCGACCTGGACCCGATCAGCGGTGCCACCGGCACCCTGAGCATCGGCGCGGTGCGCGCACGGTCGGTGCAGACCCCGGCGGACGCCGCTCCACTGGTCCTCACCACGGGCTCGGACCTCCCCTCCTCGCTGCAGTTGCCGGTCTGGCTGTCGCGGTCGGGGGCCGAAGTGCTCACGGGACGACCGATCGTCGCGGTGGACCGGCGCGGGATCGGCAGGTCGAGCCCGATCGAGTGCCGCGACGCCTTCGACCGCAGTCAGATGCGCGAGCAGGCGCAGTTCGAGCCGGGTGATGACCCGGTGGCCAACCTGGGTGCGATCACGACGACGGCGACCACCGGGTGCACCGACACCATCGCCCCCGGCGACTCCGCGTACGACACCGCCCGCGCCGCCGAGGATCTCGAGCGGCTGCGCAGCATCTGGGACGTGCCGGCCCTGGCCCTCTACGGCGTCGGCAACGGCGCCCAGGTGGCTCTCGCCTACGCCGGATCGCACCCGGAGAAGGTCGCCCGACTGGTGCTCGACTCCCCCGTCTCGCCCGGTATCGGGGCGGAGGCGGCGGCCGAGGACCAGGTCAAGGGTCAGCAGGCCGCACTGGACGCCTTCGCCGCCCAGTGCGTCGCGGTCAACTGCGCACTGGGCCCGGATCCGAAGGCCGCCGTCGACGGCCTGCTGTCGGCAGCCCGGGCCGGCCGCGGCCCCGGCGGCGCCTCGGTGGCCGCCCTGGCCAACGCGATCGTGACCGCGCTGGGCTACCCCACCGGCGACCGGATCGCCAACACCGTCAAACTGGCCGACACGCTGGCCGCGGCCCGCTCCGGGGACACCAACCTGCTCAACAATCTGATCAATCAGGCTGAGGCCCTGCGCGACACCGACGGCCAGTTCGTCAACACCTGCAGCGACGCGCTCAACCGCCCCACCCCGGACCGGGTGCGCGAACTCGTCGTCGCCTGGGGCAAGGTCTACCCGCAGTTCGGCACGGTCGCCGCGCTCAACCTGGTGAAGTGCCTCAACTGGCCCAGCGGAGCGGCGCCCAAGGATCCCAAGAAACTCACGATCCAGGTCATGCTGCTCGGCGTCCAGAACGACCCGATCGTCGGCGTGCAGGGCGTGGCCGCCACCGTGGCCGCGATCATCAACGCCGGGGCTGCCAGCAAGCGCGTGATGTGGCAGGGCGTCGGGCACGGCGCGGGCATCTACTCCCCGTGCGCGCTGCCGCCGGTGCTGGAGTACCTCGAATCCGGCGAGACTCCGCCGACCGACACCTTCTGTCCGGCCTGACGTCCGGACCGCCGCGGGTGTACGGTGCGGACGTGGCCGCCGTCCTGTCCACTGCGTTCCGTCCGCGCACCGGTCCGCCCAGTACGTCGGCCGTCCTGCGCTCAGTGCTGTGGCCGCTGGCGATCATGTCGATCATCCACCGCAGTTTCGTCCTCACCACCAACGGCTACATCACCGACGACTGGGCCCCGGTCTACCGCGCGCTGCACAACTTCCGGGCCGGGATCGACGTCTACAACGAACACCTCGAGTACGTCGACCCGCACTATCTGTATCCGCCGGGCGGCACCCTGCTGATGGCGCCGTTCGGCTACATGGGTAGCGAGTTCGCCTCGCGCAACGTGTTCATCTTCTGCAACACCGTGGCGATGATCATCGCCGCATGCCTGCTGGTGCGGTTGTTCAGGTTCCCGCTGTCCTCGGTGGCGCTGCCGGCCCTGCTGCTGGCGATGTTCTGCACCGAGTCGGTGACCAACACGCTGATCTTCACCAACATCAACGGGTGCATCCTGCTGGCCGAGGTGCTGTTCTTCCGCTGGCTGCTCGACGGGCGGACCGACCGGCAGTGGCTGGCGGGCGCGGCCATCGGGCTTTCACTGGTGGTCAAACCGGTGCTGGCGGTGCTACTGCTGCTGCCGCTGCTCAACCGTCAGTGGCGCACCCTTGCCGCCGCATTCGCGATTCCGGTGGCGTTCAACGCGGCGGCGTGGCCGCTGGTCGCCGACCAGAACAACTTCATCGACCGGACCCTGCCCTACATCTTCTCGACCCGCGACTACTTCAACTCCTCGGTGCTGGGAAACGGGGTTTACTACGGACTGCCCACCTGGCTGATCGTGGCACTGCGGCTGCTCTTCGTGGTGCTGGCCGCAGCCAGCCTGTGGCTGCTCTACCGCTACTACCACCGGCGCGACCCGCTGTTCTGGATGCTGACGTCCTCCGGTGTGCTGCTGATCGCCTCCTGGCTGGTGCTGTCGCTGGCACAGGGCTACTACTCGATGATGCTGTTCCCCTTCCTGATGACGGTGGTGCTGCCGAACTCGGTGCTGCGTAACTGGCCGGCATGGCTGGCCGCGTACGGATTTCTGACGATGGATCGTTGGCTGATGTGGCGCTGGCCGACCACCGGGCGATTCCTGGAGTACATGAAGATCACCTACGGCTGGTCGCTGATGCTCGTCGTGGTGTTCTGTGTGCTCTACTTCCGCTACCTGGACGCCAAGGCCGAGGGCCGCCTCGACGACGGGATCGACCCGGCATGGATGACGCCGGAGCGCCGCCGCGCTAGCGTTGGCCCATGAGCACACTTCCCGAACCGAAACTGCGACTCAGTGACGCGGAGTGGCGCCAACGGCTCACTCCGGCCGAGCATCATGTGCTTCGCCAGGCCGGCACCGAACCGCCGCACGTCGGCGAGTACACCGACACCCAGACCGAGGGCGTCTATCACTGCCGGGCCTGCGGTGCGGAATTGTTCCACAGCAGCGAGAAGTTCGAATCGCACTGCGGGTGGCCGTCGTTCTTCGACCCGGCCACCTCCGAGGCGGTCGTGCTGCGCGAGGACAACTCGCTGGGTATGCGCCGCGTCGAGGTGCTGTGCGCGACCTGTCACTCGCACCTCGGGCACGTGTTCACCGGCGAGGGGTACCCCACCCCGACCGATCAGCGCTACTGCATCAACTCGATCTCGCTCCGGCTGACCCCGTCCTGACCGGCGGCTGCACGAGCCTGACCCTCAGGGCAATCGGCTCACCAGGTCCTCGACACCCACCCGCGGGCCGGTGAAGAACGGGATCTCCTCGCGGACGTGCAGGCGTGCCTCGGTCGCGCGCAGATCGCGCATCAGGTCGACGATGCGGTGCAGTTCGGGCGCTTCGAAGGCCAGGATCCACTCATAGTCCCCCAGCGCGAAGGCCGGGACGGTGTTGGCGCGGACGTCCTTGTAGGCGCGCGCGGCCATGCCGTGGTCGGCCAGCATCTTGCGGCGCTGTTCGTCGGGCAGCAGGTACCAGTCCAGCGATCGCACGAACGGGTAGACGCAGACGTAGTTGCCCGGTTCCTCACCGGCGAGGAACGCCGGCACGTGGCTTTTGTTGAACTCGGCCGGCCGGTGCAGCGCGACTACACTCCACACCGCCTTGACCGTGCGACCCAGCGTCGTGGTGCGGCGAAAATCGCTGTAGGTGTGCTGCAGCGACTCGACCCGTTCGGCGTGCGTCCAGATCATGAAGTCGGCATCGGCGCGCATCCCCGCGACGTCGTAGAGGCCACGGACCACCACCCCGCTGTCCTCCTGCTGCTTGAGGAAGGTGGCCGTCTCGTCGATCACGGCGGCGCGGGAATCCTCGTCGTAGCCCAGCGCTCCGGGCTGCGCGGCGAACACCGAGAACATCACGTACCGGACGGCAGCGTTGAGAGTGTCGTAATCCAGTTTCGCCATGACGTCTATGGTGCCACGGGCGGTGCCATGGGCCGTGCGGGCGGCGGCGCGGCGCGGGGGGCCAGCGCGGCCTCCACCGCCCGGCCGGCGGCCGCCACACACGCCGGGACCCCGATGCCGTCGAGGTAGTTGCCGGCCACGGCCAGGCCCGGCGGAAGCGCTGCCCGCACCGCCGCGGCCAGCGTCGCGTGACCGGGGCCGTACTGCGGCAGCGCATCGATCCAGCGGTGCACGAGGATGTCGATGGGTTCGGCAGCGATACCGAAGACCGTGCGCAGGTCCTCGATCGCCCAGGCGCGCAGCCACTCGTCGGAGGCGGAGCGGGCGAGGTCGTCGCCGAAGCGCCCGAATGACATCCGCACCAGTTCGGCCGGCCCGCGCGCGCCCCATTTGCGGGTGGTCAGCGTGATGGCCTTGGCGTGCAGATCCTCTCCGGTGGCGACCAGCACCCCAGACTGCGGCGGCAGCGGTGTGCCGGCTGGGACAGCCATCGCCAGCACGGCCGACGAGGCGACCGGGATCCGGGCCGCGGCCGCGGCCGCCCGCGGGGCGGCCGCGCTGAGCAATCCGGCCGCCTGCGGGGCCGGCGTCGCGATCACCACGGCATGGGCCGGCCAGACCCGGCCGTCGGTGTCGGTCAGCGACCAGCCGGCGTCCGTCGCGGCCAGCGTGCGCACCGCCGTCTGCTGCCACTGCGGGCGCGCGCGGGCGGTCAGTGCGTCCAGCAGCACCCGGTAGCCGCCCTCGATCGCGCCGAAGACCGGCCCGCGGGCACCGCCGGCCGGGGCGCGGCGAACGGCTTCGGTCAGGCTCGGCGCACCGGCGTCGAGGGCGGCCGCCACCGTCGGCGCGGCCGAGCGGATGCCGATGGAATCGGCCGACCCGGCGTAGACACCCGACAGCATCGGGTCGAGCGAGCGTGCCACCACCTGCTCGCCGAAACGGTCGGCCACCACCGCGCCGACCGCCGGGTCGGACCCCGGATGCCAGTCCAGCGGGCGGCCGGGTTCCGCGGTGATCCGCTCGAGCGTCGCGCGGTCGACCAGTCCGGCCACGGACTGCGCGGTGGCCGGGATACCGGCGACGGTGTCGGCCGGCAGCGGATGCAGGCGGCGCTGGCTGTAGATGGTCGGCCGCACCCCGGTGGTGGCGATCTGCCGATCGGCCAGACCCAGTTCGGCCAGCAGTGCCGGCACCTCCGGTCTGCGCGCGACGAACGCCTCGGCGCCGACGTCCACCGACTGGCCCGCGATCTGCTCGGTGCGCAGCACACCACCCAGGCGATCTGCGGGGTCGAAGAGCACGATCTGGGCGTCTTCGCCGACCGCCGTGCGGATGCGGTATGCGGCGACCAGACCTGAGATACCGCCGCCCACAACGCAATAGGCCTGATTCACAGCGAGTGCACCAGCGCCACCAGATCAGCGAGCAGTCCGGGGTCGGTTGCCGGCAACACCCCGTGGCCGAGGTTGAAGATGTGGCCGCCGGCGCCGGCGTCGACCGCTCGCCGACCGTCGTCGACGACCGACCGCGCCGCCTTCTCCACCGCGGGCCATCCGGCCAGCAGCACCACCGGATCCAGATTGCCCTGCAGCGCCCGCCCCGGGTCCACCCGTACGGCCGCGTCGGCCAGCGAGGTGCGCCAGTCCACGCCGACCACGGTCGGCCCCGCCTGTGACATCGCTCCGAGCAGTTCGGCCGTGCCGACCCCGAAGTGGGTCATCGGCACCCCGTAACCGGCCAGCGCGGCGAAGACCCGCGCGCTGTGGGGCAGCACGTACGTGCGGTAGTCGGCCAGCGAGAGGGTGCCCGCCCACGAGTCGAAGAGCTGGATGGCATCCACGCCCGCATCCAGTTGCACCCGCAGGAAGTCGATCGTGACGTCGGCGAGGGCGTCCATCAGCGCGTGCCAATTCGAGGTGTCGGCCAGCATCATCGACTTGGTCCGCTCGTGCAGCTTGCTCGGCCCCCCTTCGACGAGATAGGAGGCCAGCGTGAAGGGTGCCCCGGCGAACCCGATCAGGGGCACCTCACCGAGCGCGGCCACCAGTAACCCGACCGCCTCGGCGACCGGCTCCACCGTCAGCGGTCCGGTGGTCCTCAGCCGCTCGACGTCGGCTCGGGTGCGCACCGGGTGGGCGATCACCGGACCGACGTCGGGCACGATGTCGAGGTCGATTCCGGCGGCGCGGAGCGGCACGACGATGTCGGAGAACAGGATCGCGGCGTCGACCCCGAGCCGGCGGATCGGCTGGAGGGTGATCTCGCAGATCAGCTCGGCATCGAAGCAGGCCTCCATCATGGAGTGCTTGGAGCGCAGCTGACGGTACTCGGGCAGCGAGCGGCCGGCCTGACGCATGAACCACACCGGAATCCGGCTGGGTTTGCGACCTGCGGCGGCGGCCAGATAGGGCGCCTCGGGCAGCGTCCGGCGGGTGCTCACCACGCCCATGCTGCCACGGCGTGCCTGGCTGCGCGGTCTGCCGCAGGGGACTAGCGTGAGGTGTCGTGACCAGTGCCGAGCCCGCGCAGTTCCGCGAGGCCGTGGCCGCGATGAACGCCGCGGACGTGCGCCCGGAGATCGAACTGGGTCCGATCCGCCCGCCGCAGCGCCTGGCACCGTTCAGCTACGCCCTGGGTGCGGAAGTCCGGCCCGGCGACGCCGACGGCCAGGCACCGGCCACCGGCGCGGAGACCTTCGGCCGGCTGATCCTGCTGCACGACCCCGACGGCGCCGAGGCCTGGGACGGCGTCCTGCGGCTGGTGGCTTACGTGCAAGCCGACCTGGATGCCACCGAGGCCGTCGACCCGCTGCTGCCCGAGGTGGCCTGGAGCTGGCTGGCCGACGCCCTGCAGGCCCGGCCCGACCACTTCACGGCCCTCGGTGGCACCGTGACCACCACCACCTCGGTGCGCTATGGCGATGTCTCCGGCCCGCCCCGCGCCCACCAGTTGGAGCTGCGGGCGTCGTGGACGGCGACCACCCCCGCGCTCGAGACGCACGTGCAGGCGTTCTGCGAGGTGCTCGAGCACGCCGCGGGCCTGCCCCCGGTCGGCGTCACCGATCTCGGTTCGCGCTCCCGCGCCTGAAATGTCGGAGCCGGCACCGACCCCGCTTCTGCACCCCGCCGACGGGGTTCCGGCGGTGTCGGTCGCGCCCGGGGAGATCGCCGCCGCCGCGGGCAGCCTCGCCGCAGGGCGCGGGCCATTCGCCGTCGACGCCGAACGCGCCTCGGGGTTCCGGTACTCCAACCGCGCCTATCTGATCCAGATCCGCCGCGCCGGGGCCGGCACCGTGCTGATCGATCCGGTGGGCCACGGCGGCAGCCCGATCGACGTGCTGAAGCCGGTGGCCGACGTCCTCGCCGAGGACGAGTGGATCCTGCACGCCGCCGACCAGGACCTGCCCTGCCTGGCCGAAGTGGGCCTGCGCCCGCCCGCCCTGTACGACACCGAGTTGGCCGGCCGGCTGGCCGGTTTCGAACGGGTCAACCTGGCGGCGATGGTCGAGCGCCTGCTGGGTTTGGGCCTGGCCAAGGGACACGGGGCCGCGGACTGGTCGAAGCGACCGCTGCCGGCGGCGTGGCTGAACTATGCCGCCCTGGATGTCGAAGTTCTCATCGAACTGCGCGCGGCGGTGGCCGACGTGCTCGCCGAGCAGGGCAAGACCGGTTGGGCTGCCGAGGAATTCGAGCATCTGCGCTGCGCCGACTCTGCGCCGACCAGGCGTGACCGGTGGCGACGAACCTCGGGCATCCACAAGATTCGCTCCCCGCAGCAGTTGGCCGCCGTGCGCGAGTTGTGGACGGTGCGCGATCGGATAGCGCGCAGCCGCGACATCGCGCCGGGGCGGATCCTGCCCGACTCGGCGATCGTCGCCGCGGCGACCGCGGATCCCAAGACCGTCGAGGAACTGACCGCGCTGCCGGTCTACGGCGGACCGCGACAGCGCCGATCAGCCGGGGTCTGGCTGCAGGCGCTGCAGGCCGCCCGTGCGAGCACCGATCCGCCCGAGGTCGCCGAGCCTCATGACGGGCCGCCGCCGGCCATGCGATGGGCTAGGCGCAAGCCCGATGCCGCGGCGTACCTGACAGCCGCGCGGACGGCTCTGTCCGGACTGTCCGAGCGCGTCGGAGTGCCGCCGGAGAATCTGGTGTCCCCCGAGCTGGTCCGCAGGCTGTGCTGGGACTGGCAGGGCGCGGCCGACGTCACCGCTGCGGTCGAGACGTTCCTGCGGGACGGGGGTGCGCGCGCCTGGCAGCGCGAACTGGTGGCCGGGGCGCTGGCCGAGGCGCTGCACCCGCCGGCCGACGGCGAGTCAGTCGATGGGCTCGGAGACTGAGTCCTCGCGCGCGGTGAGCGCTGCCACCCACCCGGTGACCTGGCGGGCGATGTTCCGGTCGGTCAGACCGACCTCGGCGAGCACCTCCCCGCGCGCGGCGTGCTCCAGGAATTGTTGCGGCACACCGACATCACGGCAGGGCACGTCGATGTCGGCCGCCCGTAGCGCCGCCGAGACGGCCGACCCCACCCCGCCGCGTACTCCGTTGTCCTCCAGCGTCACCACCAGGTCGTGCGCGGCGGCCATCACGCCCAGAGCATCGGGCACCGGCAGCACCCAGCGCGGGTCGACGACCGTCACGCCGATGCCCTGCTCACGCAACCGATCGGCGACCGCGAGCGCCATCGGCGCGAAGGAACCGACCGAGACCAGGAGCACGTCATGGCCCAGGCCCTCGGCGGGGCGGTACAGCACATCGACGCCGTCGATCCGGCGCAGAGCCGGGATCTCTTCTCCCACTTCGCCCTTGGGGAACCGGATCGCGGTCGGTCCGTCGTGGACGTCGAGAGCTTCGCCGAGTTCCTCGCGGAGCCTCTCGCCGTCGCGAGGGGCGGCCACCCGGATGCCCGGCACGATGTTGAGCATCGACAAATCCCAGACTCCGTTGTGGCTGGCTCCGTCGTTGCCCGTCACGCCCGCCCTGTCGAGAACCATCGTCACCGGCAGCTTGTGCAACGCCACGTCCATCATGATCTGGTCGAAAGCGCGGTTGAGGAACGTCGAGTAGATCGCCACCACCGGGTGCAGACCGCCCATGGCCAGCCCGGCGGCTGAGGCCAGTGCGTGCTGCTCGGCGATGCCCACATCGAACAGCCGGTCGGGGAAGCGCTCCCCGAAGGCGCTCAGGCCGGTCGGGCCGGGCATGGCCGCGGTGATGGCGACGATGTCGCGCCGCTTGCCGGCGTAGGCGATCAGCGCCTCGGAGAACACCGACGTCCAGCCCGGCGCCGGCGGCTTGGTGGCCAGGCCGGTCCGCGGGTCGATCACACCGCAGGCGTGCATCTGCTCGGCCTCGTCGTTTTCCGCCGGCGGGTATCCGTTGCCCTTGCGCGTCACCGCGTGCACGATGACCGGCGCGGTGAAGCCGCGGGCGAGTCGCAGAGCGTTCTCCACCGCGTGCTCGTCGTGGCCGTCGATCGGGCCGACGTACTTGATCCCGAGGTCGGTGAACATGGCCTGCGGTGACAGCGCGTCCTTGATCCCGGCTTTGACGCTGTGCATCGCCTGGTAGCAGACCTCGCCGACGACCGGCACGCCGCGCACCGCCGAGCGGGTGCGTTCCAGCAATCGTTCGTAGACGGGCTGCAACCGCAGGCCGGCCAGGTGGTCGGCCAGTCCGCCGATCGTGGGGGCGTAGCTGCGACCGTTGTCGTTGACGACGATGATCACCGGGCGGCGGGCCGCGGCGATGTTGTTCAGGGCCTCCCAGCACATCCCGCCGGTCAGTGCGCCGTCGCCGACGACGGCCACGACGTGGCGATTGCGCTGTCCGGTCAGTTCGAACGCCTTGGCCAGGCCGTCGGCGTAGGACAGCGCGGCCGAGGCGTGGCTGGACTCCACCCAGTCGTGGTCGCTCTCGGCGCGGGACGGATATCCCGACAACCCGCCCTTCATCCGCAGGGTGTCGAAGTCGGCCCAGCGACCGGTCAGCATCTTGTGCACGTAGGCCTGATGGCCGGTGTCGAAGATGATCGGATCGTGCGGCGAGTCGAACACCCGGTGCAGGGCCAGTGTCAGCTCGACCACACCGAGGTTGGGACCCAGGTGACCTCCGGTGGCGGCAACCTTGTGGATGAGGAATTGCCGAATCTCGGCGGCCAGATCCGTCAGCTGTTCCCGGGACAGGTGCTGCAGATCAGCGGGGCCGCGGATCTGTTCGAGCATGGGCTCAGTTTACCCACCTCCACCGCGTCCTTCGGCGTCCGCCTGGTAGACGTCGGGCACACCGTCCTGGTC
Organism: Mycobacterium sp.; assembly: GCA_018882965.1. Lineage (GTDB taxonomy): Bacteria > Actinomycetota > Actinomycetes > Mycobacteriales > Mycobacteriaceae > Mycobacterium. Next base: position 50,337 of record VEQY01000013.1, on the reverse strand, counting down.
GAGGTCGGCGGTTTCCAATTCGAAAACCGCGCGATATGCCCGGTTGCGGATGCGCAGCAGCGCCGCTGCCAGAAAGGCCGCCAGCAAAGATCCGGTGAGCACGCCGACCTTGACGACATCGTCGCGCGACGATCCCGATCCGTAGGCCAGCTCTCCGATCAGCAGGGACACCGTGAAACCGATCCCCGCGAGCATGGAGACGCCGAGGACGTCGATCCAGCGCAGCGATGGGTCGAGTCGTGCGCGGGTCACCGCGGCCAGCAAACGAGTGGTGCCGAATACCCCGATGGTCTTGCCGACCACCAATCCGACGACGATCCCCAGCGCGATGGGGTCGCGCAGAGCGGTCACCAATCCGTCATAGCCACCGAAGGTCACCCCGGCGGCGAAGAAGGCGAAGGCCGGGATCGCAAAGCCGGCCGAGATCGGCCGCAGCGTGTGCTCGAACCGTTCGGCGGTACCGGCTCGGGCCGGAACTGCGAAGCCGAGCAGCACCCCGGCCACCGTGGCGTGCACGCCGGATTCGTGCACCAGGACCCAGGTCAGAACGGCGGGCGGGACGAGCAGCCATCCCGAGCGCACGCCACGATGCACCAGGACCCCGAAGATCGCCAGCGGGAGCAGGGCCGCCAACAGGGCCGCGGCATTGATCTTTGCGGTGTAGAACACTGCGATCACGGTGATCGCGAGCAGGTCGTCGACCACTGCCAGGGTGAGCAGAAAGGTGCGCAGGGCTGCGGGCAGATGGGTGGAGATGACCGCCAGCACCGCAACCGCGAACGCGATATCGGTGGCGGTCGGTATCGCCCAGCCGCGGGTCGCGCCGTCACCTGCACCGGCGGTGAACGCAAGAAAGATCAGCGCCGGAACCACCATGCCGCCGATCGCGGCAACGACCGGAAGCGCCGCGCGCCGCGGATCCCGCAGGTCACCTACCACGAACTCGCGCTTGAGCTCCAGGCCGACGACGAAGAAGAAGATCGCCAGCAGCCCGTCGGCTGCCCAGGTACCCAGTGTCAGGTCCAGATGCAATCCGAAATCGTCTGTGCCCAGGCGTACTTCGCGCAGCGCGTGGTAGGACGACGACCATGGGGAATTCGCCCACACCAACGCGATAGTGGCTGCCGCCAGCAGCACCGCGCCCCCGACGGTTTCCCGGTGGAAGATCGCAATGACACGTTTGGTCTCCGACCAGGATCCGCGGGCGAACAGTCGAAGCGCCATGGTGGGATTAATCTACCGCCGATTCACCGACCAGCAGCGCGATGCATTCGAGGTGGTGGGTCAACGGGAATGCGTCGAATACGCGGATCTGTTCGACGCGATAGCCGCCGTCAAGGTAGAGGCCGATGTCACGGGCGAATGCAGCAGCCTCACAACCGATATGGATCACCCTCGGCACCCTGGCTCTCGCCAGTGCCTCGATGACCGCACGACCAGCGCCCGCGCGGGGCGGATCGAGGACCGCGACGTCGGCCGGGGCGTATCCGCGGGCGAGGAATCGCCGCACCGAGTCCGCGACGACCGTCACCTGAGGCAGGTCGGCGAGGGCGGCTTCCGCGGCCGCCGATGCCACCCGCGAGGTGTCCACCGTCAGCACTTCACCGTCCGGCCCCATGACATCAGCGAGCGCAGCGGCGAACAGACCCGCGCCGCCGTAGAGATCCCAGGCACGCGAGCCTCGTGCCCACTGTCCGATCAAGGCGCTGTAGGTTTGCGCCGCCTCCCGATGGGACTGCCAGAACGCGGTCACCGGCAGCTTCCAGACCCGCTCTCCCACCCGCTGCCGGCAGCGCCGCGGCCCCTCGACGACGGTCACGCCGCGCCGGTCAGCGGTGCCCACCGCCACGTGGCGGCGGCCGTCGTCGTCGATGACGACCGTCAACTCCTCTGCACCGCTCCAGCGCGGGCCGTCCAGGCCGGCAAGCATCCCGTCGGGGAGCTGACCGCAGCGCAGATCGTGCACCAGTTCGTCGCTGTGGTAGCGGTGCAGCCCCGCCCGGCCGTCCGCCCCAACCCCGAGCCGGACCCGGGTGCGCCATCCCCGCGCGGCACCGGAGCCGAGCGGCTCGGCGACTCCCTCCCAGCTGTGGCCGCCCAACCGCGCGAGCTGGTTGGCCACCACCTGGCCCTTGAGGACCCGGGCGGCGCCCGGTTCGGCGAACGCCAGATCGCAACAGCCGGCCCCGTCGACCCCGGCCACCGGACACAGTGGCTCGATGCGGTCCGGCGACGCCTCCAGGATGTCGACGGCGTCGGCGTGCCAGTAGGCACCCCGGTCTTCGGTCACCCGCACCCGCACCCGCTCGCCGGGCAGCGCGTGGCGCACGAAGACCACCCGACCCTCGTGGCGGGCCACGCAACTGCCTCCGTTGGCCGCCGGACCGGTCTGCAGTACCAGCAGCCGTTCAGCCATGGCCGGCCGGTCGGCGCTTGGTCACTCCCGGTAGCCCCGGCGCGCGTCGCCGGGGGCGTTCTGCTCTTCGGGCTGGCGGACCCGCGCCGAGGAGTTGAGCTGCCAGGGCACCGACGTCATCATCACGTTCGGGATGAACAGCAGCCGGGCCTTGATCCGCAGCGCGCTCTGGTTGTGCAGGAGGCTCTCCCACCAGTGGCCCACCACGTACTCGGGAACGAAGACGGTGACGACCGTGCGCGGGGATTCCTTGCTGATCCGCTTGACGTAGTCCAGCACCGGCCCGGTCACCTCACGGTAGGGCGAGGCGACCACCTTCAGCGGAACCGAGATGTCGCTGTCCTCCCACGTGTGCACCAGCTCGCGGGTCTCGGCGTCGTCGACGTTGACGGTCAGGGCCTCCAACACGTCGGGACGGGTCGCCCGCGCGTAGGCGAGGGCCCGCAGCGTGGGCAGTTGCATGTTGGACACCAACACCACGGCATGGTTGCGGCTGGGCAGTACGATCTCGCCCTCCTGCTCGTCGGCAGGGGTCAATTCGAGAGTCACCCGGTCGTAGTGCCGGTGGATCGCCTTCATCAGCACGAACAGCAACCCCATCGCGACGATCGCGATCCACGCACCGGCCAGGAACTTGGTGATCAAGACCACGACCAACACCGTTCCGGTCGCCGTCAGGCCGATGCCGTTGACCACCCGCGAGCGCATCATGCGCCGGCGCTCCTGCGGGTCGGTCTCGGTACGTAGCAGCCGGGTCCAGTGCCGCACCATGCCGATCTGGCTGAGCGTGAAGGACACGAAAACCCCGACGATGTAGAGCTGGATGAGCGCGGTGACCTCCGCCTCGAAGGCGACGACGAACGCGATAGCCGCGGCGGCCAGAAAGAGGATGCCGTTGGAGAACGCCAGCCGATCGCCGCGGGTGTGCAACTGGCGCGGCAGGAATCGGTCCTGGGCCAGGATCGAACCCAGCACCGGGAACCCGTTGAAGGCGGTGTTCGCGGCGAGTACCAGGATGAGCGCGGTGACGCCGGTGATCAGGTACAGCCCCGGAGCGAAATCGTGGAAGATGGCGTCGGCCAGTTGGGCTACCAGCGTCTTCTGCCGGTAGCCCTCCGGTGCTCCGATGAGCTGCTCGGCGGGCCGCGCAGCGATCTGCACGCCGGTTTCGACCGCCATCAGGATGATGCCCATCAGCAGCGTCACCGCGATACCCCCGAGCAGCAACAGCGTGGTAGCCGCGTTGCGGGACTTGGGTTTACGGAACGCCGGCACCCCGTTGCTGATCGCCTCCACCCCGGTCAGCGCCGCGCACCCGGAGGAAAACGCACGGGCGACAAGGAAAATCAGGGCAAGGCCGGCGATGTCGGGTTGCTCGGCCTGCATCTCGAACGCGGCCGACTCTGCCTTCAGGTCGTGACCCAAGACGTGAATCTGGACGAAGCCCCAGAGCAGCATGGTGAACATTCCGAAGATGAATGCGTAGGTGGGAATGGCGAAGGCCGTACCCGACTCGCGAATTCCGCGCAGATTGGCCGCCGCGAGCAACAGGATGGCGGCCACCGCGAACACCACCTTGTGGTTGGCGACGAAGGGAATCGCCGATCCGATGTTGGACATCGCCGACGACATCGACACTGCGACGGTGAGCACGTAGTCGACCAGCAGTGCACTGGCCACGGTCAAGCCGGCGGTGGGTCCGATGTTGGTGGTGACCACCTCGTAGTCCCCTCCGCCGGAGGGGTAGGCGTGCACGTTCTGCCGATACGACGCGACGACGACGAGCATCACCAGCCCCACCGCCACCCCGACCCAGGGAGCCATCGTGTACGCCGAGAGCCCGGCCACCGAGAGCACCAGGAAGACCTCTTCGGGGGCGTAGGCGACCGAGGACATCGCGTCGGAGGCGAAGACCGGAAGCGCGATGCGCTTGGGCAGCAGGGTGTGGCTTAGCCTGTCGCTGCGGAACGGGCTCCCGAGGAGCAACCGCCGGGCGGCGGTCGACAGCTTGGACACGAGAGCCAAGGGTAAGCCCACACGCCGCAGCCGGTAGCGTTGCCCTGACGGTCGGCGCCGGCGAGAACGGGCACGAAAGGCGGGACGGCAGGTGCGGGTTGTGGTGATGGGCTGCGGCCGTGCGGGTGCCTCCCTGGCCGATGCGCTGTCCCGGATCGGGCACGAGGTCGCCGTCATCGATCGTGATCCGACCGCTTTCCACCGACTCTCCCCGGAATTCACCGGCCAGAAGGTCCTCGGCATGGGATTCGACCGCGAGACACTGCTACGCGCGGGGATCGAGAACGCCGAAGCCTTCGCCGCGGTCTCCTCCGGCGACAACTCGAACATCATCTCGGCCCGCGTGGCACGCGAGATGTTCGGGGTGCAGCGGGTGGTGGCCCGGATCTATGACGCCAAGCGGGCGGCGGTTTACGAGCGGCTGGGCATCCCCACGGTGGCCACCGTGCCGTGGACCACCGACCGGCTACTCGACGCGCTGACCGGGGAGACCGAGACCGGCACGTGGCGAGACCCCACCGGCACGGTGAGCGTCGCCGCGGCGGAGTTGCATGAATCCTGGGTGGGCCACCGGCTGACAGGGCTCGAACAGGCCACCGGGGCCCGGGTCGCCTTCCTGATCCGCCTGGGAGCCGGGTTGCTGCCCGAGCCCAAGACTGTCATCCAGGCCGGTGACCGGGTCTATCTCGCCGCCGTCTCCGAGCGCGCTGAGCAGGCGCTGGCGATCGCCGGGCAGCCGCCCAGCGACGAGATCGAGGATTGAGCGAGGTTCGCCCCCGATGAAAGTGGCAATCGCCGGCGCGGGCGCCGTCGGCCGTTCGATCGCCCGCGAACTGGTCGACAACCAGCACGACGTCACGCTGATCGAACGCAACCCCGGCCACTTCGACGTCGACGCGATCCCTGCTGCGCACTGGTGTTTCGGCGACGCCTGCGAACTGAGCCTGCTGGAGTCGGTGCGGCTGGAGGAGTTCGACGTGGTGATCGCCGCGACCGGCGACGACAAGGCCAACGTCGTGCTGTCGCTGCTGGCGAAGACCGAATTCGCGGTGCCCCGCGTGGTGGCCCGCGTCAACGATCCGCGCAACGAGTGGCTGTTCGACAGTTCCTGGGGCGTGGACGTCGCAGTCTCCACGCCCCGCATGCTGGCCTCGCTGGTGGAGGAGGCGTTCGCGGTCGGTGACGTGGTCCGGCTGATGGAGTTCCGCAAGGGCCACGCCAACCTCGTCGAGATCACCCTGCCCGACAACACGCCCTGGGGCGGGCGGCCGGTGCGCAAACTGGCCCTGCCCCGCAACGTTGCGCTGGTGACGATCCTGCGCGGGCAGCGCGTGATCGTGCCCGAAGCCGACGAACCCCTGGAGGGCGGTGACGAACTGCTCTTCGTGGCGGCCCCGGAGGTCGAGGGGGAACTGCGCACGCTGCTCGCCGAGGCGGGCGGCTAGCGGTCGCTACGCCGGCGCCGCGCCCGCATGCTCGGCGTGGATCGCGCGCTGGGCGGCACGGATCGCCAGATAGGTGACCAGCGCGCCGAGGGCCGCCAGCGGCCAGCCCATCGCGATCCGGGCGACTCCGAGCAGGCCGGTCTGATCTGCGTCGTAGAGGTGGTGCTGCACCAGGAACCGAGCGCCGAACACCGCAACCCAGGTCAGCGTGGCCAGATCGAAGGCCAGCACCGCCCGGCGGGACCGCCGCCAGCTGCGGTCGCGCCCGGTGACCCAGCTCCACACGTAGCCGACCACCGGCCGACGGACCAGCACCGAGAGCGAGAACACCGTCGCCCACAGCAGCGACGTCCAGATGCCGAGCAGGAAGTACCCCTTGGACTCACCGACGATCCAGGCGATCAGGGCGCTGATCGCGACCCCGATGAAGCCCGCGACGGCCGGCTGCAGGGAGTCCCGCCGGATCAGCCGCCAGATCAGCACCAGGAGCGCGGCTCCGAGCGCGGCTCCGAGCGCGGGCAGCAGGCCGAAGGCAGTGTTGACCGGCACCAGCACCGCGACCGGGAGGGCGGAATAGACCAGGCCGCTCAACCCGCCCATCTGGCCGAGCAGCGCCTGGGCGGGAGTTTGCTTGGACCCCGGATCGGCTCCGGTCAACTCTGAATCTCGTAGCGCGGGTTGTAGATGGCCTTGCCACCGTTCTCCAACACGCCCAGCCGGCCATGGACCCGCAGCGTGCGGCCGCAGTCGATCCCGGGAATGCGTCGCTGCCCCAGCCACACCAGGGTGACCGTGTCGGTTCCGTCGAACAGTTCGGCCCGCACACCCCCGGCGCAACCCTTGGCATTCGTCTCGACGCTGCGCAGCGTGCCGACCATGGTCACCTCCTGGCCGCGCGTGCAGTCGGCGGCGCGCTGGGCGCCGCTGAGGTCTGCCTCCTCGGCCAGTCTCTCGGCGTCGCGTTCCTCGGGGCTCTCGGTCAGTCGGCGGGTGATGCGGCGGACAAAGCCGTCGGCCGTGGCCATGGTCTCTCCTGATAGTCGTTCACCCTGATCGTGATCCACCGTAATTCACCGTGATTCACCCTGCCCAACGCCACGGTAGACCCCCCGGTTCCACGGCGCCACGGGCAGGATCGTGTCGTGGCGGTCAATCTTGACGGGGTGAAGACGGTGTTGCTGCCCGGCACCGGCTCCGACGACGATTACCTGCGGCGCGCCTTCGGCGCGCCATTGCGCCGGGCGGGCGCGACCCTGATCGCCGTGGCACCGCGCCCGCAACACCTGGTGGCCGGATACCTCGCGGCACTGGAGGATGCCTCCGCGGCGGGTCCGGTCGCCGTGGGCGGCGTCTCGCTGGGCGCGGCGGTTGCTCTGGCATGGGCTTTATCGCGGCCGGGACGGGCGGTCGCGGTGCTGGCCGCGTTGCCGCCGTGGACCGGACCCGCCGACGACGCCCCCGCCGCCCTCTCCGCCCGCCACACCGCCGATACCCTGCGGCGGCAGGGTCTGGACCAGACCATCGCCGCGATGCGGGCCTCGAGTCCGGCCTGGCTTGCCGACGAGCTGGAACGCTCGTGGCGCCGGCAGGGGCCGCACCTGGCCGATGCGCTGGACGAGGCTGCGGCCTACCCCGCCCCCCGGGCTGATGACCTCCGCCGCCTCGCTGCCCCGCTGGGCGTCGTCGCGGCCGCCGATGATCCCGCGCACCCGCTGACGGTCGCCCGCGACTGGGTGGCCGCGGCGCCCCGCGCCGGGCTGCGCACGGTCACCCTGGCCGAGTTCGGGCCCGACCCGCCGAGGCTGGGTGCGGCCTGCCTGGCGGCGCTGTACGACGCCGGCTGACCCGCTCCGCTCAGCCGTTGCGCAGCTGACCCTGAGCGGGACCCGTCTGGGCCTGCTGCTCCTGCTGCAGCCGCAGTTGCTGCTGATACGCCTGCTGGGCGGCCAGCATCGCCTGCTGAGCCTGCTGGGCCGCCGCCGCGCGAAGTTGAGCGGCCATCTCCTCGGGCAGTTCGACCGGCAGCGGCGTCCGGACCGGCATCGGGGTGTCCCCGCGCCGGACCACCGTGTCCGCGACGGCCTGGCGCGCCTCGGCCACCAGCGCGTCCATCGTCTGCGAGGTGCCGTTGACCACGCACCGCAGCATCCAGCGGTAGCCGTCCACGCCGATGAACCGCACCACGCCCGCGCCCGTTCCGATCACCTCGCGACCCCAGGGGCCTTTCTGGATGGACACCGAGGCGTTGTCCTCGCGCAGCGCGTCGGCCAGTTCGCCGGCCACCTCGGACCACAGCCCGGGGGTCTTCGGGGCCGCGTAGGCGGCGATGGTGAAGCGCCCGTTGGCCGTGACCATCCAGATCGCGCTCGGTACCCCGGCCTGGTTGAGCTCGACCTGGACCTGCCCGCCCGGCGCCATCGGGATCAGCACCGACCCCAGATCCAGCCGCGCCATCAGGGCGTCCTCGGGGTTGTCGAAGTCCTCGATGTCGAAGGGACCGTCGAGCTCGGAATCCGCGGCGGCCTCGCCGGCCTCTTCGGCTCCGGCGTCCGTCTTCGACACCTCACCGCCCGCGGCGGAATCCCCATCTCGTTTACGTCTGCCGAATGCCATCACAAACTCTCATGTCCGCCGGAGGAACCGTGACCGCCCTGACCACGCGTGGTTTCCGCCAGTCCGGCCTCGTCGAACGAGGACACCTCGACCAGCGTGGGGAGCTCGACCTGCTGGACCAGTAACTGGGCGATCCGGTCACCGCGCCGAATCATGATCGGGGCGGCAGGGTCGAGATTGACCAGGGCTACTTTGATTTCGCCGCGGTAACCCGCGTCGATGGTACCGGGACTGTTCACGATCGAAAGTCCCAGGCGCGCAGCCAAACCGGAGCGCGGGTGGATCAAGCCGACCATGCCGTGCGGGATTGCGACCGCGATGCCCGTGGCGACCAGGGCGCGCTGCCCGGCAGCCAACTCGACGTCTTCGGCGCTGTACAGATCCACCCCGGCGTCCCCGTCGTGAGCCCTGGTTGGCAGCGGGAGATCGCGGTCCAGACGAACAACCGCAACACTGGTCGACACGGAGCATGAGACTACCCTTGGCGGCATGACGGGTTCGCGCGTCACCTCGCAAACGGTGCGCTACCGCGAGCGACTCTGGGTGCCGTGGTGGTGGTGGCCGATCGGATTCGGTGCCGCCGTGGTGCTGGCGACCGAAGTCAACATGGGTGTCGACGCGCTCCCCGACTGGCTGCCCCACGCGATGCTGATCGCCGCGGCGGCCGGGATCCTGCTGTGGCTGAGCCGAAGCGAAGTGCGGGTGGTGGCCTCCGAGCCGGGGGGGGACTCCGAGGCCGAACTCTGGGCCGGACAGGCGCACATCCCTGCGTCGGTGGTGGCCCGCTCGGCCGTCGTGCCCAGGAGCGCGAAGTCCGCCGCCCTGGGCCGTCAACTCGACCCCGCCGCGTTCGTCCTGCACCGTGCCTGGGTGGGCCCGATGGCGCTGCTGGTTCTCGACGATCCCGACGACCCGACGCCGTACTGGCTGGTGAGTTCGCGGCACCCGGAGCGGGTGCTCGCGGCGCTGTCCGGCTAGGCCGCGCAGTCGGTGCAGATCATCACACCTTTTTTCTCGCTGGCCAGGCGGCTGCGATGGTGCACCAAAAAACAGCTCGAGCAGGTGAATTCGTCAGCCTGCTTCGGAACGACGCGCACGGAGAGTTCCTCACCGGAGAGGTCGGCGCCCGGAAGCTCGAAGGACTCCGCGGACTCCGACTCGTCGACGTCGACGACCGCGGACTGCGCTTCATTTCGGCGGGCCGTGAGTTCCTCGAGGGAATCCTCGGAAACCTCGTCGGTCTCAGTGCGCCGCGGTGCGTCGTAGTCCGTAGCCATCCTTGTTCCTCGTGCGTCAGCGTGCGCGGGTCCTGCGCAACGCTTTGTATCAGGGTCGAACGCACTGGCCACTCTCTTCGTGCCCGGTTTGCCGACAGTTAAAGTGTGATTTGCATCACACTTTGTCGGCCATCGCTGCCCTTAGAGTTCAGACGTGGTCGCTTCCATCACCGAAGGCTCGGCCTACGACAAAAACGGGCAGCCGTTCCGGCGCCGACATTACCGCCCCGGCATCATCGCCGGAATCGTCTTTTTCGTGATCGCCGCACTGATCTGGCTCATTGCGCTGACCAGGCCGGTCCAGGTCGGCGACGTCACCGCCTGCAACGACCCGCCCGCCCCGACCGAACCGGAGGCTCCCCGGCTGGGCGCGCGAGTGTCCAGCGAGTCGATGATCGATGTGGCGCCGGCCAAACTCGCCGAGACCAAGATCCGGGTGCTCAACGCCAGCGGTCAGGGCGGGCAGGCTGGTGAGGTGGCCGGCACGTTGCGCGACCTCGGGTTCGCCGCTCCCACTGCGGCCAACGATCCGATCTACGCCGGGGCCCGGTTGTCCTGCCAGGGCCAGATCCGGTTCGGCGAAGCCGGCAGGCAGGGTGCGGCTGCGGTCTGGCTGGTCGCGCCCTGCGTCGAGCTGCACCAGGACGACCGCAAGGATGACTCCGTCGATCTGGTCATCGGGACCGACTTCACCTCCCTGACCAACAGCGACGACATCGCCGCCGTGCTGTCCGGGCTGCGGCCCGGCGCCACCGAACCGGCCGATTCGGCCCTGCTGGCCAAGATCCACAGCAACAGCTGCTGATCGGCGTCAGGGGATCGCCCGCAGGCCGCCGAACCGGTCCAGGGCCTCCAGGAGCTGCGCGGCGACCCCGGGCGCCGCGGCGACGACCAGTTCACCCGCTGTCGCGGACCGGCCCGGCTCCGGCAGGACCACCACCGCACCGGCCTCGGCCGCGATCAGTGCACCGGCCGCCCAGTCCCACACGTTGAGTCCGTGTTCGTAGTGGGCATCGAGCCGTCCCGCGGCCACCATGCACAGATCCAGGGCCGCGGACCCGACCCGCCGAACGTCGCGCACCAGCGGCACCAGGTGAGCGAGCAATTCCGACTGGACGGCCCGCCTGCGTGGTTCGTATCCGAATCCAGTGCCCAACAACGTCATTGACAGATCGGCGGCGCGGCTGCACCGTATCGGTCTGCAACCCGCCCCGGTCAGCAGCTGCGCGCCGAGTCCCGCAGCCGCCGAGTAGACCTCGCCGCTGCTGATGTCGGCGACCGCCCCGGCGACCGAGACCCCGTCGCGCTGGGCGGCGACCGAGACGGCATAGGCAGGGATCCCGTAGACGAAGTTGACCGTGCCGTCGATGGGGTCCACCACCCACCGCACGGCGTCCGGGGCGGCGGGCGTTCCTTCGTGCGGGCCACCACCCTCCTCGCCGAGGATCGGATCGCCCGGGCGCCACCGAGCCAGCAGGTCGCGGACCAACTGCTCGGTTTCGGTGTCGACGACAGTCACCGGGTCGGTGGGGGTGCTCTTGGTCCAGACCGCGGCCGCCGAGGCGTCGGCCCCGTCATCGGGTTCACCGAAGATCTCCGCACGCCGGCGCCGCACGAACTCAGCGGCTTCGGAGACCACGCGTTCGGCGACCCGTCGAAGTTCGACGGGTCGGGTGTCCTTCACACCGCCATCGCAACACACCGCCAGCGATTAGTGTTTGATCCGGTCCGACGAAGGGAGAACCGCGATGACGGGCACCGAACCGGGAGCACAACGCCGAGCGTTCGGGATCGATGTCGGCGGCAGTGGAGTCAAGGGCGCCATCGTCGACCTGGACACCGGTCAACTGATCAGCGAGAGGTTCCGGCTGGACACACCGCAACCGGCCACACCCGAAGCGGTGACCAAAGCGGTCGCGGAGGTCGTCCGCCACTTCGGCTGGACCGGCCCGCTGGGCGTCACCTATCCGGGTGTCGTCGTCAACGGCATCGTGCAGACCGCGGCGAACGTGGACGACTCGTGGATCGGCACCAACGCCGCCGAGTCGATGAGCGCCGCTCTCGGCGGCCAGAAGGTGACGGTACTCAACGACGCCGACGCGGCAGGTCTGGCGGAACAGCGCTACGGTGCCGGGCGCAATACCAACGGTGTTGTAGTTCTCCTGACTTTTGGAACAGGAATAGGGTCGGCGGTGATCCACAACGGAATACTGCTGCCGAACACCGAGTTCGGCCATATCGAGGTGGGCGGCAAGGAGGCGGAACACCGGGCCGCGTCCTCGGTCAAGGAGCGCAGGGAGTGGAGTTACCGGAGGTGGACGGCCGAGGTCACCAGGGTTTTGGAGGCTATCGAGAACGCGATCTGGCCGGACCTGTTCATCGCCGGCGGCGGCATCAGCAGGAAGGCCGACAAGTGGATCCCGCTGCTGAAGAACCGCACACCCGTGGTCGCGGCGGTGCTGCTCAACAGTGCGGGGATCGTCGGAGCGGCGATGGCCAGCCAACCCGAACTGACCTGACGCGCGACAACTGCTCACAGTGGAGCCACAGCCACTCGTTACAATGAAGATGCGGCCGCTCGCATCGCGGTCCGCCCGAATCGACGATATTCCGCACGACCGACGAACGGCGAGGCGCGTCCACGCCCGTCGGACGCCCGCAGGATGGAGAAGGCGTACGTGGCAGCGACCAAGGCACCGCGGACGGCGGCCGGTAAGCCGGTGAAGCGCACGGCGGTGAAGGCTCCGGCCAGGAAGACGGCCCCGGCCAAGGCCGTCGCAGCCCGCAAGGCTCCCGCCAAGGCCGCCCGGACGACCAAACCCCCTGCGAAGGCATCCCGGACCGGCAAGGCGACCAAGAGCGTCAAGCCCGTCAAGACCGCCAAGACCACCAAGACCACTGCCAAGGCGGCGGGAACCAAGGCATCCAGACCCGCCCGGGGTGCACCGGCGAGGACCGCGAAACCGGCCCGGTCCGTCAAGGCCACCGCGGCCCGCAAGACAGTCACGACGACTACCCGGGCCGTCCCGAAGAAGCCCACGAAGACGGTGCGGGCCACCAAAGCGCTCCCCCGCGGCGCCAAGGCGGTCAAGGCCACCAAGCCCACCAAGCCCGCCAAGACCCCCAGGACCGCCTCCGTGAAGCCGGCCAAAGCCACCCGGGTCGCCGGGACCGCCAAGGCGTCCCCGCGGGTTGTCAAGGCTGCGGCGAGTACCCGAGCGAAAGGTCCCGGACCGACCCGCCCGGCCAAACCGGCCAAAGCCGCGCCGGCCACCAAAGCGACAACGAAACACGGCGGCACCCCGGCACCCGCCAAGCCGGCTAAAGCGACCAAGACCGCGGGCCGAGGTGCCGCTACCAAACGGGCCGCCACCGCGCCGGCCAAGACCGCCACTCCCGCCGACCTTGAGATCGCGATCGAAGACCTCGAGCTGGGCGCCGAACCCGATCTCGACGTAGCTGTCGAGATCGACCTCGCCGACCTCGAAGAGGTCGCGGGCGAGATCGCTGAGGCCGTCGCCACCGCGGACGGGGAGGCCGCCGTTCCGCTCCCGGCCGGCGACGCCGAGACCCCCGAGGAGGACGGCATCGCCGAGCCGTCCGAGGCCGACAAGGCCTCCGGCGACTTCGTCTGGGACGAGGAGGAATCCGAGGCGCTGCGTCAGGCTCGCAAGGACGCCGAACTCACCGCCTCGGCGGACTCGGTGCGCGCCTATCTCAAGCAGATCGGCAAGGTCGCGCTGCTCAACGCCGAGGAGGAGGTGGAGCTAGCCAAGCGCATCGAGGCCGGCCTGTACGCCACCCAGAAACTGGGTGAGGTCGCCGACCGCGGCCAGAAGCTTCCGGTACAGCAGCGTCGTGACATGCAGTGGATCTCCCGCGACGGCGAGCGCGCGAAAAACCATCTGCTGGAGGCGAATCTGCGGCTGGTGGTCTCGCTGGCCAAGCGCTACACCGGACGCGGCATGGCCTTCCTCGACCTCATCCAGGAGGGCAATCTCGGCCTGATCCGCGCGGTGGAGAAGTTCGACTACACCAAGGGCTACAAGTTCTCCACCTACGCGACCTGGTGGATCCGCCAGGCCATCACCCGCGCGATGGCCGACCAGGCCCGCACCATCCGCATCCCGGTGCACATGGTCGAGGTGATCAACAAGCTCGGCCGTATCCAGCGCGAGCTGCTCCAGGATCTCGGTCGCGAGGCCACGCCCGAGGAGCTGGCCAAGGAAATGGACATCACCCCGGAGAAGGTGCTCGAGATCCAGCAGTACGCCCGCGAGCCGATCTCGCTCGACCAGACCATCGGGGACGAGGGCGACAGCCAACTGGGCGACTTCATCGAGGACTCCGAAGCCGTGGTGGCGGTCGATGCGGTGAGCTTCACACTGCTGCAGGACCAGCTGCAGTCGGTGCTCGAAACACTCTCCGAGCGCGAGGCCGGGGTGGTGCGGTTGCGGTTCGGCCTGACCGACGGTCAGCCGCGCACCCTCGACGAGATCGGCCAGGTCTATGGCGTCACTCGTGAACGCATCCGCCAGATCGAGTCCAAGACCATGTCCAAGCTGCGCCACCCGAGCCGCTCACAGGTCTTGCGCGACTACCTGGACTGAGCGACCACCGCCGAGGAGAAACGCACCCGAGTTCCGTTGCGCGGCAGAAGAACGGGCGATCCCCGGCCGCGCGGCTTTTCCATCTGGTCGTCGACTGCCTCGAAGTGGCCGGAGTGCAACAACGTGTGCAGCACCGTGACCAACTCACACATCGCGAAGCTCGCTCCGACGCAGCGTTTGGCACCTCCGCCGAAGGACACCCATGCGTGCGGCAGCGGCCTGCCATCCAGGAAGCGCTCCGGCCGGAACTCGTCGGGATCGGGGTACGAATGCGGGTCTCTATTGATGGCATCAAGCAGCAGCACGATCCGGGTACCGGGACCGACAACATAGTCGCCGAGTCGGTAATGGACAGCGGTCATCCGACCGGTGATCGGCGCCGGCGGCCGCAGCCGAAGCGTCTCGCTGATCACTGCCTCAGTGAAGCGGGTATCGCTGGCGACGATCTCGGCACGCACCCGCTCCAGGGCCCGCGGGTGATGCAGCAGCAAATCGAATATCCAGGCCAACGTCGTTGCCGTGGTCTCGTGACCGGCTAGGACCAGGGTGACGAGGTCATCGCGAATCTCTCTGTCTGACAGAGATTCTCCTTCCTCTGTGCGGCCTCCGATCAGCATCTCGAGGATCCCCGGCACCGGTCCGGGATCAGCCCGGCGGGCTGCGATCAGCGGCAGTAACACATCGTCGATGCGTGAGTTCACGACATCCAGTCGTCGCCACAGGCGCAGAGCACCCGCTCGGCGAGCCGCGTAACGCACTGGTGTCTGAGCGGACAGAGCCAACTGCAGGAGTTCGTCGAAAGGCTTGCCCAGTCGAGCCACATCGACCGGATCGCGCGCGCCGAACATGACCTTGACGATGATCTCCAGAGTCAGGGCCCGGGCGGCGTCGAGCATTCGTATCGGCTGCCCCTGCGGCCAGCCGGCCATCGCTGTTCGGGTCGTCTCTCGCATGATCGGCACGTATCCCGCAAGGGCCGCTCCGTGCAGCGGCGAGATCAGCAGCCGGCGGCGACGTAGGTGTTCGGGTTCCTCCTGCACGAACATCGATCGAGGTCCGTAGACGGCCGCGGCCGGCCCCACTCCCTCACCGCCGAGCAGTTTCTCGGGTGTAGCGCCGAAGACCTGCTTGGCCAGGATCGGATCGGCGACGGCGACGACGGGGCCGAAACCCAGCACCGGTAAGGCCACCACCGGTCCGTACCGCCGGATGACCCTGGAGACCAACTGCTGACCGCCCAGGGCGTAGGCGGCACCGTAGAGACCGGCGAATAGCGGCGTCAGCAGGCGGGGCGCAGGTAACCGCGGCGGCTGCATGCCGGGGCGGGCGACGTCAGTCCATTCCGTGCAACTGGCTCAGGCTCGTCGCACCGATCGAGTCAGCAAGCGCTCCGTAGTCGGCGAAGCGGGTGTAGCTCTCGATCTTTCCTTCCGGGTCGAAGGCCACGGTGAACAGGCTCTCGGTCTGGAACTGCTTATTGCTGGGAGGCTGGCCCCGAAACGAGCCGTTGTTCACCAGGGAGTCGCTGGTGGAAATCATGATCCTGCCCTCCCCCAGATTGGCCGCCCAGAGCGGATCAGATTTCTCCAGCGTGAACCCCTGCACCCAATCATTGATCCGGCTGGACAAGCCGGCCTGATCGAACTTCTGCCCCGAACTCGAGGTGTAGACGAAGCCGGGAGTCGTGTAGTCCTTGATCGCCTTGGCGGAGTCCGAACGGGTTTCCTCCCGGTACTTCAGGAAATCCTGCACGCGCTGATCGGACAGCGACAGAGACGAGATGGTGCTCTCAGTGCTGGTTGCCGAGCAGGCCGCGGCGAACGGGACGGCAGCGGCCGCAACTCCGAAACCCGCGATGAATTGACGACGTTGGATGGTCATACCCAGCAGGTTAGACACGGCCATCCTGCGTGTCTCGGGTTTCTGCGGTGCTGAAAGCCTCAACCACCGCTGAGGCGCTCCAGTCGCAGCAGGTTGCGCCGCGGCGACTTGGTGTCCAGACCGATCAGCGGGGTGCCGTCGGCGAGAACCACCAGCCCCTCCGCCTTGTCCGGCGCCCCGGCGATCCGCCACACCGCCTCCGCATCCACACTGCCGCCCGCGGCGTCGAGGGATGCGGGCAGCCGCGCGATCGCGCTGCCCTGGTCTGACAGCAGGTAGAGATGGCCATCGGGACCGACTGTGGCATCACTGATGTCCGGAAGCCAGCGGGTCAGTTCCGGCGCGGGCCACCACGTCGCCAGGACCGTGAACGTCTGATCTCCACGCGGGGGCGCGGAGGGGGTGAACCCGTGCCGCCATCCGACCGGCACGTCACCGGCGGGGCCGAACTCCAGAATCGCCGTCGGGTCCTTCTCCTTGACCACCAGCAGATGCCCGCGGTCGGCGAGTATCAACGACTCCCCCCGCGACGAGCGATCACCCAGCCACATCTCGCGCAGCCGATGATCGTCAGGCACGTCCAACAGGACCGTGCCCAGCAGGGCAGGCCGGGTGACGTCGAGGTGCAGCACCCGGGCCGGCTGCTCCTGCAGGACCAACACCGACGAACGGTCAACAGGCTCCAGCGCCTCGAACTGCGTGCCGCCCTCGGGCAGGTCCAGGCCGGTCAGATCGGTGCCGCGCCAGCGCGGCGGCCACGGCTCCAGCGGCGCGGAAAACAGCATCGGATCGCGGTCCCCGACGGCGAGCAGCTCCGGACCCAGTAGCGCCAATCCCGACACCTCGCGGAGCGGCACGTCGGCGACATCGAGAACCCGCAGTTTGGGCGGCTTACCCATCCGCACCCTTCGTGAGGGGTGGCCGGGCGCGGTGCCTAAGACCGTGGAATGGGGGGCTTCCGCGGTCACACAGCGCCCGGCCACCTTCATCAGAAGCGCTGCCGGATTCCCGGGGGGATGAGGAATCCGGTCGCACGCTTCCTGTTACCTCGCGAACCCCGACTGTGCGGGATCCTGAGGTGAGCCGCTGGCGTCACCGCCGGTAACGACAACGCCCAAGGCGCAAAGTAACAGTTCACGGCCCCGAGTGATTGCATTTCCCGCGCTCAACACCCGGCTTTGTGGACAACTTGCGGGCTGAAGCGTCCATCGGGGCCGGGCAGGTAGGCCCGAACCGCGACCACCGCGCGTACCGGCACGGGCCCGTACAGGTGGGGGAAGCGCATGGCCGTCGGATCGGTGTCGACGCCGGGTTCCCACCGTACGGGTGCGCTCAGCAGTTCCGGTGCCAGGTAGAGCAGCACCAGGTCGGTTCGGCCCGCGAACAGGCGGTTGGCCGGCAGATGGACCTGGGCCGGGGTGGACAGGTGCACAAAGCCCACGTCGGCCAGGGAGTCCGGGCGCAACTCGCCGGCCTGCCGGGCGCGCTCCCATTCCCGCGCCGCGCAGAGGTGCACCAGATGTTCAGCCATCAGCCCCATGCGTGACAGCCTGCACCCAGTGAGACACGACACAGCGTTGGGGCACGGGAACAAGGCCGTCGCGCGCAACGTCTGAGACAGTAGACGGATGCGCGACCCGGCGCGTCCGGCAGCAACGGAGGTTCCCATGAATGCGACGGTGACCAGCCCGGGCCTGACGAGGGCCGACCGCTGTGACCGCTGCGGGGCGGTGGCGCGAGTCCGGGCCACACTCCCCTCGGGTGCGGAGTTGCTGTTCTGCCAGCACCACGCTGACCAGCATCAGGCCAAGCTCATCGAATTGGCCGCCGTCCTGGAAGTCACCCCGCCGACGGAGTAGCGACCCGGAGGCCGCGAAATGCCATGACGGACCAGCCGCGCGACCAGCCTGTCCGGCCGACGCGCCATCACGCGTGGCGCATCGCCAAGCGGACACTGTCGAAAAGCTGGGACGATTCGATCTTCTCCGAATCGGCGCAGGCCGGCTTCTGGTCGGTGCTGTCGCTGCCGCCACTGCTGTTGGGCATGCTGGGCAGCCTGGCCTACATCGCGCCGCTCTTCGGCCCCGACACCCTGCCGGCGATCGAACGGCAACTGATCGGCACGTCGAGCAGCTTCTTCTCCAAGAACATCGTCGTCGAGATCATCGAACCCACCATCCGGGACATCGTTCAGGGCGCGCGCGGGGAGGTCGTGTCGTTGGGCTTTCTGATCAGCCTCTGGGCCGGCTCGTCGGCGATCTCGGCCTTCGTCGACTCGGTGGTGGAGGCTCATGACCAGACCCCGCTGCGCCATCCGGTCCGGCAGCGGTTCTTCGCCCTCGGGCTCTACATGGTCATGCTGGTGTCGGTGATCGCCGCCGCCCCACTGGTGGCGCTGGGACCGCGCAAGGTATCCGAGTACATTCCGCCGAGCTGGGACAACGTCCTGCGGTTCGGGTACTACCCGGTGCTGGTTCTGGGACTGGTGGTGGCGGTGACCATCCTCTACCGCGTCTCGCTGCCCCATCCCCTTCCCACGCACCGTCTGGTGTGGGGTGCGGTGCTCGCAACGGCGGTGTTCGTGATCGCCACCGCCGGCCTGCGGGTGTACCTGCGCTACATCACGCAGACCGGCTACACCTATGGCGCACTGGCCACCCCCATCGCCTTCCTGCTGTTCGCGTTCTTCCTCGGGTTCGCCATCATGATCGGCGCCGAGCTGAACGCCGCGATTCAGGAGGAGTGGCCCGCGCCGGAGCCCCGCTGGCGGCGGCTGCGGCGCAGATGGCGCGAACGCCGGTCGGGCATCATGGAGCCGGCCCCGCCGGCCGCTGAGCCGGCCGCGCAGGCCGGGGCCCAGCCCGGTGCGCTCAGCCCCTCTTGAGGGTCTCGAAGATCCGCTTGCAGTCGGGGCACACCGGGGAGCCCGGCTTGGGCGAGCGGGTCACCGGAAAGACCTCGCCACAGAGGGCGACGACATGGGTCCCCATGACCGCGCTCTCGGCGATCTTGTCCTTCTTGACGTAGTGGAAGAACTTGGGCCTGTCGTCGTCGGTGCCGTCGTCGACCCGTTCCTCGCTGTCGGTGCGCTCGATGGTGTCCGTCCGCATACCGCCCATTGTGCCAGTACGTGGTAACCATGCCGTAAGAATTCGGCGCCACGGGATGTGCGACAGTGTTCCTATGGATCGGGCGGAACGCGACCTGACCTTCGACGACGAAGGTCGGCCGGTACTGATCACCGAAGCCGCCCTCTCCCACGAGGAGCAGCACCGCCAGCGCGTCCGCAAGTACTTGAAGCTCATGTTCTGGCGAATCCCGGCCTTCATCGCCGCCGCCATCGCCTACGGCATCTGGCACAACGGGCTTATTTCCCTGGCCATTCTGGCCGCCTCGATCCCGCTGCCGTGGATGGCTGTGCTGATCGCCAATGACCGTCCGCCCCGCCGGGCCGAGGAACCGCGGCGCTTCCCGGACGCCCCGACGCGAATCGCGCTCTTCCCGACGGCGGAACGGCCCGCCCTGGAGGGCGGTCCCGCGGCACACCCACGCGAATCGCATCCCTCGTAACCTCCGCGCACCCGTTCTTTCTCAGAACACTCTTAGATCCGGACCCTCTTTTTCCTTGTCAACGGGAGTGACCCAGCCCCCGGGCGGGAACTCTCCCATGGGGACCGACGTTGAACGAGCAACATCGGAAGCCTGTCAGGAGGCCACCATGGCAAAGGTCACCACCACGCTCGGCTCGAAGGTCACCCGCGCCGATTACGACGGCGATCTGGACGCCCAAAGCCCCGCCGCCGACCTCGTGCGCGTGTATCTGAACGGCATCGGCAAAACCGCCCTGCTCACCGCCGAGGACGAAGTCGAACTCGCCAAGCGCATCGAGGTCGGCCTCTACGCCCAGCATCTGCTCGACACGCGCAAGCGGCTCGGGGAGAAGCGCAAGGGGGACCTCGCCGAAATCGCCCGCGACGGTGAGGCTGCCCGGCGCCACCTGCTGGAGGCGAACCTGCGGCTGGTCGTGTCCCTGGCCAAGCGTTACACCGGACGCGGGATGCCGCTGCTCGATCTGATCCAGGAGGGCAACCTCGGCCTGATCCGGGCGATGGAGAAGTTCGACTACACCAAGGGATTCAAGTTCTCCACCTACGCCACCTGGTGGATCCGCCAGGCCATCACCCGCGGGATGGCCGACCAGAGTCGCACCATCCGCCTGCCCGTCCATCTGGTCGAGCAGGTCAACAAGCTGGCCAGGATCAAGCGGGAGATGCATCAGGCCCTCGGCCGGGAGGCGACCGATGAGGAACTGGCCGAGGAGTCGGGCATCCCGGTCGAGAAGATCCTCGACCTGCTCGAGCACAGCCGCGATCCGGTGAGCCTCGACATGCCGGTCGGCACCGACGAGGAGGCACCGCTGGGTGACTTCATCGAGGACGCCGAGGCGATGTCCGCGGAGAACGCCGTGATCGCGGAGCTGCTGCACACCGACATCCGTCACGTGCTGATGACACTCGACGAGCGCGAGCAGCAGGTGATCCGGCTGCGGTTCGGCCTCGACGACGGCCAGGCTCGCACACTCGATCAGATCGGCAAACTCTTCGGCCTGTCCCGCGAGCGGGTGCGCCAGATCGAGCGCGAGGTGATGGTGAAGCTCCGCCACGGCGAGCGTGCCGATCGGCTTCGCTCCTACGCCAGCTGATCCCCGACCCCACCACCCCCTGTGTGCCCGCCGGTAACCGGCGGGCACACAGCTTTTCGCAGCTAGGCAAGTAAACTCTGCGTCCAAGGAAGGGTGGCCTAATGAACGACCTGGTCGACACCACCGAGATGTACCTGCGCACCATCTACGACCTCGAAGAGGAGGGCGTCGTCCCGCTGCGGGCCCGGATCGCCGAGCGCCTCGAACAAAGTGGACCGACGGTAAGCCAGACGGTGTCGCGCATGGAGCGGGACGGCCTGCTGCGAATCGCCGGAGACCGTCACCTCGAGCTGACCGACAAGGGACGCAGACTCGCCGTGGCGGTCATGCGCAAGCACCGGCTCGCGGAGTGCCTGCTGGTCGACATCATCGGGCTGCCCCTGGAGGACGTGCACGCCGAGGCCTGCCGGTGGGAGCACGTCATGAGCGAGGACGTCGAGCGTCGACTGCTTCAGGTGCTGGGCAACCCCAGCCTCTCCCCGTTCGGGAATCCCATCCCCGGTCTGACGCTGCTGGGCGCGGCGGACCCCGGCGATCGGTCCAACGTCGTGGATCCGGTTCGGCTCACCGAACTGCCCGCCGGCGCCCCGGTCGCAGTGGTCATCCGGCAACTGACCGAACGGGTGCAGGGTGACGCCGCGCTGATCGCCAGGCTGCGGGAGGCCGGCGTGGTGCCCAATGCGCGGGTGCTTGCCGAGACGACGCCGACCGGGGACGTCACCATCGTGGTCGGCGGTCACCAGAACGTCACGCTGCCTCACGACATGGCCCACGCGGTGAAGGTCGAGAAGGTCTGATCGTTCTGCGCTAGACCGCGCGGCGCGCCGGTAGGAGCACACCCAGTCGCCGGGCCTGCTGATAGCCGGTGTTGGCCAGTTTGCGAACCTGCGCCGGACGCATCCCCGACTGCAGTGCGGTATCGAGCATGCCTGCCATCCGGTGCTGCGGATCGCTGCGCAAGGCCGCCTCCAGGGAGAGCCCGGCTAGCGGGCCGTCACCGCGCACATAAGCCGAAAACGCCAGTAGCACAAGCGATTCGTTACGCCACGGATCCGGAAGGGTCCGGGCCAGCATTGCCCATAGGGCCTCCGCGCGCGCAGACTGCACGCCGATTGCCAACGCGTAGAGCGTGTCACGGACGGCACCATCGGTCAGCCCACAGGCGATCGCGGCGATCTCTTCGTCGGTCAGCTCACCGGCCCCCGCTACTCGATCGGCCGCTGCGAGCACCAGCTGGACATCACGGCGGCGGCGCCCGTCGGGATCGGCCTGCCCCCGGGCTCGCCGGACCGACTCCGCCTCGATGATCTCGGCCAGGGCGGCAGCATGCGCCGCATCGGTCACCGAGATGACCTCCTGCAGGTCGCGACGCTTGGCGTACAACCGGCGACCGTCCAGAACCGCTGCGGCGGCCAGGGGTGAGGCGCTGGGATCGTCGACGGTCCCGTGGGCGCCGCAGCCGTCGACACAGTGCCAGCTGCCACCGGTCTCGATGCGGTCGACCACGTGGGCCGCATGAAGCCCGACTCCCCGGCTGTCCAGTTCGGCGGCCAGGGCGTCGCTCAGCCGCTGGAAATCCGCGTTGCACATCGGGCACGGAGCACCCTCGGCGTCGACCACGACAGCGATGGCGGTGTCGGCGCCGGAGTTTGCCACCAACTCGGCGAGGCGCCCGACCTCCGATTCCAGCTCGGCTGACAGGTCGGCCCGGAGCACCGCCCCCATGAGGCCCCGCTCCAGCGAGACCACGACCAGGGACTTCTCCGGGACAAAGCCGAGCACGGCGGGCAGCGCGGCGATCAGCGCGCCGGGACGGGTGAGGGGTGATGAGGGCGGGTGTGCGGTCATGGCCCCGACGCTGTCAGCGCCGCCCGTCAGCCCGCCTCGCCGCGCAACCTCGATGACATCGACCTGTGGAGCGATTTCCGGCTGTGGATGGTGTTCGGCCCGGCAATTGGCCCGGACGGGATGCGAGATCCCGCAAAGCGGCGTATCTCTTGTCCTCATGGGAGTGGAATACGACCTCGTCGTCATCGGATCGGGCCCGGGCGGTCAGCGAGCGGCGATCGGAGCCGCCAAACTCGGCAAGAGCGTGGCCATCATCGAAAGCGGCCGCATGCTTGGCGGGGTGTGCGTCAACACCGGCACGATTCCCTCCAAGACGCTGCGTGAGGCGGTGATGTACCTCACCGGCATGAACCAGCGCGAGTTGTACGGCGCCAGCTACCGGGTCAAGGAAAAGATCACCCCGGGCGACCTGCTGGCCCGCACCCAGCACGTGATCGGCAAGGAAGTCGAGGTGGTGCGCAGCCAGCTGATGCGCAACGGCGTGGACCTCTACACCGGACACGGCAGATTCATCGACTCGCACACCATCCTGGTCGAAGACCCCACCCACGCCGAGCGGGTCACCGTCGCCGGCCGATTCATCATCATCGCCACCGGCACCACCCCGGCCCACCCGCCCGGAGTGAACTTCGACGGTAACCGGGTGCTGGATTCCGATGAGATTCTCGACCTCAAGGCGATCCCGGCATCGATGGTCGTCGTCGGGGCCGGTGTGATCGGCATCGAGTACGCATCGATGTTCGCCGCACTGGGCACCAGAGTCACGGTTGTGGAGAAGCGCGACACGATGCTGGATTTCTGTGACTCCGAGATCGTCGACTCACTGCGATTCCACCTGCGCGATCTGGCCGTGACATTCCGGTTCGGCGAGGCGGTGACGGCGGTCGAAGTCGGGTCCAGCGGAACGGTCACGACGCTGGCCAGTGGTAAGCAGATTCCTGCCGAGACCGTGATGTACTCCGCAGGTCGGCAGGGACAGACCGACGGTCTAGACCTGGCGAACGCCGGACTGGAAGCCGACAGGCGCGGTCGAATCGCTGTGAACGACAAGACATTTCAGACAGAGGTGGAAAACATCTACGCCGTCGGGGATGTCATCGGCTTCCCCGCGCTTGCGGCGACATCCATGGAACAGGGACGGCTGGCCGCCTACCACGCGTTCGGCGAGCCGACTGCGGGGATGCGCGCTTTGCAGCCGATCGGCATCTACTCCATTCCCGAGGTGTCCTACGTGGGGGCCAACGAAATCGAGTTGACCAAGGATTCCATCCCCTACGAGGTCGGGGTCTCGCGCTACCGCGAACTTGCCCGCGGTCAGATCGCGGGCGACTCCTACGGCATGCTCAAGCTGCTGGTGTCCACCGAGGATCTGCGCCTGCTGGGTGTCCACATCTTCGGCACCAACGCCACCGAGATGGTGCACATCGGCCAGGCGGTGATGGGGTGCGGGGGCACGGTGGAGTACCTCGTCGACGCGGTGTTCAACTACCCGACGTTCTCCGAGGCCTACAAGGTGGCCGCGCTGGACGTCATGAACAAGCTGCGGGCACTCAACCAGTACCGGGAGTAACCCACAGCGAATCGGGCCCCGATCCGGGAACGAGGGTCGCCGTCACAGCGTTATCCAGCCAGGGAAGCGAGGAGGCATACCCATGGCCGACCAACCCGACCAGGACGGCAACCGGATGTACCAGCTGGAGATCCCGGCGCCGCAGCTGTCGTCGGCCGACGGCCGCGCGCCGGTACTCATCCATGCGCTGGAGGGGTTCTCGGATGCCGGCCACGCCATCCGGCTGGCCGCTGAGCATCTCAAAGGCACCCTGGAAACCGAGCTGGTCGCCTCGTTCGCCATCGACGACCTGCTCGACTACCGGTCGCGCCGGCCCCTGATGACGTTCAAGACCGACCACTTCACCTCCTACGACGAGCCCGAACTGAATCTCTACGCGCTGCGCGACAGCCTGGGCACGCCATTTCTGCTGCTGGCGGGCCTGGAACCGGATCTGCAGTGGGAACGGTTCGTCACCTCGGTTCGGCTGCTCGCCGAGCGGCTGGGTGTGCGCCGGACCATCGGCCTGGGGGCCATCCCGATGGCGGTCCCGCACACCAGGCCGGTGACGATGACCGCTCACTCGCGTTACCGCGAGCTGATCGCCGACCACCAGCCGTGGGTGGGCGAAGTCCAGGTTCCCAGCAGCGCCTCCAACCTGCTGGAGTACCGACTGGGTCAACACGGTCAGGAGGCGGTCGGCTTCACCGTGCACGTACCCCACTACCTGGCCCAGACCGACTACCCGGAGGCCGCTGAGGCGCTCCTCGAGCAGGTGGCCCGATCAGCTTCGCTGCGGCTGCCGTTGCAGAGCCTCGGCGAGGCCGCGGCGGCCGTGCGCGACAAGATCAACGAGCAGGTTGAGGCCTCACCGGAGATCGCACAGGTGGTCGCGGCGCTGGAACGTCAGTATGACGCGTTCGTCACCGCGCAGGAGAACAGATCCCTGCTGGCCCGCGACGAGGATCTGCCCAGCGGTGAGGAACTGGGAGCCGAGTTCGAACGATTCCTCGCCCAGCACGCCGACGACTTCCGGGACGGATTCACCGAGAACGGCGAGACCTGATTCGAGACGCCCCTCAGAGGCCAGCGGCAACCAGCAGGAACCAACCAGCAGGAACCAACCAGCAACCACTCAGTGCGGCGAGCCGATGCTGCGCATCGCGCGTAACGCCTCGATCTCCCGCTCGAAATCCTCCGCCGAGGTGAAGGACCGATAGACCGAGGCGAATCGGAGGTAGGCGACCTCGTCCAGCTCACGCAACGGACCCAGGATGGCCAGGCCCACATCGTGACTGGGAACCTCGGGTGTGCCGGCAGCCCGTACGGCGTCCTCCACCTGCTGGGCGAGCAAGTTCAGCGCATCGTCGTCGACCATGCGTCCCTGGCAGGCCCGCCGCACCCCGCTGATGACTTTCTCCCGGCTGAACGGTTCGGTGACACCGCTCCGCTTGACGACGGCCAATACCGCTGTCTCCACCGTGGTGAACCGCCTGCCGCACTCCGGACAGGACCGCCGGCGGCGGATGGCCGCCCCCTCGTCGGTCTCCCGGGAATCGACGACCCGCGAGTCCGCGTGGCGGCAGAACGGACAGTGCATGACCGTCCCCTCTCTGCCGCCGGGTACCGCGTCGGATGATCGAGAGCCTACCCGGGTATCACCGCTGTCGCGGTGACCGATACGCGTCGGCGGACACACCGTTCGGTGGGGCAGCCGCCGGCAGGACGGGCGAGACGGGCTGAACATCGCGCGATGACTCAGCCGACCGGCGCGATCAGGGTCTGTCCGGCGAGCACCGAGGCCGACTCGAGCTTGTTGAGCTCCCGGATACGAGCGACCACCCGGGTGACGGGCGCGTCCGGCGCGATCCGCCCGGCCAGTTGCTGGAGTGACTCTCCGGACCCGACCCGGACCACGGCCAACCGCTCGGCGCCGGTGACCGGGCCCGACGACGGCCCGCCGCTGAGATTGGCCACCAAACCCAGGGAGAGGGTGATCAGCGCCGCCACCACGGCCAGACCGGCAGTGACCGGGCCGCTGACCGGGCGCCTCCGTCGGACATGCGGGGCGCGCGACACCGCCACCCCCGAGCCGCGGTAGGGCAGCGCGCCGGTCGGGGGTCGGCGGCGGTTCACCGCGCGTCCGGCCGTTGCGGCGCGCCGCCGGGCCACCATCGGCTGCGCTGCAACCGGTCGATCGTCGAGGACTGTCATGTCGGCTCCCTTCTTCGAACACTTCATCGAACTATAATCGACAGTATGTTCGATTTTCTCGGATTTCGGCCCATTTTCGAACATGTGATCGTGTCGTTTTCGAGGAT
The DNA here is from genome assembly GCA_018882965.1 of Mycobacterium sp. Taxonomy (GTDB): domain Bacteria; phylum Actinomycetota; class Actinomycetes; order Mycobacteriales; family Mycobacteriaceae; genus Mycobacterium. Next base: position 23,659 of record VEQY01000013.1, on the reverse strand, counting down.
TCCGAGGTTAAGGCCCGCCACCGACAATCCGACACGGTCGAACACATGTTTGATATCAGGCGCGATCGGGGCTAGATTGCCCTCATGAGCCAACGCAGCGACTCCCCCCCAGCAGCCGGCCTGACCGAACGCCAGCGCACGATTCTGCAGGTCATCAGGACATCGGTGACCACCCGCGGCTACCCGCCCAGCATCCGGGAAATCGGCGACGCCGTCGGCCTCAACTCGACCTCGTCGGTCGCGCACCAGTTGCGCACCCTCGAACGCAAGGGCTATCTGCGCCGTGACCCCAACCGCCCCCGCGCCGTCGACGTGCGCGGCGTCGACGATTCCGTTGCGCCGGCACGGGCCACTGACGTCGCGGGTTCCGACGCCCTGCCCGAACCCGCCTTCGTGCCGGTGCTCGGCCGGATCGCCGCAGGCGGACCGATCCTGGCCGAGGAGGCCGTCGAGGACGTCTTCCCGCTACCCCGCGAACTCGTCGGGGAGGGGTCGCTGTTCCTGCTCAGGGTCGTCGGCGACTCAATGGTCGATGCGGCCATCTGCGACGGGGACTGGGTGGTCGTGCGTCAGCAGAGCGTTGCCGACAACGGCGACATCGTGGCCGCGATGATCGACGGCGAAGCCACCGTGAAGACCTTCAAGCGGACATCGGGCCAGGTGTGGCTGATGCCGCACAACCCGGTCTTCGATCCGATCCCCGGCAACGACGCGGTGATCCTCGGCAAGGTCGTCACCGTCATGCGCAAGATCTAGGGCGCGCGGGATTCCGCTAGTCGGGCGCCTTCACGAAACCGTTGGCTTCGGCGACGTCCTCGTTGGCGAACCAGACCTCCGGTACGGTGCTGTCGTACAGCGCTGAATCCGGGGTGTAGTACAGCCCCGAATGCGTGTTGCCTTTTATCGCATACCCCTCGGGGGCCTGCAGTGGGTCGGCCAGCGGCAGATGGATCGCCGGCCGCCAGACCTCACCGGAGTCCACTGAATGACCGGACTCATGACCGGATTCATCGTCGACATCGGCCTCGACGATGACCTCGATCTCGTCCTCTTCGATCTCGATGACCCGGTCAGCCTCGTCGGCCGCGTCCGCTTCATCGGCCTCATCGGCGGCGTGGCGTCGGCGAGGCCACCCGAAATCGTCGGAGTCCGTCTGCCACTGGTAGGAGGATCCCGCGGATCCCAGTGAGCCGGACGAAGCAGACGAATCGAACTCTGTGAAGTCCGCCTCGGCCACCGAGTGGCGCCCGGGGTCGTACGACAATTCGTCACCGAATGCCGTCTCACCGAACTCGGCGAGCTCGGCCTCAGAGGGGATCCGGGTCGGCGCCGTGTCGATAGCGTCCTCGTCGCCGCCGAAGAAGCGCTCGTCGGCGTTTCGCGTCGACCAGGAGTAGGAGACGTCCTCGGCCCCGGCACTCTTCCGACGCGCCAACACCCCGAGCAGGATGAGGATCAGCAGCACCGGCACGGCGATCAAGATCCACCACCAATGCCAGCGGAATCCCGTGTCGGACTTGTCGGATGTGCCTTCCGGGCCGGCGGTGACAGGCGCCTGGGCCGTGCCCTCCGGGAGTTCGAGGCCCGCCAGGGACGCCGCCAGATCGGCGGGCTTGGTGCTGAATTCCTTCGTGGCGCGGTTCCACGAGATCTCGCCGTCGCGGAAGCTCTGAGTCAGGGTGTCACCGTCGAGGGACTGCTCACCGGTCGGGGGACCGAGCGGCCCGGTGGCTCCGTCGAGCTTGCTCCACGCGGCGTTGATCGGGCCACGCACGATGATCGCACCGGTATCCGGCGTCCAGAAGATCACCGGGTTGTCGGGGGCGCTGAAGGCGCTGACCCTGCTGTTGGCCACACCGCCGTCGGTTTCGGTGCCGATCGGGAAGCCGAGGTCTCCGGTCGGCCCGCCGACAGCCTCGTATTCGGACAGAATCGCACCCGTCACGGCGTGGGCTCCGGTATCCGGGGAGTAGAAGATCTTGCCCCCCGCGTAACCCTGGACCGCGCCGCTGTCACCGATCGCGGATTGCTCGCCCTGGCGGGCGCCCAGCGGTCCGCCCAGCCCGCCGCTGGCCCGCCAGGCCGCATTGATCTGCGTGGTGACGTCCCAGGGGACCTCCAGTCCGGCGAGGCTGTCTGCAAGTTCGGACGGCGTGGTGGTAAACGCCTTGGTGCTGGAGTCCCAGGAGATCTCCCCGCCGGTGAACTTCTGGGCGATCACACTGCCGTCGTAGCGTTCATCCTCGGTCGGTACGCCGAGCGTGCCCGCCGAGCCGCCGAGAGCGTCCCAGGCGGCGTTGATGGGCCCGCGCACCACCCAGGCGCCGGTGTCCGGGGTCCAGAAGATCGCGGGCTTGTCGCTGGCGCTGAAGGTGCTGACGCTGCTGTCCGGTCCGATGAGGCCGGCCACTACGTCGATGGTCGGGAAGCCCAGATCGCTGTCGGCCGGACCGCCCAGCGACTCATACCGGTCCAGGACCGGCCCCGACAGGAGGTGCGCGCCGGTGTCCGGGGTGAAGAAGATCTGGCCGGTGACGAACTTCTGGGCGTAACCGCTGCCGACCTGATAGACCTCGCCGTCCCGAGCCCCGACGTCGGAGGCGTCGCCGCCGGCGGCCTCCCAGGCCTGGGTGATGGCATCCGCGGCGTCGCTCTCCGGGGTTCCGTAGGCACCCGGGGCGACCAGCACGGACAGGGTCAAGACGGCAGCCAGGCCCGACGCGATGCCCGTAGCGACCCGGATCAGGCGATCAGGTACTAGCCTCAATACACCGTCTCCCTGTTCATATCGAGACAATTCGGTTTCCATAATGGGCGGTGAATCGCATATTTCCGCGTTAGCCAATCACGACACGCGGTAGCGATTACAGGCCGGAAACCAAATCGAGATAGAACCCGAATATCGCCGAGATGCGTCCGCCGCACGCCTGCGGGCTCTGAAACGACTCGTCAGACGCCGATGCTGCGGCCGATGATTTCCTTCATGATCTCGGTGGTACCGCCGTAAATCGTTTGCACCCGCGCGTCAAGAAAAGCCCGAGCAACGTTGTATTCACGCATATAGCCGTATCCGCCGTGCAACTGCACGCATCGGTCGACCAAGCGAACCTGGGCCTCGGTCGTCCACCACTTGGCCATCGCGGCCTGTTCGGCGGTCAGTTTGCCCTCCAGGTGCAGCTTGATGAACTCGTCGACCATGATGCGTGCCGCGGTGGTTTCGGTCGCCAACTCCGCCAGCAGGAACCGGCTGTTCTGGAAGGAGCCGATCGACTTGCCGAAGGCCTTGCGCTCCTTGACATATCCGACCGTCTCCGCGAGCACCGCCTCCATCGCGGCGACCGCCATGATGGCGATCGAGATCCGCTCCTGCGGCAGGTTCTGCATGAGGTAGATGAACCCGAGACCTTCCTCGCCGAGGAGGTTCTCGACGGGCACCTGCACGTCGGTGAAGGACAACTCCGCGGTGTCCTGGGCGTCCAGACCGACCTTGTCGAGGTGACGCCCCCGTTCGAAGCCGGCCATCCCGCGCTCGACTGCCAGCAGCGAGAAACCCTGCGCTCCCTTGTCCGGGTTGGTCTGGGCAACCACGATCACCAGATCGGCGTTGATGCCGTTGGTGATGAAGGTCTTAGCACCGTTGAGGATGTAGTGGTCACCCTCCCGGACCGCCCGGGTCCGGATGCCCTGCAGATCGCTTCCGGTCCCCGGCTCGGTCATCGCGATCGCGGTGATCATCTCGCCGGTGCAGAACTGCGGCAGCCAGCGCTGCTTCTGCTCCTCGGTCGTCAAGTCCAGCAGGTAGGGGGCGATGACGTCGTTGTGCAGAGAGAAACCCAGTCCGCTGTAGCGCCCGGCCACGGTTTCCTCGACGACGACGGTGTTGTACCGGAAGTCGGCATTTCCGCCGCCGCCGTACTCCTCCGGCACGGCCATCCCGAGGAAGCCCTGCTTGCCGGCCTCCAGCCACACCCCGCGATCGACGATCTTGTCCTTCTCCCACTGGTCGTGGTAGGGCGCGACGTGTTTGTCCAGGAAGGCCCGGTAGGACTCCCGGAACAGGTCGTGCTCCGGCTCGAACAGATTGCGCGGGTAATTGACAGCTGTTCCCGTCTTGCCCATGGTGACCTCCGAAGACTCCGCTGATCCTCTGTCGAGGATAGACCAACCGGATGGTTGGCCAGTGGGTCGACCGGCCCGGTCAGGGTGTCGCGTACCCGGCCAGACCGGCGGCGAGGGCGGCCGGCACCCGGGCCTTGATGCGGGTGCCCCGCTCGGTGTGCTCGGTCGCGTCGACACGACCGTCGCCGTGCAGCCTCGCGACCAGGTCACCGCGGTCGTAGGGGATTGTCACGTCGACGGCGATTTCGCGCGGCTCCACCAGCTCGCCCAACCGGGCGCGCAGCCGGTCGATTCCCTCCCCGGTGCGGGTCGACACGAACGCCGCTCCCGGAAGTGCCCGCCGCAGCTGGGCGAGGGTCAGATCGGTGGCGCAGTCGATCTTGTTGACCACCAGCAGCTCGGGGGCGGGCGGTAGATGGTGTTCGGCCTGAACCTCCGAGATGACCTGGCGAACCGCGTCGATCTGGCGCAGCGGGTTGACGTCCGACCCGTCGACGACGTGGACCAGCAGATCGGCATCGACCACTTCCTCCAGCGTCGATCGGAAGGCCTCGACCAGCTGCGTCGGCAGGTGGCGCACGAATCCGACGGTGTCGGTCAGCACGAACGTCCGACCTCGCTCCCCCGGCGGACCGAAGGTGGCCCGGCGGGTGGTCGGTTCGAGCGTGGCGAACAGTGCGTTCTGGACCAGCACACCGGCTCCGGTCAACACGTTGAGCAGGCTGGACTTGCCGGCATTGGTGTACCCGACGATCGCGATGGACGGGACGTCGCTGTGGCGTCGCCGGCTGCGCTGGGTGTCGCGGACCCGCTTCATGTCCCTGATCTCCCGGCGCAGCCGGGACATCCGTTCGCGGATGCGGCGGCGGTCGGTTTCGATCTTCGTCTCGCCGGGGCCGCGCAGCCCCACCCCGCCGCCGCTGCCGCCGGCGCGCCCGCCCGCCTGCCGGGACATCGACTCGCCCCAGCCGCGCAGCCGGGGCAGCATGTACTCCATCTGGGCCAGCGACACCTGCGCCTTGCCCTCCCGGCTGGTGGCGTGCTGGGCGAAGATGTCCAGGATCAGCGCGGTGCGGTCGATGACCTTGACCTTGACCACCCGCTCCAGCGCGGTCAATTGGGCCGGGCTCAACTCGCCGTCGCAGATGACGGTGTCGGCCTCGGTCGCGACGACGATCTGCCGGAGTTCGGCCGCCTTGCCGGACCCGATGTAGGTGGACGGGTCGGGTTTGTCGCGTCGCTGGATGACGCCCTCGAGAACCTCCGATCCAGCGGTCTCGGCCAGTGCGGCCAGCTCGGCGAGGCTGGCCTCGGCGTCGGCCGGGGTCCCCTCGGTCCACACTCCGACCAGCACCACCCGCTCCAGCCGCAGCTGCCGGTATTCGACTTCGGAGACATCGGTGAGTTCGGTGGACAGCCCTGCCACCCGACGCAGGGCGGAGCGATCCTCCAGGGCCAGTTCACCCGCACTGGGCGTGGCGGAGGGGCTCAGATCAGATCTGGGATCAGATTCGGTCATAGGCGGTTCCCGATGGTGTCACGCCGGTACAACGTCGCGCACCCCAATTAACGTCCCCCGACCGGCGTCACGCTGGCGCGACCCACCACGCATCGGCGATCTCGCCACGGGCGACCAGGACCGACGGTCCGCGCAGAAAGCTGGTGGTGTCAGTGATCTGCACGGAGAGCGTCCCCCCGGGCACCTCGACCCTCAGGTCCCCGGTCTGCGCGCCCAGGTGGGCCAGGCCGGCGACCGCGGCGGCCACCGTCCCGGTCCCGCACGAGCGGGTCTCGCCGACCCCCCGCTCGTGCACCCGCATGGACACCGTCCCGGCGGCCGGCGGGGTCAGCACCTCGATGTTGACGCCGTGCGGGAAGAGGTCGACGTCGACGGCGGCGGTCGCACCGACGTCCAGGGCGGCCAGTTCCGCCGCGGTGAGGCCGGGGACCACGCAGGCGAGGTGAGGATTGCCCACGTCGATGCTCAGCCCGGTCAGCCGCCGTCCGCCGACGATCGCGCCTGCGGACCCGAGCAGGTTCACCTTCCCCATGTCGACGGTGACGTCGGCCGACACGTCATCGGCGCGGTGCACGACGACCGCCCGGGGCCCGGCGAGAGTGGCCACGGTGAACTCATCGCGACCCTCCAGCCCGGAGGCGCGAAGGTAGTGGGCGAACACCCGTACCCCGTTGCCGCACATCTCGGCGATCGAGCCGTCCGCGTTGCGGTAGTCCATGAACCAGTCCCCCGCCGCCACGCCCTCGGGTAACTCGCGAAGTGCTCCCGCCGCCAGTGCCGCCGCGGCAGAGGTCACCCGGATCACCCCGTCGGCACCGAGGCCGCGGCGGCGGTCACACAGCGCCACCACCGCGGACGGGGCAAGGTCGAGACTCGCCGACGGGTCGGGCAGCACGACGAAGTCGTTCTGCGTGCCGTGGCCCTTGGCGAAGATCATGTGCGCCACCCCTCGATCCCGACCGCGCCGAACCGTCGTCTGTGCGCGCTGCCTGATCAGGATACGTCGCGCCAGACCGTCAGCACCGTCTCGGCGAGCCCCTCCGACGAACCGTCGAGCCAGCGGATCCGGTGATCCCGTCGAAACCAGGAACGCTGCCTCCGCACGTAACGGCGCGTGCCCGCCAGGGTTCGGTCGCGGGCCTCGTCAAGCGCTGCCCGGCCGCCGCCGGCGTCCAGCGCATCGATCACCTGTGCGTAGCCGAGCGCACGCATGGCGGTGACTCCGTCGCGCAGACCACGGGCCAGCAGCGAGGACACCTCTTCTGTCAGTCCGGTGTCGAACATGGTGTCGGTGCGTACCCCGAGCCGGTGATCGAGAACCTCTGTCGCCCAATCGATTCCGACGATTGCAGTATCCCAGCGGGCAGGTCCGATCCGTGGCGAGGTGGCCGAAAAGGGGCTTCCGGTCAGTTCGAGAACCTCCAGGGCCCGGACGATCCGACGCCCGTCGGTGGGCCGGATAGCGTTGGCGGCGGCCGGATCCCGGCGGGAGAGTTCACCGTGCAGAGTGACCGAGCCGACCTGCTCGAGCCGGCCTTCCCACCGGGCTCGCACCGTCGCATCGGTCGCCGGGAAGCACCAGTCGTCCAGGACGGACTGGACGTACATCATCGAACCGCCGACGAGCACGGGGACGGCGCCACGGGCGAGGATCGCCTCGACGTCGGCGACAGCGGCCTGCTGGTACCGCGCAACGGTGGCGGTCTCGGTGACCTCGAGCACGTCGAGTTGATGGTGGGGAACACCGCGGCGCTCGGCGGGCAGGAGTTTGGCGGTGCCGATGTCCATACCGCGGTACTGCTGCATGGCGTCGGCGTTGACGATTTCACCGCCCACCCGCTCGGCGATCTCAACGGCCAGGTTGGACTTGCCGGTCCCGGTGGGGCCGATGATTGCGATCGGCCTCACCCGGGCAGCTTCCCCGGCCGCGCTGGTCCTGTGGTGCGCCACAGCGCTGGTCCTGTGGTACGCCACAGCCCGACGAAGTAGCCCACACCGAACGGTGCGCCGCGGATCAGTTCGACGGCCGTCCGCGGCCACCCCTCGGCGAGCCCGGCCAGCACCTGATAGGCGACCCGTCCGGCAACACCCGCGGGAAGGGACAGCAGCGGCGTGGGGTCACCCGCGGCCAGGGCGTCGTCAAGTGCCGTTTGGGCCGCCTCGGCGGCCGGATCCTCACCCCCGGGGGCTGACGGCCCGATCGTGGTGAACCCGTCGGCCACGACGAGCACGCCGGTGGGGCCGTCCGCACGCTCGATCTCGGCCCGCAGAGACCGGCCGCGGTCGACAGCGGCGTCCACCCCGAGATCGGCGGCGCAGACCCGGACCTCGATGCGTGCCTCGGGATTGGCCTGCCCACGTAACCATGCCGCAAACACAGCGCACAGCGGCATCTCCATCACCCGATCGTCCGAATCCGGAGACAACGAGACCTCCACGTCGGCGCCGTATCCGGCGAATGTCCCGCGACCGCCGCTGATGACGGCATCCGCCGGTCCGACCCCGATGACAATCCAGCGACCAGGCAGGGCCGAGGCGGCTGTCGTTGCCGCCGCGCGGATATCCGCCACCTCGGCAGCGGCTGCCCCGGCAAGCTCGGGCACCAGTACCGGGGCGGACGGAGTCAGGGCGATCGACGCCAGCACGGGCTCAACGCTACCGGCGGTACTCGCACGGCAATGACACGCACGCCGCGACAAACTGGTTCAATACCCGGGTGTGGAGGACAGCGGTGAACGTCAGGCGATGACGACCGACGTGCCGCCCGGCGGCGAGCCCGCCAAGCCAGGCCCCCGGCCGGGACCGCACCGCCCGGCACCGGGAGTGCCGCCCGCGACGTTGTTGCCTCCCGCGAACGATCCGCGACGGTTCGGCAGAGTCGCCGACGACGGCACGGTGTTTCTGGTCACCGCCGCCGGCGAGCGGGTGATCGGTTCCTGGCAGGCCGGCGATCCCGAGGCCGCCTATGCCCACTTCGGACGCCGCTTCGACGATCTGGCAACCGAAGTCGCCCTGATGGAGGCCCGGCTTGCATCCGGAACAGGCGACGCCCGCAAGATCAGAGCGGCGGCGCAGTCCCTGGCCGAATCACTGGCCACCGCCAGCGTTCTCGGCGACGTCGAGGCCCTGGCCGCACGTCTGACCGCAATCGGCGACCAGGCCGAGGAGACCGCACGCAGCGAGCGACAACACCGCGAGGAGCAGCGTGCCGCGCAGACCGCGCGCAAGGAGGCGCTGGCCGCGGAAGCCGAAGATCTCGCTGCCAACTCCACGCAGTGGAAGGTCGCCGGCGACCGGATGCGCGCGATTCTGGAGGAGTGGCGGACGATCGGCGGCCTGAGTCGCAAGACCGACGAAGCACTGTGGAAGCGGTATGCCGCGGCCCGCGACGCGTTCAATCGCCGACGCGGAGCGCACTTCGCCGAATTGGACCGGGAGCGCGCCGGCGCCCGGGGCGCGAAAGAGCGACTGTGCGACCGGGCTGAAGAGCTGGCGACCTCCACCGAGTGGGGCGCTACCGCGGCGGCATTCCAGGACCTACTCGCGGAGTGGAAAACAATCGGGCGGGCATCCAAGGACCTCGACGACGCCCTGTGGAAACGCTTCAAAGCTGCCCAGGACATGTTCTTCGCGGCCCGGAACGCGGCCAGTTCCGAACGCGAGGCGGAGTATCGGGCCAACGCCGACGCCAAGGAGAGCCTGCTGGTGCAGGCGGAGAAGATCGATCCCGCCAACCGGGACAGTGCCCGCGCCGAGTTGCGCGCGATCGCCGAGAAGTGGGAAGCCATCGGCCGGGTGCCGCGGGAGCGCGGGGCGCTCCTGGAACGCCGGCTGCGCGCGGTGGAGAAGAAGATCCGCGATGCCACCGAACCGGTGCGTGCCGATCCTGAGGCACAGGCACGCGCCGAGCAGTTCCAGGCCCGGGTCGAGCAGTTCGAACGTCAGGCCGAGAAGGCCGCGGCGGCCGGACGCACCCGGGAAGCCGAGGAGGCCCGCGCCAACGCCGAACAGTGGCGGGAGTGGGCTGCGGCCGCAGCCCAGGCCGTCGCCCGCAAGCGCTAGCCGGACCGCCCGCCGCCCGGCGGACGGTCGTCATCGTCGGGGGGATCGAGGGTGTCCAGCAGAGACTTCTGCTGTTCAGCGGAGGCGTCCTCGCGACGTTGGGCCTCGGCGGCCAGCTGCACCGCCGTGCGGGTCCAGACCACCCGCGCCCAGTGAAAGCTCAGCACCATCACGGTGATCCAGGCGGCGATCAGCCCGATGCCCGGACCGGGTTGGCCTTCCACAGCGGTCTGTCGCGACCACACCGCCAGCATGCCCGTGGCGCTGGCCAGCCCGCAGCCGGCCAGCGCGAGCAGGGCTAGCGTCCAGCGCCGGGTCAGCAACGCCAGCATCGAGATGCCGACCCCGAAGATCAGACTCAGCCAGGCGAACACCCGGGACGGCAGCGCGATGACGACACCGGCCGCCCGCCCGTCGTCGGCGATCACGTCGATCCCGCGGACCGCACCGGTGTGCGGGAGGATGAACGTGATCAGCAAAACGAACACCAGGACGGCGACGACGACAGCCCGCGCCCCGGGCTGAATCTCCCCGGCCACGCGGCGTTCAGCTGCCTCCAGATCGGCACGGTAGGCGTCGAAGTCATCGGACCCGCCCGGAATCGTCACCGGCCCGACCCGACCGAAGGCACACCGAGTCCGACGGTCCGCGGACGCTCACCGGCGGCATGGGCGTCACCGGCCCGCGTGCGACGATGCGACACCAGAGCGGCATCGGAGATCAGATGGTGCGGGGCGGCCGCCGTGATCGTCGCCGTCACGATGTCGCCGGCCCGCACGCGGTCGGCACCGGGCCGGAAGTGCACGAGCCGCCCGTCCCGTGCGCGTCCGGTCATCCGCGCGGTGGCGATGTCCTTGCGGCCCTCCCCGGATGTCACGAGGACCTCGACGGTAGTGCCGATCAGCGCCCGATTGCCTTCCAGCGAGATCTGCTCCTGCACTTCGACCAGGCGCTGATAACGTTCCTGGACAATAGCTTTCGGTACCTGATCGGCGAAGCCGGCGGCGGGTGTCCCCGGCCGCGCGGAGTACTGGAAGGTGAAGGCGGCGGCGAAGCGCGCGCACCGCACGACATCGAGAGTGGCAGCGAAGTCTTCTTCGGTCTCGCCCGGAAAGCCGACGATGATATCGGTGGTCACGGCCGCGTGCGGCAGGACCGCCCGCACCCGATCGAGGATGCCGAGGTAACGCTGCGCGCGGTAGGAGCGTCGCATTGATCGCAGGATACGGTCGGATCCCGATTGCAACGGCATGTGCAATGCCGGGCACACATTCGGGGTGTCCGCCATGGCCTCGATGACATCATCGCTGAACTCAGCAGGGTGCGGTGAGGTGAATCGCACGCGCTCCAGCCCGTCGATCCGGCCGCAGGCACGCAACAGGGACGCGAAAGCACCTCTGTCAACGCCCTCTTCGTCGGCAAAACCGACGCCGTAGGAGTTGACGTTCTGGCCGAGCAGGGTCACCTCGAGTACGCCCTGCTCGACCAGCGAGCGCACCTCGGCCAGGATGTCGGCGGGCAGGCGGTCTCGCTCGCGCCCGCGCAGGGACGGGACGATGCAGAAAGTGCAGGTGTTGTTGCACCCCACCGAGATGGACACCCACGCCGCATAGGCCGAATCACGGGCGGCCGGCAAATCCGACGGAAACTCGCTGAGCGCCTCGGCGATCTCGATCTGGGCGGTCCGGTTGTGGCGGGCGCGGTCGAGCAGAACCGGTAGCGAGCCGATGTTGTGCGTGCCGAAGACCACGTCCACCCACGGCGCCTTCTGCAGCAGCAGATCGCGGTCTTTCTGGGCCAGGCAGCCGCCGACGGCGATCTGCATATCGGGGTCGCTCTGCTTGCGCGGGGCCAGATGGCTCAGATTGCCGTAGAGCTTGTTGTCGGCGTTCTCCCGCACGGCACAGGTGTTGAAGACCACCACATCGGCATCGCTGCCCTCTGGTGCGCGTAGATATCCGGCGGCCTCGAGCAGCCCGGCCAGACGCTCGGAATCGTGCACGTTCATCTGGCACCCGTAAGTGCGAACCTGATAGGTGCGCCCGCGCGGGGAACGGGACGGATCAGCCCAGTCCTGCCGCAGTGCCGGAATCACGAGTCTCATCGTAGGAGAGAGCACACCCTGCGGGGAAACCGCGGATCGGCAGGCGCATGCCCGGCCCCCGCAGTAGGGTCACCAGGCATGGCAGTCGACTCCGCGGTGCCGATGATCGCGATCAAGGCCGTCAACAAGCACTTCGGGGACCTGCACGTGCTCAAGGACATCAACCTTGAGATCGACCGCGGCCAGGTCGTCGTGGTGCTCGGCCCGTCGGGGTCGGGTAAGTCGACGCTGTGCCGGACCATCAACCGGCTGGAGACCGTCGACTCGGGCTCCATCGCCATCGACGGGGAAACGCTGCCGGCGGAGGGCCGCAAGCTGGCTCAGTTGCGATCCGACGTCGGCATGGTCTTCCAGTCCTTCAACCTCTTCGCCCACAAGTCAGTGCTGGAGAACGTCATGCTGGCCCCGGTGATGGTGCGCCGACGGGGCAAGGACAAAGCCGAAGCGCAGGCCATGGCGCTGCTGGAGCGGGTTGGGGTGGCTAACCAGGCCACCAAGTACCCGGCTCAACTCTCCGGCGGGCAGCAGCAGCGGGTGGCCATCGCTCGCTCGCTGGCCATGGATCCGAAGGTGATGCTCTTCGACGAACCGACCAGCGCGCTGGATCCGGAGATGGTCAACGAGGTTCTGGCTGTGATGACCTCGCTGGCGGGTGAGGGCATGACGATGGTCGTGGTGACCCACGAGATGGGCTTCGCCCGCCGGGCAGCCGATCGCGTCGTCTTCATGGCCGACGGTGCGATCGTCGAGGACGCACCCCCCGACGAGTTCTTCGGCAACCCGCGGTCGAACCGGGCCAAGGACTTTCTCGGCAAGATCCTCAACCACTGACGGCAGCCGAGCGACAACCCATGCCGAGATCGTCCGCCCGTCTGCTGGTCGGCATCCTGCTGGCCCTAGGGGTCATGCTCGGACTATCGGGCTGCGGCGGTCAGGGCAGCGCGATCACCATCGGCACGAAGTTCGATCAGCCGGGAATGGCGGTCAAGAAGCCGGACGGCACGATGGCCGGCTTCGACGTCGACGTGGCGACCTACGTCGCGGGCAAGCTGGGGTACCGGCCCGAGGAGATCGAGTGGGAGGAGGCGCCGTCCGGCCAGCGGGAGACCCTGATCGCCAACGGCCAGGTGGACTTCATCGTCGCCACCTACTCGATCACCGACGCCCGCAAGCAGAAGGTCGACTTCGCCGGTCCCTACCTGGTGACCGGCCAGAGCCTGCTGGTCCGGGCGGACAACACCGACATCAGCGGCCCGGAGTCGCTGGAGAACAACAAGAAGCTGTGCTCGGTGTCGGGATCGACCCCCGCCCAGCGCATCAAGGACAAGTATCCGGGCGTCCAGCTTCAGCAGTACGACACCTACTCGGCGTGCGTCGAGGCGCTCCGCAACGGAGCGATCGACGCGGTCAGCACCGACGAGGTGATCCTGGCCGGCTACGCCGCCCAGACACCGGGGGCCTTCAAGATCATCGGCAAGCCGTTCTCCGAGGAGAAGTACGGGATCGGACTGCTCAAGGGCAATAACGAACTGCGCACGCAGATCAACGACGCGATCGTCGAGATGGAGCGGGACGGCAGCTGGCAGGAGGCGTTCGACCGCAACCTCGGACCGGCGGGCGTCACCGCCCCACCGACACCGGCTCTGGACACTTCTGCCGCCAGCGCACCCGAGCGGGGTGAGATCTTCGGAAAATACCGGTCGGCGATCCTGCAGGCGTTCTGGGTCACCGTCAAACTGACGGTGCTCTCCGCGATCGGCGCCCTCGTGCTGGGCACGCTCATCGCGGCGATGCGGCTCTCGCCGGTGCCGATGCTCAACTGGATCGCCACGACGTATGTCAACATCGTGCGCAACACTCCGCTGACGCTGATCATTCTGTTCTGCTCGTTCGGGCTCGCCCAGACGCTGGGCATCACCCTGGCCGATCCGAACTCGCCCACCTCGATCGCCGACAGCAACTTCCGCCTGGCCGTGCTCGGACTGACGGTCTACACGGCGTCCTTCGTCGCCGAGACGGTGCGGTCCGGAGTGAACACCGTGCCGCTGGGCCAGGCCGAGGCGGCACGGTCGCTCGGGCTGACGTTCGCCCAGAATCTGCGGGTCGTGCTGCTGCCCCAGGCGTTCCGGGCGGTGATCGTCCCGCTCGGTTCGGTGCTGATCGCGTTGACCAAGAACACCACGATCGCCTCGGCGATCGGCGTCGCCGAGGCGGCACTGCTGATGAAGGAGATGATCGAGAACACCGCCGCGCTCATCGCGGTTGGCACCATTTTCGCCACCGGCTTTGTGATCCTCACCCTTCCCCTGGGCCTGCTGGCGAGCTGGCTGGGCAAGCGCTGGGCGGTGGTGCGGTGATGAGCGCAAGCGAAGAACAGGCGACACCGATGAGCGCAAGCGAAGAACAGGCGACACCGATGAGCGCAAGCGAAGAACAGGCGACACCGATGAGCGCAAGCGAAGAACAGGCGACACCGATGAGCGCAAGCGAAGAACAGGCGGCACCGATGGGCGTGCACGCGAAGAGAGGACGGCACTGATGGCCGCCTCGGTGCTCTTCGACGCTCCCGGACCGCGCGCGAGGATTCGCAACCGGCTGGTCACCGGGGTGACGGTCGTGGTGATTGCCGCGCTGGTCTGGGTGGTCGTCGCCAAGCTCGCCGGCAAAGGCCAGCTGACCGCGGCGAAATGGAAGCCGTTTTTGACCGCCGACCTCTGGCGGACCTATGTACTGCCGGGGATTCAGGGCACCCTGACCGCCGCCGCGCTGTCGATTGTGCTGGCCCTCATTTTCGGCCTGCTGCTCGGGGTCGGACGGCTGTCCCCGATTGCCACCGTCCGCTGGCCGTGCGCGATCATCGTGGAATTCTTCCGCGCCGTTCCGGTGCTGATCATGATGATCTTCGCCTACTTCCTCTTCGCGCTCTACGACGTCTTCCCGTCGAAGTATCTGGCGCTGGCCGGGGTGGTCACCGGGCTGACGCTGTACAACAGCGCGGTCATCGCCGAGATCGTTCGAGCGGGCGTCGGCGCCTTGCCTCGCGGCCAGACCGAAGCGGCCTCCGCGCTGGGCCTGCGGTGGGGACAGACGATGCGCGCGATCCTGCTGCCGCAGGCGATCGCGTCGATGCTGCCGGTGCTGGTGTCGCAGCTGGTCGTGGTGCTCAAGGACACCGCGATCGGATACCAGATCACCTTCGTGGAGATGGTGCGCCAGGGCACCGTGATCGGCTCGACCTACGGCAACTACATCCCCGCGCTGATCGTCATCGCCGCACTGATGATCAGCGTGAACTTCGCGCTGTCGGCCGCCGCCACCCGCCTGGAACGCCGGCTGCGCCAGTCCAAGCGGGGCACCGCCCCGCTGGAGGCCGAGGCCCTCGAACAGAGCGGGGCACCCAGCGCCAGGATCGAACCCGGCGACTAGCTGTCGCGCAACTGCGCACAGCGCTGCAGGAGTTCGAGCGACGGCGGCTGGTAGAACGACAGCACCACGTGCTGACAGCCCAGATCCCGGTAGTGCGGCAGCAGCGCGAGCTGCCTATCAACCTGTTCGGGTTCGCGGGGGTGCAGAAACAACTGGACCGAGCGGCGCACCGCAGCAGGGTCGCGACCCACTTCCGCGCAGGCCTCGTCGAGCCGAACACTTGCCGCTCCCCATACCTGCGGGCCTTCGTGGCTGGGCATGTTCCATTCGTCGGCGTGGCGGGCGACCACCCGAAGCATCTTGGGCTGCGATCCGCCGACGACGATCGGCGGATGCGGACGCTGGATGGGCTTGGGTTCGCACAGCGCGTCGACGAGGGTGACAAACCGGCCTTCGAAGGTCACCGAGTCCTCGGTCCAGAGCCGGCGGATCACCGTGAGCGCCTCGTCGACCATCGCGACCCGCGCGCCCGGGCCGGGAAAGGCGATCCCGTAGCCGCGGTGCTCGGCCTCATGCCAGCCCGCGCCGAGACCGAACTCGAGCCGCCCGCCGCTGATGTGATCGACGGTCACGGCCATCTTTGCCAGCACTGCCGGGTTGCGGTAGGTCACCCCGGAGACCATGCAGCCCACGCGCGCACGCCGGACGACGACTGCCATCGCGGCCAGCGTCGTCCACCCCTCGAGGGTGGGGGTGGGGTTGTCGACCAGACCGTAGAAGTGGTCGTAGTCCCATACCGCCGCGAAGCCGAGGTCATCGGCGCTGCGCCAGAATCTCTCCAGCTCCGGATAGCCGAATGTCGGCGCGAGCTTGGCCGAGATCTGCATGGCCGGATGTTAGACCCGCCGGCGCTCCCGCTCGGCACGCAGTCCCTCGCTGACCACGGCGAGAGCCAGGCTCTGGCTGTAACCCCGGCGGGCGAGCATGCCCACCAGCCTGCGCATCACCGCGGAGTCATCGCCGTCGGTGAGAGCCTCGCGGCGCAGCTTCCGCTCGACGAGCTGCTCGGCGCGCCCTCGCTCAGCACCCGGACTCAAGCCGGCCAGAGCCGAGGCGATCACCTCGTCGTCGACGCCCTTCGTGCGAAGTTCGGCGGCCAGTGCCCGCTTGCCCTTGGCGGAGCGGGACCTGGATCGCACCCACTGAGCGGCGAACTCACCGTCATCGACCAGGCCGACGCGGGCGAGCCGGTCGAGCACCCTCTCGGCGACGTCGTCAGGGTAGCCGCGCTTGGCCAGCGCCCCACCGAGTTCGGCGCGGGTGCGCGCCCTCGCGGTGAGCAGGCGCAGGCACAGCGCATGCGCCTGCTCCTCGCGAGCCTCAGAAGTCGACGGGAGCGGGCAGGACGTCATCGACGGCGACCTCATCGGTCAGTACCGCGCCGACCCCGAGCTTCTCCTTGATCTTCTTCTCGATCTCGTTGGCGGTGTCGGGGTTCTCCATCAGGAAGGTTCGGGCGTTCTCCTTGCCCTGCCCCAGCTGCTCACCCTCGTAGGTGAACCACGACCCGGACTTGCGGATGAAGCCCTGATCGACGCCCATGTCGATGAGCGAGCCCTCGCGGCTGATGCCCTTGCCGTAGAGGATGTCGAACTCCGCCTGCTTGAACGGCGGCGAAACCTTGTTCTTGACCACCTTGACGCGGGTGCGGTTACCCACCGCGTCAGTCCCGTCCTTGAGGGTCTCGATCCGGCGCACATCCAGGCGCACCGAGGCGTAGAACTTCAGTGCCTTACCGCCGGTGGTCGTTTCGGGCGAGCCGAACATCACGCCGATCTTCTCGCGCAACTGGTTGATGAAGATCGCCGTGGTGCCCGAGTTGCTCAGGGCGCCGGTCATTTTGCGCAGCGCCTGGCTCATCAGGCGGGCCTGCAGTCCGACGTGGCTGTCGCCCATCTCACCCTCGATCTCGGCGCGCGGCACCAGGGCGGCCACCGAGTCGATGACCAGGATGTCGATCGCCCCGGAGCGGACCAGCATGTCGGCGATCTCCAGCGCCTGCTCGCCGGTATCGGGCTGGCTGACCAGTAGCGAGTCGGTGTCCACGCCCAGGCTCTTGGCGTACTCCGGATCCAGGGCGTGCTCCGCGTCGATGAACGCCGCGATGCCGCCGGCCGCCTGCGCGTTGGCCACCGCGTGCAGGGCGACGGTGGTCTTGCCGGAGGACTCCGGACCGTAGATCTCCACGACGCGGCCGCGGGGCAGCCCACCGATGCCCAGCGCCACGTCCAGGGCGATGGAGCCGGTCGGGATGACCGAGATGGGCTGGCGGACCTCGTCGCCCAGGCGCATCACCGCGCCCTTGCCGTGGTTCTTCTCGATCTGCGTGAGCGCGAGTTCGAGAGCCTTCTCGCGGTCGGTGGCTTGCTGGGCCATGGGTGTCTCCTTCTCTCCGGTGTCCGGGGTGTTGGTGACCGGGTTGGTCAGTTGGCGGCGACGCTAGCGGGGGCTACCGACAAACCTGTTCGACCAGACGAGGCCCACAATAGCGAACATGTGTTCGATGGCAAGGAGGCACGCCGCGCGCGTGTCGCCGACACCCGGCCGGCGCCCAGCTAGCGCCCGGTCACCACTGATCGCGCGGCACGTCGAAGTCCGCGCACAGCGCCCACCACACGTCGCGCGGCTCGACGCCGTCGGCGATGGCCTGCGCGGCCGTGCGCCCGCCGAACCGGGTCAGCACGTGGTCAACCAGCAGCGATGCGCCCCGGACCGGGCCGAACTGCGCTTCGACGAGCTCATGAAACTGCGTCAGCCGCACCCGGCCGAGCTTAGCGAGCGGCCTCCCGGCACACCCGGACCGGATCGGCGACCCCGGCGGCGCTCTCCCCCGCCCGCCGCGCGGCCCGCCGGTAGGACGGGCAGGACAGCACGTCGCCGACCGCGCCGATCAACGCCTCGGCGGTCAGCGGCCGGATCAGCCGCGCGCTGCCCTGCCGCGCCGCCCGATTGGCCAGCTCCCACTGGTCGCCCCCGCCCGGGACCACCACCAGCGGCACCCCGGCCAGCAGCGCCTTGGTCAACATCCCGTGCCCGCCGCCGCAGATCACCAGATCGGCTCCGGCCAGCAGGGCGTCCTGACGTCCCAGTCCCACCACAGCCCACGGCGGCGCGGGCGGCGCGCAGCGCTGCCCGCCGAGCCGGGAGACCGCGACGCGCGCGCCCGCCGGCAGGCTGCGTCCTGGAACCAGGTTCTGCAGGGCCACCTCGGCAACGCTTACCGCGCCGGTGTCGGCGGTCGACGGTGCGACGACGATCAGCGGGCCCGGCCCCGCCGGCACCGGCAGGACCGCGGCGGTGGGTTCGAAATGCAGCGGGCCGACGATGACGGCTTCGGCAGGCCAGTCGGGGCGGGCCACCTCCAGGGCCGGCAGGGTGGCGATGAGCCGCCGGCGCGGCCCCGGGTCGTGGGCGCTCAGTCCGATCCGCTGCCGCGCCGCCGATCGCTGGCGCCGTCCGGCCCGCAGCGAGCGGGCCGTCATCGCCCGCATCACCGAATCCCGAACGCGTCCGCGGATCCCGGTGCCCGGGGCCAGACCGCTGCCCACCGGCGGTAGTCCCTTCGAAGGCAGATACAGCGGATGGGGACTGAGCTCCACCCACGGCACGCCCAGCAGTTCGGCCGCCATCCCGCCGCACACAGTGATCTCATCGGAGACCACCAGATCAGGGCGGAAGTGCTGCAGCACAGGGGAATTCAGCTCGGCCATCCGGGCTGCCCGATGGTGGATCTTGGCACCGGCGTCGGTGTCGTCGTCGGATGCCTCGGGGTTCAGCCCGAGCAACTCGACGGCCTGCACCCCGGCCGCGCGGGCGGTCTCCAACCAGGCGGTGCCGGTCAGCAACACCGGGTCGTCACCGGCGGCGAGCAACCGCAGACACAGCGCGATCGCCGGGAAGGCGTGTCCGGCCTCCGGTCCGGCAACGACCACGACGCGCATCGGCTTCACACTGCCACAGCCGATCAGCAGCGGGTCTAGGGTGGACGGCATGACCGAGCAGACCACGAACGTGAGCGCCGACATCGACAACGCCCACACCGTCGAAATCCTTCTGACCGCCCTGCAGAATCAGGATGCCGACGGCGCCGGGGCGGTGCTCGACGAAAACCTGGTGTACGAGAACGTCGGCTTCCCGACCATTCACGGGCGCGCGCGGGCGGTGAAACTCTTCCGGGGGATGAAGGGCCGGATCGGCTTCGAGGTGAAAACCCACCGCATCGCCGTCAACGGCGCCTCGGTGCTCACCGAGCGCACCGACGTGCTGATCTTCGGGCCGGTTCGGCTGCAGTTCTGGGTGTGCGGCGTCTTCGAAGTGCACAACGGACGTATCACTCTGTGGCGGGACTACTTCGACATGTGGGACATGACCAAGGCCATCGTCCGGGGATTGCTCGGCGCCGCAGTACCGGCACTGCGGCCCACGCTGTAGCGGCTATCTGAGCTGGCCGAGTTCCTCGAAGGCCTGCGCCCAACCCATCAGCCGATCGGTGGCGCCGGTGAGCTCCTCGCGACAGCGCTGTTCGGACATCGCGGCCAGTGGCGAATCCGCGTTAGCCGATGACACCAGTTGCGCGGCCGCGGTCACCATCTCGTTGTACTGACGCACCCCGGTGGCAAGTTGGGCGGTGAACGCGTTGATGGTCGCGGTCAGGTACTCCCGCGAATCGGGGGCCTCGATCGCCGCGCGCTCCATCGACACCACCTGGGCCGCGGTGGCCGTCATGGCCGCCGCCGAGCGGCCGGCCGCCGCCGTCAGCTCGCCGATCTCCGCGTCGGGCAGTAACCGTCCGCGCTGCAGCACACCCAGCAGCGAGTGCAGGCCCCGCTCGGATGCGGCCAGCGCGGACATCGCCGGCCGGGCGACCGATCCGGGTGGCGGGAGCCGGTGGCCGCTCACCTCGCGCTGCGGGGGCAGGGGTTCGCCGCGAAGCCACCGGTAACGCAGGAGGAAGAGGGTTGCCGGCACGGCGGCGCCCGCGGCGACGACGCCGGTGATGATCAGACCCCATACCGGGATGCTCCATGACGCCAGTAAGCCGGTGACGCACACCCAGAACGCCGTAGCGAACGAGAAGAACACGCCGAGCCGCAGCGCCCAGCGCCGCTTGCGCAGCAGCCGGGCGCGGGGGTCGGAGACGGCGCTGAGTTTTTGTGCCGCGAGGTCGGCGTACTCGCTGAGGGTGTCGATGAAGCGCTGCAGCATCGAACGGGACCGGCCCGGTTTCACCGCCATCGCACGCCGACCCGCCTAGTGGCCGAGCGGCTGCTCGGGTTCGGGCGTACTGGCCGGGGTGGCCGGCGTCGTCGGGGCGGCCGCGCCGCCCGCGGGCAGCGCCTCTCCCCGCATCGACGCCCGGATCTGCTCAAGGCGGGAATGCCCGGCCATCTGCACGCTGGCCTGCTGCACTTCCAGCATCCGGCCCTGGACGGAGTTCTGCGCCAACTCGGTGGCGCCCATCGCGTTGGCGTAGCGGCGCTCGATCTTCTCGCGGACCTCGTCGAGGTTGGGCGTGGTGCCGGGGGCGGCGATCTCGCTCATCGACCGCAGCGATGCGCTGACCTGCTCCTGCATCTTGGCCTGCTCGAGCTGGCTGAGCAGCTTGGTGCGCTCGGCGATCTTCTGCTGCAGCATCATGGCGTTCTGCTCGACCGCCTTCTTGGCCTGCTGGGCCGCGCCGAGGGCCTGGTCGTGCAGAGCCTTGAGGTCCTCCACGCTCTGCTCGGCGGTCACCAGCTGGGCGGCGAAAGCCTCGGCGGCGTTGGTGTACTCGGTGGCCTTGGCGGCGTCTCCGGCCGCGGCGGCCTGGTCGGCCAGGGTGAGCGCCTGACGGACGTTGGCCTGCAGCTTCTCGATGTCGGCCAGCTGCCGGTTGAGCCGCATCTCGAGCTGACGCTGGTTGCCGATCACCTGGGCGGCCTGCTGGGTCAGGGCCTGGTGCTGACGCTGGGCATCCTCGATCGCCTGCTGGATCTGCACCTTGGGGTCGGCGTACTCGTCGACCTTGGAGCTGAACAGCGCCATCAGGTACTTCCACGCCTTGACGAACGGATTGGCCATCAGTTGCCCCGCCTTCGAGTCGAGTGCCGGATCAAAGTCCGCTTTGGATTCGCCGACCAATTTATCGGTTCCGGACCGGAATCACAGCCCGTCGGGCTTTAGGCGACCGCCCTGGCGGCCGGGTGGACGAGCACCTGCCCGCCGCACTCGCGATGAGCCATCGCAGTGCCCGCGTCGGAAAGGACCCGGGACAGCGGCACGTCCAGCGCCGTGCAGATCGCATTGAGCAGTTCGCTGGAGGCCTCCTTGCGGCCACGCTCGACTTCGGAGAGGTAGCCGAGGCTGACCCGCGCCGAATCAGAAACCTCCCGCAGGGTGCGCCCCTGAGATGTGCGCTCACGACGCAGCGTGTCGCCGATCACGTCCCGCAGCAAAAGGGCCATCGGGCCAAACCTCCTCCGGTATCGCCCAGACAACGCCGCGGCGCAGGATTTGGTTCCCGCCGCAGCTCACCAGGTGCCGCGCGAGCCCCGGACCGCCGAGACGAGGTAGTCGACCCCGGTGACCACAGTCAGCGCGATCGCCACCCCCATGACCGACCAGGCCACCGTCGACCAGGGTCCGGGCCAGGTGTGCAGGGGCAGGATGAACAGCCCGATGGCGATCGACTGCGCAAGGGTCTTGAGTTTGCCACCGCGGCTGGCTGGGATGACGCCACGGCTGATCACGGCGAACCTGAGCAGGGTCACGCCGAGTTCGCGCACCAGGATGACCACCGTCACCCACCAGGGCAGGTCGCCGAGCATCGACAGGCCGATCAGCGCTGCGCCGATCAGCATCTTGTCGGCGATCGGATCGGCCAGTTTGCCGAACTCGGTGACCAGGTCATAGCTGCGGGCCAGCCAGCCGTCGAGCCGGTCGGTCATCACCGCCACGGCGAACACCACGAACGCGACCACCCGGCTGGCGGGCTGATGGCCGTCACCGGCGAAGAGGAACAGCAGGAACACCGGGACCAGGACCAGCCGCAACCCGGTCAGCGCGTTGGCGATGTTCGCCACCCCCACCCGGGGCGCCCGGGGTGGTGTAGAGGGATGGCCCGGCACGGCGATCAGGATATCGGCATCACCGTGGCCGGGACCGCGGCGATAGGGTGACGCCGTGAACGAGGGTGTGCCCGGCCTGGTCATTCGCCGTGCCCGCACCTCCGACGTGCCCGAGATCAAGCGCCTGGTGGACACCTACGCCGGCCGGATCCTGCTGGAGAAGAATCTCGTCACCCTCTACGAGGCGATCCAGGAGTTCTGGGTGGCCGAGCTCGAGGGAGACGTCGTCGGCTGCGGCGCCCTGCACGTGCTGTGGTCCGACCTGGGCGAGGTGCGCACGGTCGCGGTCGACCCGCGGGTCAAGGGCCGGGGCATCGGGCACGCCGTCGTAGACCGTCTGCTCGAGGTCGCCCGCGAGCTGAATCTGCAGCGCCTGTTCGTGCTGACCTTCGAGACCGAGTTCTTCGGTCGGCATGGCTTCACCGAGATCGAGGGCACCCCGGTCACCGCCGAGGTCTATGAGGAGATGTGCCGCTCGTACGACATCGGCGTGGCGGAGTTCCTCGACCTGAGCTACGTCAAGCCGAACATCCTGGGCAACACCCGCATGCTGCTCGTGCTCTGATTCGGGTCAGCCGCCGCGGATCGCCGCCAGCGTCGCGGCCAGCTCGTCCGGCTTGACCAGGACGTCGCGGGCCTTCGAGCCCTCCGAGGGCCCCACGATGCCGCGGGTTTCCATCAGATCCATCAGCCGGCCCGCCTTGGCGAATCCGACCCGCAGTTTGCGCTGAAGCATCGAGGTCGAACCGAACTGACTCGACACCACCAACTCGACCGCCTGCAGGAACAGGTCCATGTCGTCGCCGATGTCGGGATCGAGCTCCGCGCGCTCGCCGCTGGTCTTGGCGGCGGTGACGCCCTCGGTGTACTCGGGCTCGCCCTGGTCCTTGCAGGCCGTCACCACGGCGTGGATCTCGTCGTCGGTGATGAACGCGCCCTGCAGCCGGATCGTCTTGTTGGAACCCATCGGCAGGAACAGCGCATCGCCCATGCCGATCAGCTTCTCCGCACCCGGCTGATCGAGGATCACGCGGCTGTCGGTCAGCGACGACGTCGCGAACGCCAGCCGGGAGGGCACGTTGGTCTTGATCAATCCGGTGACCACGTCCACCGAGGGGCGCTGGGTGGCCAGTACCAGGTGGATGCCCGCCGCACGGGCCTTCTGGGTGATCCGCACGATGGCGTCCTCGACGTCGCGCGGCGCGGTCATCATCAGGTCGGCCAGCTCGTCGACGATCGCGACGATGTACGGATAGGGCCGGTATTCGCGCTCGCTGCCCAGCGGCGTGGTGATCGCACCGGATCGCAGCTTGGCGTTGAAGT
>VEQY01000054.1 GCA_018882965.1 Mycobacterium sp. | reverse complement strand
AACCCTCGTCGAGCCACTCGTTGTACATGTCGGCCAGCCGCGGCGAGTAGAAGATCGGCAGCCACCCGTCGCAGATCTCGGCGGCTAACGCGATGTTCTTCGGACCCTCGGCACCGAGCATGATCGGAATGTCGGCGCGCAGCGGGTGCACGATCGGCTTGAGTGCCTTGCCCAGACCGGTGGTCCCCTCCCCGGACAGCGGCAGCGGGTAGTGCGGGCCCGGGCTGGTGACCGGGGCTTGCCGGGCCCAGACCTGGCGGATGATGTCGATGTACTCACGGGTGCGCGCCAGCGGTTTGGGGAAGCGCTGGCCGTACCAGCCCTCCACCACCTGCGGACCCGAGACCCCGAGGCCCAGCAGGTGGCGCCCGCCGGAGAGGTGGTCCAGCGTCAGCGACGCCATCGCG
Organism: Mycobacterium sp.; assembly: GCA_018882965.1. Classification (GTDB taxonomy): domain Bacteria; phylum Actinomycetota; class Actinomycetes; order Mycobacteriales; family Mycobacteriaceae; genus Mycobacterium. The sequence goes on along the minus strand of VEQY01000054.1, from coordinate 20,209 downwards.
CACGCGGTCGGGGTGCGCGCCGACAGCTGCACCACCGAGGTGCCCAAGCGCATCCGCGCGGTCTGCCGACCCCACCAGGCCAGCGGGGTGAAGGCGTCCGATCCCCAAGCCTCGGCGGTGAACACCGTGTCGAACTCGGCCTCCTCGGCGGCCGCGACCAGCTCGGCATGGTTGGTGGGCGGCTGGGCACTCCAGTACCCCAGTTGCAGACCCAGCTTCATCGACCGCCGCCTTCCTTGCCACGAATGTTAGAACCTGTTCTACTCGATGCCGTGAGCGTCAGCCAACCCATCGCGGCCTTGATAGATTCCCACGAACCGCCCCTCTCGGCACCGCTAGCTCTGTCTTTCGACTACACCCGTTCGGTCGGCCCCACCCTGGGCGAGTTCTTCACCGCGCTGCGCAGCCGCCGGATCGTGGGCATCCGCGGAGCTGACGGCAGGGTCCACGTCCCGGTCATCGAGTACGACCCGGTCACCGACGAGAAACTGACCGAGATCGTGCCGGTCAGCAGCGTCGGGACGGTGCTGTCCTGGACCTGGCAGGCCGAACCGCTGGAGGGTCAGCCGCTGGACCGGCCCTTCACATGGGCGCTGATCAAGCTGGACGGCGCCGACACCGCTCTGCTGCACGCGGTGGACGGACGGGTGCGGACCGGCGACAGGGTGCACGCGCACTGGATCGACGAGCCGGTCGGTGCGATCACCGACATCGCCTGGTTCGTTCCCGGCGAGGATCCCGAACCTCCCGGCGTCGAGGATGATCGCGACCCGGTGACCATGCAGGTGGCCCCGAGCGCGATCTCCATCGAGCACAGCGCATCGACCCCCGAGAGCATCTATCTGCGGGCGTTGCAGCAGGGCAAGCTGCTCGGCGCCCGGGCCGGCGACGACGGCAAGGTCTACTTCCCGCCGCGGGAGGCGGACCCGGCCACCGGCAGGGAACTGGACCAGTTCGTCGAACTGCCCGACACCGGTACGGTCACGACGTTCGCGATCGTCAACATCCCCTTCGCCGGACAGCGGATCCCTCCGCCCTACGTGGCGGCCTACGTTCTGCTTGACGGCGCGGACCTGCCGTTCCTGACCCTGGTCGCCGACGTGGATGCCGCCGACGTCCGGATGGGGATGCGGGTCAAAGCGGTCTGGGAGCCACCGGAGAAATGGGGACTTGGCATCGACAACATCTCGCACTTCCGGCCCACCGGCGAACCGGACGCCGACTACGAGACCTACAAGCAGCACCTGTAAGGGACGTCGATGAGTCGAGAAGTTGCCGTCGTCGGATTCGCGCACGCCCCCCACGTGCGCCACACCCTGGGCACCACCAACGGCGTCGAGATGCTGATGCCCTGCTTCGCCGAGCTCTACCGCGAACTCGGCATCAGCCAGCGCGACATCGGATTCTGGTGCTCGGGATCCTCGGACTACCTTGCCGGACGGGCGTTTTCGTTCCTCAACGCGATCGACTCCATCGGGGCCGTTCCGCCGATCAACGAGTCCCACGTCGAGATGGACGCGGCGTGGGCTCTCTACGAGGCCTACATCAAGGTGCTGACCGGCGAGGTCGACACCGCCCTGGTGTACGGGTTCGGCAAGTCCAGCGCGGGGACCCTGCGCCGCGTTCTCGCGCTGCAGACCGACCCGTACACCGTCGCGCCGCTCATGCCCGATGCGGTATCGATGGCGGGCCTGCAGGCCCGGCTCGGGCTGGACAGCGGGAAGTGGACCGAGCAGGAAATGGCTCAGGTGGCGCTGGAATCCCTCACCGCCGGCGGACGCACCGACTCGGTTGAGCCGGCCGACAGCGTGGCCCAACTGCTGGAGCGCCCATACTTCGCCGACCCCCTGCGCCGCCACGACATCGCACCGATCACCGACGGCGCATCGGCCGTCGTACTGGCCGCCGGCAGCCGTGCGCGCGAACTGCGCGAGAGACCAGCCTGGATCACCGGTTTCGAACACCGCATTGAGACACCCGTGATCGGCGCGCGGGATCTGATCACCTCTCCGTCGACGGCCGCGTCGGCCGAGGCCGCAACCGGTGGGGATACCGGCTCGATCGAGGTCGCCGAGATCTACGCGCCGTTCACCCATCAACAGCTGATCCTCACAGAGGCGATCGGACTGGGCGCGTCGACCACAGTCAACCCGTCCGGGGGTGCGTTGGCCGCAAACCCGATGTTCTCCACCGGTCTGGAACGGATCGGCTTCGCCGCCCGGCACATCTTCGACGGCACCGCGCAGCGGGTGCTTGCACACGCCACCAGCGGTCCCGTCCTGCAGCAGAACATCGTCGCGGTGCTGGAAGGAAAGAGCCGGTGAAGCATCTTGCCGCGGTGCTGGGCACGGGCCAGACCAAGTACGTCGCCAAACGCAGCGATGTGTCGATGAACGGGTTGGTGCGTGAGGCGATCGACCGTGCCCTCGCCGACAGCGGTTCGGAGTTGGCTGACATCGACGCCGTCGTCGTCGGTAAGGCGCCGGACTTCTTCGAGGGCGTGATGATGCCCGAGTTGTTCATGGCCGATGCTCTCGGTGCGACCGGCAAGCCGCTGATCCGGGTCCACACGGCGGGTTCGGTCGGCGGGTCGACCGGAGTGGTGGCGGCCAGCCTCGTTCAGTCGGGCAGGTACCGGCGGGTGCTGGCGGTGGCCTGGGAAAAGCAGTCCGAGTCCAATGCCATGTGGGCGCTGTCGGTTCCGGTGCCGTTCACCAAGCCGGTGGGTGCCGGCGCCGGGGGATACTTCGCCCCGCACATTCGCGCCTACATCCGCCGCTCCGGTGCGCCCGCGCACATCGGGGCGATGGTGGCGGTCAAAGATCGGCTCAACGGTGCCCGCAACCCGCTGGCCCACCTCCACCAGCCCGACATCACCCTGGAAAAGGTGATGGCCTCGCAGATGCTCTGGGATCCGATCCGATTCGATGAGACCTGCCCGTCCTCCGACGGTGCGGCCGCCCTGGTTATCGGCGACGAGCAGATCGCCGATCAGCGGGTCGCCGAGGGCAATCCGGTCGCCTGGATCCACGCCACCTCGCTGCGCACCGAGCCGATCGCCTTCTCCGGACGCGACCAGGTCAACCCCCAGGCGGGCCGGGATGCCGCCGCAGCGCTGTGGAAGGCCGCCGGGATCACCAGCCCGATCGACGAGATCGATGTCGCCGAGATCTACGTGCCGTTCTCCTGGTTCGAGCCGATGTGGCTGGAGAACCTCGGATTCGCCCCCGAAGGCGAGGGTTGGAAGCTCACCGAGGCCGGCGAGACCGCCATCGGGGGCCGGCTTCCGGTGAACCCCTCCGGCGGTGTGCTCTCGTCGAACCCGATCGGCGCCTCGGGATTGATCCGTTTCGCCGAAGCCGCGATCCAGGTGATGGGCAAGGGCGGGGATCACCAGGTGCCGGGCGCCCGCAAAGCGATGGGTCACGCCTACGGCGGCGGTTCGCAGTACTACTCGATGTGGGTCGTCGGCAGCGAGAAGCCCGCCGCGTAGGCGTGGGCGCGTAGTCTCCATTGATGCGGTCTCCATTGATGCGATCCGCCGCTCACCTGCGCGTGTGGCTGGGTATCGCCGGCCTGGCGCTCGGGGTAGGTGCGGCTGTGGCGTGCGGATCCGCGACGGCGCGGGCCGATGAGGCCGACGCCCGACCCGCCGCGGCGGCTCACAGTCCCGCTGATGGGGTACGACGTGCAGGTGCGGCGGTGCGGCCCGTCGCGCCCGCTCGACCGGAAGGTGGTCGGTCCCGGCCGTCGGCCGCGACTCCGCTCAGCGCGGCGTCGTCGCCTCCGCGAGCACCCGCGCCCGTCGCGACGGTCTACAGCGCCGGAAGCAGGCTTGCCCCTCGGCTGCAGTGGATGGCGAACTCCGGCTACTGCGGCGAAGTGTCGATCATCAGCGCGGGCCTCAACTACGGCCAGTACATGTCGCAGTACGACGCCCGGGCTCTGGCAAGCAGGAACACCCGGCAGAATCTGGTGAGTTCGCAACTGCTGCTGGGCGTCAACGACGTAACCGCGGCCAAAGCGATGCGTTTGGCGGCGGTTCCCTTCGACACGGCAAAGCAGACCTCCACCGCATCCTTCCTCACCTGGGTGAAGAGCAACGTCAGCGCGGGTTATCCGGTGATCATGGGTGTCTTCATGAATCAATCCCGCTTCTACGGGACCGCGAACCCCAACGCCGGCGACGCGGAGTACGACCACATCGTGGTCGCCACCGGGATCACGTCGACGCATGAGTTGACGGGACCGGCCACCTACTACAGCGACGACACCATCACTTTCAACGACCACGGGCTGTGGACGGGAACCGCGAGCGGTCAGCCGCAAAACACCTTCACCTACTCCTTCGGCTCCTTCGCGGCGACTCGTCAGCAGGCCAATGCCAAGACAGCCCCGGTGTACTCGTTGAAGAACGGCGCCGACTACGGCATCGCCATCACCGGTGTCGCCGACCTCAACCGCGAGACTGTTCCGGTCCGGCTGACGACGAGCACCAACGCCGAAATACCGGCCATCGTCAACGGCTCGAGCACCCGCCCCGCACCCCGGCCGGTAACGCTGACCATCACCGTGTCAGGGCTGACACCCGGGAAGACCTACAACCTGTATCGCTACAGCAGCATGGCGGCCGTGCCCGAGAGCAGTTTCAACGCCAACTCGACCAGGGCCACGCAGAAGTGGTCGATCGTCGCGACCGGATCGACCTACACGATGACCCAGACCATCATGTCCAATGAAATCGCGGCATATCGAGCGGTCCCGGCCACCGCACGTTGATCCGCGTTGCGCGACATCGCGGTAAAACTGTAACGTGTTCTAATTAGAGACACGACAGCGGAGGCTCCACATGACCACCGGCATTCGAGAGATCGACACCGGGACACTGCCCGACCGGTATGCGCGCGGCTGGCACTGCCTGGGTCCGGTCGGGCAGTACCGCGACGGAGAACCACACCCGATCCACGCGTTCGGCACCAAGCTCGTGGTCTTCGCCGACTCCTCGGGTGATCTGCACGTGCTGGACGCCTACTGCCGGCACATGGGCGGTGATCTTTCCCAGGGCACGATCAAAGGTGACGAGGTCGCCTGCCCGTTCCACGACTGGCGATGGGGCGGAGACGGACGCTGCAAGCTCGTGCCATACGCCAAGCGGACGCCGAAACTGGCCCGCACCCGGTCCTGGCAGACCGACGTTCGCGGCGGCCTGCTGTTCATCTGGCACGACCACGAGGGGAACCCGCCGCAGCCGGAGGTGCGGATTCCCGAGATCCCCGAGTACGGCAGCGGAGACTGGACCGAGTGGCGGTGGAACTCGATGCTCATCGAGGGCTCCAACTGCCGCGAGATCATCGACAACGTCACCGATATGGCGCACTTCTTCTACATCCACTTCGGCTTCCCGACCTTCTTCAAAAACGTCTTCGAGGGCCACATCGCCACGCAGTACCTGCACAACGTCGGCCGCTCCGACATCAGCGATCTCGGGACCTCCTACGGCGACTCGCAACTGGACTCCGAGGCGAGCTACTTCGGTCCGTCGTTCATGATCAACTGGCTGCACAATCTCTACGGGAACTTCAAAGCCGAGTCGATCCTGATCAACTGCCACTACCCCGTCACCCAGGACTCGTTCATGCTGATGTGGGGCATCATCGTGGAGAAGCCGAAGGGTGTCGACGAATCGGTCTCCGACGTCCTCGCCGATGCGATGACCGCAGGCGTCAGCAAGGGCTTCCTGCAGGACGTCGAGATCTGGAAGCACAAGACCCGCATCGAGAACCCGCTTCTTGTCGAAGAGGACGGTGCGGTGTACCAGATGCGCCGCTGGTATCAGCAGTTCTACGTGGACGTGGCCGACATCACCCCGGACATGACCGACCGCTTCGAACTCGAAGTCGACACCACCCAGGCCGTGGCGAAATGGCAGACCGAGGTCGAGGAAAACCTGCGCCGTCAGGCCGAAGCGGCCGGCCAGGCGTGACCGCCGGCGAGCGGACACCGGATGCCGCCGCGGTGGCGCGCTCGATGCTGGAATTGCGCGGACTGCACGGCGACGATCACCACCCGGCCCGCGACGACGGGGACCCCGAGCGCTGGTCGAAGGCCCCGGACTTCGCCGCCGACCCCGAACGCGCTGCCGCCCTGCATGCGGCGACCCAGCGCGACCGCGAACGCTATCTCAGCGCCGGACTGACCGACATCGATTGCCGGTACTGTCACGCCTCGGTACGGGTGCGTAAGCTCGGGCCCGCCTACACCGCGGTCCAGTGGTCGACCGAAGCCCAGCAACAGTGCGCGGTCTTCGCCGAGGTCCGCTCGTCCGGCGGGAACAGCGCGCGCGTGCAGTCCTGCCCGAGGCTGAGCGACAGCATCGGCCACGCGGTGTCGGAGGGCTGTCTCGAGGAGTACTCCAGCGCACCCGCGCCCGGCGACGGCTGATTTCTCCGGGCGGTCACAGACCCGCGAAGCGCTCCTTGACCTGCTCCTCGGTCAGGCCGTAGTCGGCCAGCGAGTAGGAGTGTTTGGGCGCGCGCGGGCCCTGCTTGCTCTCGTCGTCAGTGTGCACGATGGCCGCACGAGCCTCATCGGTCATCTCGATGCCGAAGCGGACATAAATGTTTTCCACGGTGCCGATCGGGTCCCGAATGAGATCGGTGTAGTCGACGTCGCAGAACTGCGCCGGGTTCTGGGTGGCCCGCACGGCATTGAACCGCTCCAGGCCCCGCGACCAGGTTTCCAGGGAGTCAGCCCCGATCGTCGGTCCGACGAAGACGTGTGACCAGCCCTCGGTGGTGTGCTCGGCCAGTGAGCACATGGAGGCCATGAGGGTCTCGGCTGGGCGATGGCACTGGATCACCAGGGCGTCGGGGTAGGTGGCGAACAACGCGTCGAGGGCGAACAGGTGGCTGGGATTCTTGAGCACCCAGCGCTTCTCCGGTTCGTTCAGGCCGATCAGTTGCAGGTTCCTGCGGTGGCGCTGGTAGGGCCTGGTCCAATCCTGCTGCGCCAGCCAGCGGGCGTACGTCGGGACGTGAGCCAACGTTTCGTAGGACACCGAGTGCACCGATTGCCGCAGCAGCTGCCAGCACTCCTCCACCTCATCGGCGGTCATGTAGTGCAGGCCGGTGTAGTCCGGGTTCTCACGATGCGCCTTGGCGAAGCGCGACTGCAGTTCGGCGAACACCGGGTTGTCCGGCCAGGTGTCGCGCGGCGGGCGGGGCTGCGGAAACTCCGCCAGCCACAACTGGAGGCCCTGGTGGCGGGGATAACCGCACAGCAGGCGGTGCAGAGCGGTCGTGCCGGTCCGGGGCAGTCCGGTCACGAAGATCGGCGCGGTGATCCCTACCTCGGCGTACCCCGGATGCTGCTTCCACGAGGCTTCGCTGAGCAGCCGGGCCACCAGCGCGTTGCGCAGGAAGAACCGCGACATCTTGCTACCCAGTTCGGTGAAGCCGGCGTCGCGCCGATAGGAGTCCAGCAGCACCGAGAGTGCCTCGACGTAGTTGTCCTCGTCGGTGCCGAAGTCGTCCAGACCGACCGCCTTGATCGCCGAGGCCTTCAGTTCCTCGACGGTGCCGACATCCGTGCGTGTCACGCGGCCTCCGTCATGCTTTGTACTCCCCGCAGTTCACATCGAGCGTCGCCCCGGTGATACCGCTGGACAGATCACTGGCCATGAACAGGATCGCCGAGGCGACCTCGTCTTCGGTCGGCAATCGTTTGAGGTCCGACGCCGCGGCAGCGGCATCGTAGATCTGCTCCACGGTGGTCCCGTACTTGCCGGCCTGATGGGCGAAATAGCTCTGGAGCGTGCCACCCCAGATGTAACCCGGGGCAACCGAGTTCACCCGGATGCCCTGCGAACCGAGCTCGGTCGCCAGCGACTGGGACATCGCCAGCAATGCGGCCTTGGCCATCTTGTAGGCGCCGTACTTGGGCTGAGAGTGCCGGATCACCATGGAGTTGACGTTGACCACCGAACCCTTGGACTCCGCCAGAGCGGGGGTGAAACCCTGGGTCAGCCGAAGTGCCCCCAGCACCGTCAACTCGATGGCATCGCGGATGTGGGAGAAGGTGGTATCGGCCAGCGGCTTCATCGACGGCACCCGGAAGGCGTTGTTGATCAGCACGTCGACGCGACCGTAGGCCTCAATCGTCTTCTGAACCAGGTTGGCGACCTGATCGTCGTCGGTGATGTCGGTGGTCACGGCCAACGCCCTGCGACCGAGATCGGTGACCGACGTGGCCACCTCCTCGAGACGCTCCGCAGTCCGGGCGGCCAGGACCAGGTCAGCGCCGGCCTCAGCACAACGGCGCGCCAGGGTCGTGCCGAGCGCCGGGCCTACCCCGCTGATCACGACGACCTTGTTCTCCAGCATGCCGCTCATCTGCTATCCCACCATCCTGTTCTGAATCTGTCGCTGCCGCGTTGCTATCCGCGCGCGCCACGCCTCGGACGCGATCCTGTTGTCGCTGTAGTAGGGCAGCCGGCTGGGAACGTCGGCGACGTCGACCAGTTCGACTGTCGGGCCGTCGGCCTCGGTCAGTTCGCGCGAGACGCGCTGCCAGCGGAATTGCAGGAAACCCCTGCGGTGGCCGAGGGTCTCGACCCAGTTCGTGATGCCGGGATCGGTGTCGGACACCACGATGCGGATCTTGCCGTCCGGATCGGCCTGGGCCTGGCTGCCGTTCAGGGAGGTCTGGTGGTTGATGTAGTCCAGCGAGATGTACCACATGCTGCCCAACTGGAAGCCGAGATATGGCGCGTCGGTGACCGGCAGCGTGATGACCAGAGCCTGCTCGGCGGTCAGGTCGAAGTGACCGGCCGAGGAGTACTGCGTGGCCAGCCCGCCCGGAGTCAGCCGCGGTGCAACCATGGTGTTAACCGGGATATTGAGATAGAACCACTGCGGGAACTGCAGCCAGGTCTTGACCCGCTGCACGAGTTGCCGACCGGCTGTGGCATAGCGCTTCGCGATCAGTTCCGCGCTGAGCGGCGGCGGGGCCGTCCCGGCGGTGTCGGTCCGGGAGATGGCCACCGTGCCGCGGATCGCCGACCAGTCGTTGTAGACCTCGCGGATCACCAGTTGCGCGTTGGTTTTCGGGGTGAATCGCCACTCAAAGCTGCCGTCGGAAGCGACGTCGAGCCTGCGGTCGTCGAACGCGGTCTCGCTGTCGGGCACCTGCGCGTCGGTGTACTCCCCACCCAGTAACTGAAAACTCAGGTCGGTGGTGGTACCGCGCACGCCGGTCACGACGTACTCGTGGCCTGCGCCCACCCGGGTTCCGAAATACAGGGTGTCGGGATTGTCCAGGCCCATCTTGGTGAAGGGACCGGTGCCGGACTGCAGGAAGGGGTGGTCACGGTCGTAGTCGAACGCCAGGTGAGTGCATGCCGCGATGCACCCGGCCAGATACTGCAGTCCCTCTAACAGGTCGGCTTCGTTTTCGATGTGCGGTGCTCCACGGACCAGATCCTCGGCCTCGGCGATCGCGTCGCGCAACGGCTGCGCGCAGGGGCTCTCACCCACCCGAGGACGCCTCACCCTTTTCGCGCTCGCGTTTAATCTCCAACGCGATGTCGATCAACTGATCCTCCTGACCGCCGATCAGCTTGCGCTGTCCGGCACGGTGCAACAGTTGGTGCGCGGGCACGCCGTACCGTTCGGACTGGCGAATGGCGTGCTTGAGGAAGCTGGAGTACACCCCGGAGTAGCCCATGATCAGGGCGTTGCGGTCCAGCAGGCATTCAGCCGGCATGGCCGGGGCGACGACTTCCTCGGCGGCATCGGCGATGTCGAAAAAGTCGATCCCGGTCTTCACCCCGATCTTGTCGAACACGCCGATCAGCGCCTCGACCGGAGCGTTGCCCGCCCCGGCACCGAACCGGCGGCAGCTGCCGTCGATCTGCTTGGCGCCCGCCCGCACGGCTTCCACCGAGTTGGCGACGCCAAGACCGAGGTTCTCGTGGGCGTGGAACCCGACTTGGGCGTCGTCGCCGAGTTCGGCGACCAGTGCCGCCACCCGATCTCCGGCCTCGTCGAGGACCAGGGCACCCGCCGAGTCGACCACATAGACGCATTGGCAGCCGGCGTCGGCCATGATGCGGGCCTGCGCGGCCAGTTTCTCCGGGCTGATGGTGTGGCTCATCATCAGGAACCCGACAGTCTCCAGACCGAGTTCGCGAGCCAGGCCGAAGTGCTGGATGGAGACGTCGGCCTCGGTGCAGTGGGTGGCGATACGGCAGATGGAGCCGCCGTTGGCCTGGGCCTCCCGGATGTCGTCCTTGGTGCCCACGCCCGGCAGCATCAGGAACGCGATCCGCGCGTCGGTGACGGTATCGGCGGCAAGCTTGATCAGTTCCTGCTCAGGCACCTTGGAGAATCCGTAGTTGAAGCTCGATCCGCCCAGCCCGTCGCCGTGGGTCACCTCGATGACCGGGACGCCGGCCGCGTCGAGCGCGGAGACGATGGCGTGCACCTCCTCCTTGGTGAACTGGTGGCGCTTGTGGTGCGATCCGTCGCGCAGTGAGGTGTCGGTGATCCGGACGTCCCAGATGTCCTCGCTCATCGCGCACCTCCCGAGATCGACGCCGTCTGCTTGGCCATCTCCTCGCCCACTTTGGTGGCTGCTGCGGTCATGATGTCGAGATTCCCGGCGTAGGGCGGGAGATAGTCCCCGGCGCCCTCCACTTCGATGAATGTGGTGACGACGTGCCGGCCACCGTTGACGATCGAGGGCTCGTCGAACTGCGGCTCATTGAGCAGACGGTATCCGGGGACGTAGGTCTGCACCTCGGTGACGACATCGCGGATCGACCGGGCGATGGCCTCGTGATCGGCGTCTTCGGGGATCTCACAGAAGATGGTGTCGCGCATGATCAGCGGTGGATCGGCGGGGTTGAGGATGATGATCGCCTTGCCGCGGGCGGCCCCGCCGATCGTCTGTACACCCAGGCTGGTGGTCTTGGTGAACTCGTCGATGTTGGCGCGGGTACCCGGACCGGCCGACACCGACGCGACCGAGGCGACGATCTCCGCGTAGGGCAACTCGACCACCCGCGAGACCGCGTACACGATCGGGATCGTCGCCTGCCCGCCGCAGGTCACCATGTTGACGTTGGGGGCATCGAGGTGCGCGCGCAGATTAGCCGGCGGCACCACGCCCGGTCCGACCGCGGCGGGCGTCAGATCGACCGCGGTGATGCCGGCCTCGGCGTAGCGAGGCGCCGCGGATCGGTGCACGTAAGCCGATGTGGCCTCGAACACCAGGTCGGGCTTCTCGCTCTGGGCGAGCAGCCAGTCCACGCCCGCGGCGCTGGTCTCGAGTCCGAGCTTGCGGGCCCGAGCCAGGCCCTCGCTGTCCGGGTCGATTCCGATCATCCAGCGCGGCTCGAGCCAGTCCGACCGCAGCAGCTTGTAGAGCAGGTCGGTACTGATGTTGCCGGAGCCGACGATGGCCACCGACTTCTTCGCTGAAACCATCTCACTCCTATTCGAAGGACAGTCGGACGCCGCCCAGCCCGGCGAAATCGGCGGTGAACTCATCCCCCGGGCGGGCGTCGATCGCACGGGTGCACGATCCCGGCAGCACGATGTCGCCGGCCTTCAGCCGCACCCCGAAGCCGTCCACCTTCCGGGCGAGCCAGGCCACTGCGGTCACCGGGTTGCCCAGCACGGCATCGCTGCGGCCCTCGGCCACCACCTCACCGTTGCGGGTCAGCACCGCGTCGATGCCGGTGATGTCGACATCCTTCGGCGAGACCCGCGCCATACCGAGCACGAAGCCCGCCGAGGAGGCATTGTCGGCGATGGTGTCGCACAGGGCGATTTTCCAGTCGCTGATCCGGGAGTCGATGAGTTCGATGGCCGGCGCGAACGCCGCGGTGGCGGCCAGGACGTCGTCCTCGGTGCAGCCGGCGCCGGGCAGGTCGTCGGCGAGGATGAAACCCACCTCGACCTCCACCCTCGGGTAGAGGTAGTTCGCCGCCGGGACGGGGACGTCCTCGAACACCTCCATATCGGCCAGCAGGTGACCGTAGTCGGGCTCGTCGACGCCCATCATGGTCTGCATCGCCTCCGAGGAGAGCCCGACCTTGTGGCCGACCACGGTCGCCCCCGCCGAAAGGCGCCGCCGGATGTTGATGAGCTGGATCTCGTAGGCGTCGACCACGTCGATGCCGGGATGGGCGACGGTCAGTGGACTCAGCGGGACCCGGGTGTTCTCGGCTTCGGCGAGGTCGGCCGCCAGCGCCTCACGCACGGCATCGCTGAGCATCGGCGCGAATCCCATCGTCGGTGTGACCTGGTCGCAGTAGCGCCCGGACCGGTGAATTCTATAACGTGTTCTAGTATGACCGCCCAGGAGTTCGACGTCGTCGTTGTGGGAAGCGGAGCTGCGGGCATGGTCGCCGCCCTGACCGCCGCCCACCAGGGACTCTCGGCCGTCGTGGTGGAGAAATCCGCCCACTTCGGCGGCTCGACCGCCCGGTCGGGCGGCGGTGTGTGGATTCCGAACAACGAGGTCCTCAAGCGAGACGGCGTCACGGACACCGCCGATGCGGCCCGCACCTACCTGCACACCATCATCGGCGACGTCGTCCCACCCGAACGCATCGACACCTATCTCGAACGCGGACCGGAGATGCTGTCCTTCGTCCTCAAGCACACCCCGCTGAAGATGTGCTGGGTGCCGGGCTACTCCGACTACTACCCCGAGCAGCCGGGCGGCCGGCCCGCGGGCCGCTCGGTCGAGCCGGAACCTTTCGACGCCAAGAAGCTCGGGCCCGATATGCCCGGCTTGGAGCCCGCCTACGGCAAGGTGCCGCTCAACGTGGTGGTCATGCAGCAGGATTACGTGCGGCTCAACCAACTCAAGCGCCATCCGCGGGGGGTGCTGCGTAGCCTGAAGGTGGGCATCCGCAGCGTGTGGGCAGGCCTACGGGGCAAGAACCTCGTGGGGATGGGCCGCGCGCTGATCGCACCGCTGCGCATCGGGTTGCGCGACGCGGGGGTGCCGGTTTTGCTCAACACCGCGCTGACCGAACTTTATGTCGAGGACGGGGTGGTGCGCGGCATCTACGTTCGCGACACCACCGCCCCGGAGACGTCCGAGCCGAGGCTGATCCGCGCGCGTCGCGGCGTCATCCTCGGGAGCGGGGGATTCGAGCACAACGAGCAGATGCGCCGCAAGTACCAGCGCGAGCCCATAGGCACGGAGTGGACGGTCGGTGCGGCGGCGAACACCGGCGACGGAATCCTGCTGGCCGAAAAGCTGGGCGCCGCACTGGATCTGATGGAGGACGCGTGGTGGGGGCCGACTGTGCCGCTGGAGGGCGCACCGTGGTTCGCGCTCTCCGAGCGCAACTCCCCCGGCTCGATCATCGTCAACATGTCCGGCAAGCGGTTCATGAACGAGTCGATGCCCTACGTCGAGGCCTGCCATCGGATGTACGGAGGCGAATACGGTCAGGGTGCGGGCCCCGGCGAGAACGTGCCGTCGTGGCTCATTTTCGACCAGCGCTACCGCGACCGCTACATCTTCGCCGGGCTGCAGCCCGGTCAGCGCATCCCGAAGAAGTGGATCGAGTCGGGTGTGATTGTTCGCGCCGACACCCTCGAGGAGTTGGCGGCCAAGACCGGCCTGCCCGTCGGCGGTCTTAGAGAAACCATCGAGCGCTTCAACGGCTTCGCCCGTTCCGGTGTCGACGAGGACTTCCACCGCGGTGAGAGCGCCTACGACCGCTACTACGGTGACCCGACCAACAAACCCAATCCGAATCTTGGCGAGATCAGCCATGCCCCCTACTACGGCGCCAAGATGGTGCCCGGCGACCTCGGCACCAAGGGCGGCATCCGCACCGACGTGTACGGGCGGGCTCTGCGTGACGACGGCTCGGTGATCGAGGGCCTGTACGCGGCCGGCAATGTCAGCGCCCCGGTGATGGGACACACCTACCCGGGTCCCGGCGGCACCATTGGACCGGCCATGACCTTCGGCTACCTGGCTGCGCTGCACATCGCCGGCAAGGCCTAACGTGCCGATCGATCTCCGGGTCGCACTCGGCGCCGAGCTCGATCCGGTTGAGTTCACCTGGACCAGCAGCGACATCCAGCTCTACAACCTGGCCCTCGGAGCCGGCTCCGATCCGATGAACCCGCGCGAGTTGCGCTACCTGGCCGACAACACCCCGCAGGTGCTGCCGACGTTCAGCAGCGTCGCCGCCACATTCCACGCGACCGAGGCGCCCGCCGTGCGGTTCCCCGGTGTCGACATCGAGTTGAGCCGGGTGCTGCACGCCAGTGAGACTGTCAGCGTTTCCCGTCCGCTTCCACCCGCCGGGTCGGCTCGCGGCCTGACCCGGATCACCGACATCTGGGACAAGGGCAAGGCCGCCGTCCTGCTCAACGAGACCACGGTCACTGACCTTTCGGGCGACGTGCTGTGGACGGTCAAGCGCTCGATCTTCGCCCGTGGCGAGGGCGGCTTCGGCGGCGAACGCGGCCCGTCGGCGTCGCTCGAGACGCCGGACCGGGCGCCGGATCACGAGATCGACATCCCCGTGCTTCCCCAGCAGGCGCTGCTCTACCGAATGTGCGGCGACCGCAACCCGTTGCACTCCGATCCGGAATTCGCCGCCGCGGCCGGCTTTCCGCGGCCGATCCTGCACGGCCTGTGCACGTACGGGATGACGTGCAAGGCGCTCGTCGATCACCTGCTCGACGCAGAGACGGGCCGGGTCGGTTCCTATGGCGCGCGCTTCGCCGGAGTTGTCTTTCCGGGTGAGACCCTCCACGTCAAGGTGTGGAGCGCGACCGACGGGTACATCGGCGTCGTCACCGTCCCCGCGCGGGACGACGCCGTCGTCCTCGCCGACGTGCACCTGACCCCCGCTGATCAGTGACGACAACGTCACTGCCAGCGGGTTTCAGCCCAGGATCAGCCCCGACGTCGGAACCCCGGTACCCGCCGTCACCAGGACGTGCTCGACTCCGTCGACCTGGTTCACCGAGGTCCCGCGTAACTGCCGAACGCCCTCGGCGATGCCGTTCATGCCGTGAATGTAGGCCTCACCGAGTTGTCCGCCGTGGGTGTTGATCGGCAGGCGTCCCCCGAGTTCGATCGCTCCGCCGGCGACGAAGTCCTTGGCGTCACCCGGCGCACAGAATCCCAGTTCCTCCAGCTGGATCAGGGTGAACGGAGTGAAGTGGTCGTAGAGGATCGCGGTCTGGATGTCCGCGGGCGTCAGCCCGGACTGCTGCCACAGCTGGCGGCCGACCAGGCCCATCTCGGGCAGGCCCAATTCGGGGCGGTAGTAGCTGACCATCGAGTACTGGTCGGGGCTGGATCCCTGAGCCGCCGCCTCGATGACGGCGGGCCGGTGCTTGAGGCCGCGTGCCCGCTCGACCGAGGTCACCACCAAAGCCACTCCGCCGTCGGTCTCCTGGCAGCAGTCCAGCAGCCGCAGCGGCTCGGCGATCCAGCGTGAGTTCTGGTGGTCCTCGATCGTGATCGGCTTGCCGTAGAAGTAGGCCTTCGGGTTGTTGGCGGCGTGGCGTCGATCGGCCACCGATACCGCACCGAAGTCGCGGCTGGTCGCCCCCGACAGGTGCATGTAGCGGCGGGCGATCATCGCCACCTGCGCCGCCGGTGTGGACAGCCCGTGCGGGTAGGAGTAGGAGTTGTCGACGCTGGTGGAGTCCGCGCCCTGGATCAGCCGCAGCTGCACCTGACCGAACCGCATGCCGGAGCGCTCGTTGAATGCGCGGTAGGCCACCACACACTCCGCGACTCCGGTCGCCACCGCGAGGGCCGCCTGCTGGATGGTGGCGCAGGCCGCGCCGCCGCCGTGATGAATCTTGGAGAAGAATTTCAGCTCTCCCATCCCGGTCGCCCGGGCCACGGCTACCTCGGTGTTGGAGTCCATCGTGAACGTCACCATGCCGTCGACGTCGGCGGGCGTCAGGCCCGCATCGTCGAGGGCATCGAGCACCGCCTCGGCGGCCAGCCGCAACTCGCTGCGGCCGGAGTCCTTGGAGAAGTCGGTGGCGCCGATGCCGACGATCGCGGCCTTGCCGGAGAGCATCACGCACCTCCGAGGGTAAGCGTGGCGGTGGCGATGACATGGTCACCGAGGCTGTTGCTGCCCACTACCTTCACCGTGACGACCTCACCCTCGACCGCGGTGACCTCACCGCGGAAGGTAACCGTGTCGTAGGCGTACCACGGCACGCCCAGCCGCAATCCGATCGACCTTATGACCGCGTTCGGCCCGGCCCAGTCGGTGACGTAGCGCTGCACCAGACCGGTGTCGGTGAGGATGTTGACGAAGATGTCTTTCGACCCCTTGGCCTGCGCCTTGTCACGGTCGTGGTGCACATCCTGGTAGTCCCGGGTCGCGATGGCCGTCGACACGATGAAGGTGGGGTCGCCGTAGAGCGAGAGTTCGGGCAGCTTGGTGCCGACCTCGACAGTTGTCGCGCTCACGCCGGCTCCCACGCGTAGAGCGTCCACGCAGGGCCGCTTTCCCCCTCGGGGAAGTCGATGTACGTCGCACGCACCGGCATCCCGATCTCGACCGTGGCCGGATCGACGCCGCGCAGCTCACCGAGCATCCGCACACCCTCCTCGAGTTCCACCAGCGCGATGACGAACGGCAGCGTCCGCCCGGGGACCTGGGGTGCGTGGTGGACGACGTAACTGAATACCGTGCCCCTGCCGCTGGCGACGACGAATTCGGCCGGCGCTTCCCTGTCGGCCCAGATCGCGGGTACCGGTGGGTGCTGCAGGCTGCCGTCGGGGCGCTTCTGGATCCGCAGTTCGTGCGCGTTGACGCCGTCCCAGAAGAACTGGGTGTCCCTGGAGGCGGCCGGGCGCATCATCTGATCCGGATCGAGGTCGGCAGGTACCCCGGCCGGTGCCGGCACCTGATCAGCGGGCCGGAACTTCATGATCCGCCACATCATGTCGGCGACAGGTTCGTCCGCATCCTCGCCGGCCGTCCAGCTGATTTTCTGGGTGATGAAGAATCCCTCACCCAGGGCTGTCTGCTTGGGCCCGATGACGTCGGTCAGTTCCGCGGTGACGCTGACCTGTTCGCCGGGCCGAAGGTAGCGGTGGTAGGTCTGCTCGCAGTTGGTGGCGACGACACCGACGTAGCCGGCCTCGTCGAACAGGCCGATGATCCGGCCGAGCGGGTCGTCGTCGGCCCGGACACCGCCCAGTCCCGCCATGGTCCACACCTGGATCATCGCCGGCGGTGCGACGACGCCGGGGTGACCGGCTGCCCTCGCGGCGGCCTCGTCGACGTAGATGGGGTTGCGGTCACCGATGGCATCCAGCCAGTGGTCGACCATCGGCTGGTTGACCGGGTGCCGTCCCTTGCGGGGCTTGCTCTTCCCCGACGCCTTGATGCGTTCGGCCGCCTGCTGAATCTCCTCGACCGTCACCGCGGAACCCTGGGCACACCCAAGCCCGCCGCAGCCACCTGCTCGCGCATCACTTCGTTGACTCCGCCGCCGAAGGTGATTACAAGGTTGCGCTTGGTCTGGGAATCCAGCCAGCCCATCAACTCTGCGGTGTCCTCGTCGGCGGGATTGCCGTACTTGCCGACGATCTCCTCGGCGAGCCGACCGATCCGCTGGACGCGTTCGGTGGAGAACACCTTGGTGGCGGCGGCGTCGGCGATGTCCACGGTCTCACCGGCTGCAGCGACCTGCCAGTTGAACAGCTCGTTGATGCGCCAGATGGCCTTGATCTCACCCAGCGCGCGTCGGACATCCTCGTGCTCGCTGGGCACGATGCCATTGGAGCCCGGTTTGCACGCCCAGGCGTGGACGCGGTCGTAGAGACCGGCGATCTTGCCGGCCGGACCCAGCATCACCCGTTCGTGGTTGAGCTGCGTGGTGATCAGCCGCCAGCCCTGGTTCTCCTCACCGACGAGCATGTCCGCCGGTACCCGGACGTCGTTGTAGTAGGTGGCGTTGGTGTGATGCGCCCCGTCGGACAGGATGATCGGCGTCCAGGAGTAGCCCGGATCGGTGGTGTCGACGATGAGGATCGAGATGCCCTTGTGCTTGGGCGCGTCCGGGTCGGTTCGGCAGGCCAGCCACACGTAGTCGGCGTCGTGGCCCCCGGTTGTCCAGATCTTCTGACCGTTGACTGTGTAATAGCCGGTGGCCTCGTCGCCCGTCCGGACGGCCGCGGTCCGCAGTGACGCCAGATCGGTGCCGGCTTCCGGCTCGGAATAGCCGATGGCGAAGTGCACCTCGCCGGCCAGGATGGCCGGCAGGAACTTCTGCTTCTGCACCTCGGTGCCGTAGACCATCAGGGTGGGGCCGACCGTCTGCAACGTCACCGCGGGCAGCGGCACGTCGGCGCGAGCCGCCTCGTTGACGAAGATCTGCTGCTCGATCGGACCGAAGCCCAGGCCGCCGTACTCGACCGGCCAGCCCACACCGAGCTTGCCGTCGGCGCCCATGCGCTTGATGACCGCGCGGTAGGCCCGGCCGTGCCGGTCGACCTCCATCTCCTTGGCCTCGTCGGCCGAGATCAGGGTCGCGAAATACTGCCGCAGCTCAGCCTGCAGGTGCCGCTGCTCAGGAGTCAGTTCTATGTACATTGCGCTCCAACCAGATCCAGGCGATGGGCGGGCCCACCGAGCAGGCGAGTGACGTCCTTGATAGACGAGTAGTAGCGATGCATGGGATAGGTGATGTCCATTCCCATCCCGCCGTGCAGATGATGACAAGTCTGCATGGCCGGCGGCGCGTTCGATGTCAGCCAGAACGCCATCACGTCGATGTCCTCGTCGGCGTCGCGGCCCTCGGCGAGCCGCCAGATCACCGAGGCGGACGCCAGGCTGAGAGTACGGGCGGCGATGTACACCTCGGCCAGTTGTGCCGCGACGGTCTGGAACGTCGAGAGGGGCCGGCCGAACTGGTGGCGATTGGCCACGTAGTCGGCGGTGAGCCGGACTGCTCCGGCAACCAGACCGGCTGCATAGGCGCCGACCGCGGCCACCGCGAGCTGATTGAGACGGTGGACTTCGGCACCCTCGAGGACGGCGTCGACCGGAGCGCCGGAGAACTCGACGGCGAACTCCTCGCCGCCGGCCGACGTCGGGGTCGCGGTAAGCCGAACGCCCTCAGCCTTCGGCGACACCACCGCGACACCCGAGTCCGTGCTCACCAGCATCCAGTCGGCTTGGGCCGCGTGGGCGACCGCAACCTTGACGCCGTTGAGTCGACCGTCAGTCAACCGGGTCACCGGCAACTCCGGCAGCGCGGCGCCGGGTTCGTTCAGCGCTGCGGTGAGGACCGAACCCTTGCCGACGCCCTCCAGGTAGCGGTCCTGCTGCACCTCGGCAGCCGTCTCCAGCAGCGGGATCACACCGAACCCGAGGGTGGCCACTGCCGGTGACACCAGTCCATGGCGGCCGATCTCAGTCAACGCAGTGGCAAGTTCAGGCAGCCCGACACCGTCGCCGCCCAGCCGTTCCGGCACGCCTAGTCCGAGCACTCCGCCGGAAACCATTGCGGCCCAGCTGTTCTCGCGCTCAAGGGCCGAGTTGACGACGTCGGCGACAGCCTGCTGCGCCGGCTCCGGCGTGAAGTCCACTGTATCTCCTCAGTCTCCTCGGGTCAGTGCGCTTGTGTCGCCGAGCCGGTGTAGTCCACCTGCCAGTGTTTGATGCCGTTGAGCCACCCCGACCGCAGCCGTTCCGGGTCACCCAGTGAGGAAAGGTCGGGCATGTGGTCGGCGACGCCGTTGAAGATCAGGTTGATCGTCATCCGGGCGAGGTTCGCACCGATGCAGAAGTGCGCACCGGTTCCGCCGAATCCGACATGCGGGTTGGGGTCGCGAAGGATGTTGAACGTGTTCGGGTTGTCGAACACCTCTTCGTCGAAGTTGGCCGACCGGTAGAACATGACCACCCGCTGGCCCTCCTTGATCTTCACACCGGACAGTTCGGTGTCCTTGACCGCGGTGCGCTGGAAGGCCGTCACCGGGGTAGCCCATCTGACGATCTCGTCGGCGGCGGTCGCCGGGCGTTCCCTCTTGTAGAGCTCCCACTGGTCGGGATTGCCGGCGAAGGCGATCATGCCGTGAGTGATCGAATTCCGCGTGGTCTCGTTTCCTGCGACCGCAAGCATGAGCACGAAGAAGGCGAATTCGTCGTCGGCGAGTTTCTCGCCGTCGATGTCGG
>VEQY01000012.1 GCA_018882965.1 Mycobacterium sp. | reverse complement strand
CCGCGGTCAGCTGGATCGGTGGCATGTCGAAGTCGTATTCGACCCGGTTCTTGATCCGCACCGCCATCAGCGAGTCCAGGCCGAGTTCGATCAGCGGCACCTCCCAGGGCAGATCCTCGGGCTCGTAACCCATCGCGCTGCCCACGATCAGGCCGAGCCGGTCATGCACGGTCTCGCCGGAGTCCGGGGACCACTTGCCGAGGCTGGCCGCGACGCCGGCACCCGCGGCGAGGTTGTCGTGCAGGATGTCCGCGTCGTCGGCCGGCTCGGGCTCGGCTTCGGTGATCGTCGGCATCGCGACGGCCACCCCGGCAGCGATCGCGGACGGCAGCGCCGACTGCGTACCCGAACGGCTGACGATCGCGTCATAGACCAGGGTGAACGACTCGCCGATGCGCGCGTGCACCTGCACCGACGCACCGCCGGGGTGACGGGTGAGCGTCGTCACCAGCCGGGCACTGTCCTCGGGAAGGGCCCGCTGTTCGGACGCCGTCAGCGTCGCATCCGGAAGCACCTGCACCGCGGCGGCTTTCACCAGTGCGGCAAGGTCGGTCGGCCCGTCGGGCGCGTACTCCCACACGTGGCGGCCATCCGGCATTGCAACGTGTGTGCCGGGGAGGAGTGCCGACCCGTCGGCCGAGAACCGCGCATTGAGCCAGTGCTCCTTGCGCTTGAATCGCGTCGGCGGGATGTCGGCGTAGTCATCCGGGCCCGAGGCGCGGGTGAACAACGTCCGCATGTCCAGATCGTGTCCGTAGACGTACAGCTGGGCCATCGCGGCGACCATCGAGTCGACCTCGTCCTGCTTGCGGGCCAGGGTGGGGATCAGTTGCCCATCGTGCAGGCCCGCCGCGGCTGTCGTCAGCCCGACCTGCATCAGCGCCACGGGGTTGGGCGCGAGTTCGACGAAGGTGGTGTGCCCGTTGTCGACGGCGTGACGGATGCCCTGGGTGAAGTAGACGCTGTGACGAAGACCCTTCTTCCAGTAGTCGACGTCGTGAATCGTCTCCCCCGGCCTGATGTATCCGCCCTCGTGCACGGTCGAGAAGTAGCCGATCGTCAGCGGCCCCGGGGCGATGCCCTGCAACTCGGCGGCCAACTCACCGAGCAGCGGGTCCATCTGGGTGGTGTGGCTGGCGCCCTTGGTCTGAAACTTCCGGGCGAACTTTCCCTCCGCCTCGCAGCGCTCGATGATCGCATCCACCTGAGCCGGCGGACCGCCGATGACGGTCTGTGACGGGGCGGCGAAGACGCAAACCTCAAGGTCGGGGAAGTCGGAGAAGACGGTGGCGATTTCCTCGGCGGAGTACTCGACGAGCGCCATCAGCCGGATGTACTCACCGAAGAGCATCGCCTCGCCCTCACCCATGAGATGCGAACGCGCGCAGATTGTGCGGGTGGCGTCGGCCAACGACAGTCCACCGGCGAAGTAGGCTGCCGCGGCCTCGCCGAGTGACTGTCCGATCACCGCGGCCGGGCGGGCGCCGTGATGACGCAGCACCTCGCCGAGGGCGATCTGGATGGCGAAGATGGTGACCTGAGTGGTCTCGATGCCGTAGTCCTGCTCGTCGTCGAGGATCAACTCGACGATCGAATAGCCGAGTTCATCCTGAACCAGGGAGTCGACCTTGTTGATCCACTCGGCGAAGACGTCGTCGCGCAGGTACAGGGCCTTGCCCATTTTGCGATGCTGCGCGCCGAATCCGGCCAGCACCCACACCGGGCCGTTGGTCACCGGACCGTCGGAGCTGTAGACCAGCGGGCTCTGCTTGCCCTCGGCGACCGCGCGCAGTCCCTTGACCGCCTCGTCGTGGTCGGTGGCCATCACCACGGCCCGGGATCTCCCGTGATTGCGACGGGACAACGCGCGCCCGATCGCCTCCAGCGAGGAGGCCCGGCCAGCCGGACTGTCGATCCAGTCGGCCAATTCCGCAGCTGTGGCGCGTTTGCGTGAGGTCAGGAATCCCGAAACCGCCAGTGGCACGACGGGCGTGTGCGGTTCGGCGGTGTCGAGTTCCTCGCGCGCCACCGCGAGCAGACGCAGTGCCTCCTCGGTGAGGCCCGGCAACTCGGGCGCGCCGTCGGGCGACGGGGTCGCGGCGAATCCATCGCCGTCGAAACCTGTCTGGGCTCCCGCGTCGTCGTCGATGAACTCGCCGTACTCGTCGAGGCGGACTCCGCCGACGTAGACGGCGTTGGCCTCGCCGGTATCCGGCTCGGGTTCACACTCGGGTTCGGGCTCGGGCTCGATGAGGTCCTCGGCCAGCACCTCCCGCAACACCAGGTGCGCGTTCGCTCCGCCGAATCCGAAACCCGACACTCCGGCGATCGCGTGGCCGCTGTATCGGGGCCAATCGGTCACGCTGTCGGCGACGCGGAGTCCCACGGCATCGAAGTCGATGTAGGGATTGGGGCCGGCGTAGTTGATCGACGGGGGAATCTTGTCGTGCGCCAATGACAGCGCAACCTTGGCCAGGCTTGCGGCGCCCGCTGCGGACTCCAGGTGCCCGAGATTGGACTTGACCGCGCCCAGCAGAGCGGGCTCGTCGGCGGCTCGGCCCCGTCCGACCACGCGGCCCAGCGCGTCGGCCTCGATCGGGTCACCCAGGATGGTCCCGGTTCCGTGCGCCTCGATGTAGTCGACGGTGCGGGGATTGATGCCGGCGTCCTTGTAGGCGCGGCGCAGTACGTCGGCCTGGGCGTCGGGGTTGGGTGCCAGCAGGCCGTTGGAGCGGCCGTCGTGGTTGACCGCCGTTCCCGCGATGACAGCGATGATCTCGTCGCCGTCCCGACGGGCGTCCGCGAGCCGCTTGAGCACCAGCATCCCGCCGCCCTCCGAGCGGGCGTACCCGTCGGCGTCGGAGGAAAAGGACTTGATCCGCCCATCGGGGGCGAGCACACCACCGACCTCGTCGAAGCCCAGAGTGACCGCGGGCGTGACGAGCGCGTTGACACCACCGGCGACGACGACGTCCGCCTCACCGGCGCGCAGTGCCTGGACACCCTGGTGCACGGCGACCAGAGAGGACGAACACGCGGTGTCGACGGCTACCGACGGGCCGCGGAAGTCGAAGAAGTAGGACACCCGGTTGGCGATGATGGAGCTGGCCGTACCCGTGATCGCGTAGGGATGTGCGGTACGGGGGTCCATCATCGCCAGGTAGCTGTAGTCGTTGGTGGAACTGCCGACGAAGACGCCCACGCTGCCGCCCCGCAGGCTCGACGCCGGGATGCGCGCGTGCTCCAGGGCCTCCCATGTCAGTTCGAGCGCCATCCGCTGCTGCGGATCGAGGTTGTCGGCCTCCATCTTCGACAGCGCGAAGAACTCGGCGTCGAAACCCTTGAGGTCGCTCAAGTAGCCGCCCCGGGTACGCGCCTTGGCGATCCGCTCGGCCAGTCGGGGCTCCTCGGTGAACTCCGCCCAGCGGCCGTCGGGTAGGTCGGTGATGGCGTCGCGGCCGTCCAACAGGGCCTGCCACATCTCGGCCGGGGTGTTCATGTCACCGGGGAAGCGAGTGGCCAGACCGACGATCGCGATATCGGCGACGTCGCGTTCGCGGGTCCAGTCCTCCGCGTCGAGCGCGGCGTGATCCAGTTCAGGCTCGCCCTCGACGATGACCGTCGCCAACGATTCGATGGTCGGGTGCCGGAAGGCCACCGTCGCGGTCAGGGTCACGCCGGTCAGGTCCTCGATGTCGGTGGCCATCGCCACCGCGTCACGCGAGGACAGCCCCAGTTCCACCATCGGAACCGACTCGTCGACGGCGTCGGCGGCCTGCCCGGTTGCCTCGGCCACCCAGTTGCGCAGCCAGGCACGCATCTCGGGCACCGAGATGTCGGTGCGCGGCGCGGCCAACTCCCTTTCGGGAGCCAATGTGATTTCCTCGCCGGTCGGCTGTTCGGTCATTCCGCCTCATCGGGGAAGGCGTTGGCGACCTTCCCACTGCGAAGGCTGCCGTCCAGGTATGCCCCGCGGCAGGCGCGCCGCCCGATCTTGCCGCTGGAGGTGCGCGGAATTGCACCGGCCGGGGTGAGCAGCACGTCGCGCACCGTCACGCCATGCCGGACCGCGATTGCCGCGCGGATTGCGTCGGCGACGGGGTCCAGGTCCATTTTGTGCGCGCCCGGCGCCCGCTCGGCAACGATGACGAGTTGCTCGGAGGTGTCCTCGGGGTCGCGCTTGAGCGCGGCGTGCGCATTGGCGAAGACCTCGTCGGGGAGCTGGTTGGCCGGCACGGAGAAGGCCGCGACGAACCCGGTCCGCACCGCCTTGGTCGCCTCCTGCGCGGAGTACTCCAGATCCTGCGGATAGTGATTGCGGCCGTCGACAATCACGAGATCCTTAGTGCGCCCGGTGATGTAGAGCTCGTCGTCGAAAAAGGCTCCGAGGTCTCCGGTGCGCACCCAGGTCGCATCGTCGGCAGCGCCCTCCGCACGGGACGGATCGGTGCGCGATTTGAGAATGTTGTGGAAGGTCGCGACCGTCTCCTCGGGCTTGTTCCAGTAACCGGTGCCCATGTTCTGACCGCTGATCCAGATTTCGCCGACCTGCCCGTCGGGCAGTTCAGAGGCGGTGTCGTGGTCGACGATGACCGCCCATTCGCCCACGCCGACCTTGCCCGCCCCTGCCTGGGCCACCGCCGTCGGGGAGTCGTCGGGCACCGGGATGAAGCGCCCCGCATTGAGCTCATCCCGATCGACGGAGACGATCGTCGGCTCTTCGGCCGACGGGGTGGTCGAGACGAACAGCGTCGCCTCGGCCAGTCCGTAGGACGGTTTGATCGCCTTGGGCTGGAATCCGTAGGGTCCGAAGGCCTCGTTGAACCGTCGCACGGTGGCTGCCGAGATCGGCTCACTGCCGTTGAGGATGGCCTTGACGTTGGACAGGTCCAGCGGCTCATCGCCGTCTTTGGGAAGACCACGCGAGGCGGCGTGGTCGAAGGCGAAGTTCGGCGCGACGGAGATGGTGCCGCCGGTGTCATCGGGATGACGCGCGAGTTCGCGCATCCAGCGGATCGGCCGGCGCACGAATGCGGCCGGCGTCATGAAGGTGAAGTAGTGGCCGATCATCGGCGACAGCAGGGCGGTGATCAGGCCCATGTCGTGGAAGAACGGCAGCCAACTCACGCCGCGGTCGCCCTCCTCACCCTCGAGGGCCTCGATCACCTGCACCACGTTGGTGGCCAGGTTGAGGTGGGTGATCTGGACGCCGGTCGGAACCCGAGTCGAACCCGAGGTGTACTGCAGGTAGGCGATCGTGTCCTCGTCGACGTCGTCGAAGTGCTCCCAGGTCGACCCCACCTCGTCGGGTACGGCGTCGACCGCGATGACGCGCGGCCGTTCCTTGGCCGGGCGGGTGCGAAAGAACGTGCGCACCCCTTCGGCGGCCTCGGTGGTCGTCAGGATCGCCGAGGGCTGGCAGTCGTCAAGCACGGCGTGCAGTCGCCCGACGTGGCCCGGCTCGCCCGGGTCGAACAGCGGCACCGCGATGCGTCCCGAGTACAGCGTCCCGAAGAACGCGACCAGGTAGTCCAGGTTCTGCGGGCACAGAATCGCCACACGCTCACCGGGCTGGGTGACCTGTTGCAGCCGGGCTCCGATGGCGCGGTTCCGGGCGCTGAAATCAGCCCAGTGCAGGTTCTTCTCTTCCCCGTCGCGCTCGGTGGAGAAATCCAGGAAGCGGTAGGCGAGTTTGTCCCCACGCACCTTTGCCCACCGTTCGACATGCTTCACCAGGCTTGCGCCCTCGGGGAAGACGATCCGTCCATCCTTGATGAACGGGTTGTGGAACGGCATACCACTCTCCTGTCAGAACCTGCGTCGGGTTGCGTCAGGCCGCTTGTGTGGGGGCGCGGCTGACAGACGGCGCGTCGTCAGTCGCCGAGTGTCGTGGCCCCGAACCTCCAGATGGTAGCGACAACGAGCCCTTATTATACTCTTAATTTTTCCAATTCCGGTAGTGGCGCCCCGGGCCGCCGACCTGGGGCGGGGCGCTACCCGTGCGGCGGCGAGGGCGCATTCTCGATCAGGGCCCGTGCCCAGTTCAGGGTCCACGCGGTGGCGGGTTGACCGTCGAGATTCCAGAACTCCGGGGTGTTGTAGAACGCATGGACGGGTTGACCTGCGCCACCGGCCAACACGTCGAGGGTCCGGGGCAGGTTGGTGATGTTGAACGCCGACTGCGGGGCGGCGCAGATGAGGTCGCCTGCCGCACAGATCTGGTTGGTGCGGTTGTCGAGGGCGCCGAATCCGCCCGGGCGCTGGCCGGTCATCGTCAGGCCCAGTGCCGACAGTGTCGGGACCTGCTGCAAGGTGATCTCCGCCCCCTGACCCGGCGGGTTGGGTCCGATGTCGCGGCCGACGCCCGGTTCGCGGCGGCCGTCGGCGATCAGCGTGACCCCCAGAACCAGGTCCTCGTCGATCGGCCCGCGCCCGTTGCCGATGTCACTGGCCAGATCCCCGGCGATCACCGCACCCTGCGAGAAGCCCATCAACACGTAACTGGTCAGCGGACAGCGGTCGTTCATCGCCGTCAGCGCCCGCACCGCCGCGGAAGTGCCCTCGGCGCGGCTGTCGTTGTAGGACATCTGTCTGTCCGCCGAGAGCGGATTGTGAAACTGGGCGGTGTAGGGCACGGTGTAGACCTCTGCCCGGCCACGGTCGAATTGCTCAGTGATCGGGCGGGTTACGTTGAGCAGCAACGCAATCGGGAACTGCGAGGGGTTCAGCGGGTCGTCACTGGGCGAGGACTCCCAGGTCCCCGGGATGGCGATCACACTCACGTCCGGGCAGTCGGCACTCTGGAAGGCCGGCCGGGGTTTCTTGACCGGCTGACTGGTGGGCGGCACGGCGGAGGGGGGAATAGCGGTCGTCGACGGCGCAGGCCGGCGCACGACGATCACGATGATGGCCACCACGAGGGCGACCACGACGGCGACCGCCGCCGCCGCGATGAGAGCGAGAATCCGATGGCGGCGGCGCCGGGTGTTCGTCCGGGACTTACGGGCCATCTGTCAGCCGGGCCATCTGTCAGCAGAGTCGTGCCAGAGCGATTCGGACGTAGGAGGCGATCGCCGCCTCGGCAGCCGGCCCGGGCACCGACGACTGCGGGGTCGACGCGCCCGAGTCGGCGAGGTCACTGCGCACCATGGGTGCGACATGATCCCGAACCGCCTGGTCACCCTGTCCGGCCGCGCGCGCCTGGCAGACATACGAGCCGATGCTCAACGCCCGCAATTCGGTCGAGGGCCGGATGCCCGCGGCACCCAGGTCGTCGAGGTATCCGCGCTGCGCCGGGGTCAGGCGTAGTTTGCCCGTCTGGAGGTCGATCTCGGCGGGCGACAGGGCGTCGACGCCGCTGACCGGGCCGGGAGCCTGCTGCGCGGGGAGGGCGACATTGCTGATCAGGTCGGCCCCCGAACCGCAACCCGCGAGCACCACGGCCGCTGAACCCGAAACTCCCGCGATCAGCAGAGACCGCACCGCCGTCGCGGCGGACGGGCAGCCGAGGAGTTTGCCGGCTGAACGGCCGGCGGCGCGGAGCACGGTTTCACAGTACCGGCGGAGCGCGGAGGCTCCACTATCTGCGCGGTTGCGGATGCCTAACAGTTCGACCCCCCGCACAGTTCGACCCCCCGCGCATCGGCTAGCCGATAGCGGCGGCGATGTCTCCTGCCATCGCCCCCAGTTGGGCCGACCAGTTGCCCCAGTCGTGATTGCCGCCCGCGGGGAAGTTGAACTGCCCGTTACGGCCGCCCAGCGAGCGGTAGTGGGCATAGAAGGTACGAGCGCTGCCCTGGGCCTGGTCACATCCCCCGATCATTGCCGCAGGATCGCTGCAGTTCATGGCGATGGGGCTGAAGACCCAGAGCCGGGTGTTGTTGGCCACCAGCAGGTTGGCGTGGACGTTGGGGTCGTGCCACTTCCAGCGCCCGAGCTGGGGCGCGCCCCACATCGCGTCGATGTTGCCCCCGGACTGGTTGATGCCGGCCGAGATCAACCCGTTGAGCTGGGTGTTGGACGGCGTCAGGAAGCCCGACATCGACCCGGCGTAGCTGAAGCGGTCGGGGCGGAAGGTCGCCAGGGTGAGCGCGCCGGTGCCGCCCTGCGACGCGCCGACGATCGCGTGCCGGTTGGGGGCCAGCCCTTTGTTGGCGGCCAGCCAGTTCGGCAACTCGTCGGCCAGGAAGGTCTCCCACTGTTTGCTGCCGTCGAGTTCCCAGTTGGTGTACATGCTGTACGCGCCGCCGGCGGGCGCGGCCACCGACAGCCCCGTGCCGGCCAGGGTGCCCATCGCGTTGCCCAGCGTCACCCAGTTGCTCACATCGGGAGCGGCGTTGAAGGCGTCCAGCAGGAACACCGCGTGCGGGCCGCCGCCCTGGAAGGCGACCGGGATGTCGCGGCCCATGGCCGCCGAGGGCACCATCAGGTACTCGACGCCGGCCGCCGGCGCCGACGGGGCCGCGCAGACCGCCACCCCGGACATTGCCACCGCCAGGGCCACGGAGCACAGTCCCCGAAACAGTTTGACCAGACCGCTCATACCCACCTCGCGTCCACCTCATTCACATCGCCACGTGCGGACCACCGCGTGCGGATCACCGCTTCAGCAGTGAATCACACCCGCCACCCGGCAGTTCCGGGTTTTGGCAGCAACCCCGAAACGATCTTCCCGTCGGCGGTCAGGGTCCGGTAGCCGGGAGTCCGGTGTAGGGGGGGCTCTGCGGGGTGGGCTCATCAAGGCCGCACCGAGCCAGTTCGTAGCGGGGCACCCGGTCGATGCGGTAGCGGGTGAACGCCAGGGCGTGCCGCATGTTGGACAGGAATCGCCGGATCGTCAGGGGCGAGCGGATGGCGTCGAGCCGGGCCTTGGTCTGCGGGCAGGTCAGCGCCACCTCGGCCGCGCGAATCCACTCCTCGTCGAGGTACGGGGGAATGTACGGACGTTCCTTGAGCCACGGCCCCTCCGCGACCGCCCAGTCCGGGAAGAGGTTCTTGTCGTGCCCGATCCGGCCGTCTTCCAGCCGCTGGGTGTGCGCGGCGAGTGGGTTGGCGAGGCCGATCTGGTCGATGACCCGGGTGGAGAGCCCGACGTTCATCCCGAGCATGCCCAGGTTGG
Organism: Mycobacterium sp.; assembly: GCA_018882965.1. GTDB lineage: Bacteria > Actinomycetota > Actinomycetes > Mycobacteriales > Mycobacteriaceae > Mycobacterium. The sequence goes on along the minus strand of VEQY01000012.1, from coordinate 60,704 downwards.
TGAAGAACACGGTGTGCGGGGCGACCTGATGACGCCAGCTGTCCATCGACACCCCCGGGGGCGGGGGCGGGGGCGGGTAGGCCGGCACCACATCCCAGACGTCGTAGTTGCCCGCCGGAAGCAGCAGGGCGCCGTCGGGGGTGTTGTTGATCGCGACGACGATCGCGCGCATCCGGGGGTAATCCAGGTAGTCGGCGGCAGTCACCGGGTGGGCGTGCCCGGTCGCCTGGGCGTAGAACCGGCGCTCATCGACGATCCCGGAATAGGTGACGCGCGTGGCGTCGGAACCCATCCCCGGTGAGTTCGCCGCCCATACCGACCAGCCCACCAACGCCAGCCACAGTCCGGCCACGGACAGCGACAGCCGACGGCCCCCGACGGCGGCGCCGTCGGGCCGAACCGGGACCGCGATGACCGAGACGGGGGCGAGCAGGCAGAACAGCGGCGCCAGCAGGACCCGCCCGTGCATGAAGTCGCCGCCCTGGCGAATCCAGTACAGCGCCTGCAGCACACCGCTGACGAGCATGAAAACCACCACGGCCGCCGGACTCCGAAGACGCCCGGCCAGCCCATCGGTGGCCCCATTGGTGGCCCCAGTGGTGGCTTCGGAGTCCGGAGGCCGGCGCGACGCGGACGGCTCGAACGCCATCAGCGCTCCCAGCGCCCCCAGCACCACGGCCGGCACCCACAGCGCGTACGGCGCGGCGAAGTTGTCCAGGTAGGTCAACCCCGGTCCCCACTTGCTGCCGGAGGCGTCCTTGGCCAACGCCGTCTGCGGCACCAGCAAGCCGTAGTAGCCCATCCGGAAGATCTGATAGCCGACCGGCAGCAACCCGCCGGCGAGCACGATCAGCGCGCGACGCCGCCGGTCCGCGGCCGCGGCCACCATCATGACCAGAGCCAGTCCCCCGATCAGCGCCAGCTCGGGACGGACCAGCACTCCGAAACCGGCGACGAATGCCAGCACCGCATCCGGCCAGGGCCGACGCCCCGCCTCGTCCTGCGACTGCGACCAGCAGACCATCATCCACCAGATCAGTCCGAGCCAGGCGGTCACCAGACCGTTCTCCAGACCGGAGGTCGCGAAGTCACGCGCGGGCGGGATCGCGATGTAGACCAGGACCCCGGCAGGCACGATCACCGCACTGCGGCCCTGCAGTCTCGGCGCGTAGAGCCGGGCCGTACCAAGCATCACCATCGCCACGCCCGCGACGCTGAAAAAGAAACCGAGCGCCAGCGCGACGTACTCCAGGCGCATCGGGCCACCGACAACACTGCCGAGGTAGACCAGATAGGTCCACGCCGTCGAGGTGTTGGACTCCACCCGCTCACCGACGTTGAACACCGGACCGTTGCCGGCCAGCAGATTGCGGATCGTACGCAAGACGATCAGGCCGTCGTCGGCGATCCAGCGACGCTGCCAGACACCCCACGCCCACAGCGCACAGACCACCGCGACGCCAGCCCACACACTGAAGCGGGTCAGAGGCTGAAAGGGATAGGTGGGCTGGGGCAGCAACCGGGCCGTCGGGCCTGCAGCGTCGTCGAGTCGGCCCGGATCGGCGATCGGCGGGCTAACTGAAGACGACGGCGGCAACGACGGTTCCGATCCACCCCAGGGCGAGCATCTGAAGGACGCGATCACGCAGGGCGATGTCCTCGGGCTCGCCGGCCAATCCACCGTCGACGTCGACGGCATAGCGCAGGATCGCGACGGTGAACGGAATCATCGACACGGCGAACCACGATCCGTCGTTGCCGTCCCGCTCGAAAGCCCACAGCCCGTAGCACAGCACCACCGCGGTCGCCGACAGAGTCCAGACGAACCTCAGGTAGGTGCTGGTGTAACTCTCCAGGGACTTGCGGATCTTGGCACCGGTGCGCTCTGCCAGTTGAAGTTCGGCGTAACGCTTCCCTGCCGCCATGAAAAGCGAGCCGAAAGCCATCACCAGCAAGAACCATTGCGACAGCGGAATCCCGGCAGCCACGCCCCCGGCGATCGCCCGGATCAGGAAACCCGAGGAGACGATGCAGATATCAAGCACCGCTTGGTGTTTGAGGCCGTAGCAGTAAGCCAGCTGGATCGCCAGGTAGATGGCCATCACCAGTGCCAGCCGTGGGGTCAGCCACCACGAGATGGCCAAAGACCCCAGTCCCATGCCGACGGCGATCCCGTAGGCCAGCCCGACCGGCAGCACTCCGGCCGCGATCGGCCGCATTCTTTTGGTCGGGTGCGCCCGGTCGGCCTCGACATCGCGCGCATCGTTGACCAGATAGATCGCCGAGGCCGCCATGCAGAAGACCACGAAGGCGATCGACACCTTGATCGCGACGGCGCGATAGTCGTAACTGACATTGCCGCCCAGGGCCGCCAGCGGGGCGACCAGAACAAGCAGATTCTTGACCCACTGGCGCGGGCGCACCGCCTTGACGATTCCACTCAGCAGGTTGGCCGGCGGACCGGTCACCGGAGCCTCACTCACTGCGCAGCCCCCCAGCCCCATTCGAAACCCGGTTGACGATACCCGCCACCCCGGCACCGATGCCGATCCCGGCAAGCACGTCGGTCGGATAGTGCACGCCCAGCACCAGACGCGAGAGGGCCATCAGCGGCACGAGGATCAGCGGCAGCGGCGAGCGTGTCGCCCGGCACAGCAGCACCGCCGCGGCCGTGCTCGAGGTCGCATGGGCCGACGGGAAACTCAGGTCACTCGGGGTGGCCACGTTGACGACGACGTCCGGGTGACTCGGTCGGCGCCGGCGGACGATCATCTTGACCGCGATCGCGGCCGCGTGTGCGGCCACAGCCCCGAGACCGACGAGCAGCCAGTCGCGGCGATGCCCGCGTGCCGCCAGCGCACCGCCGGCCGATAGCGCCATCCACCCCGCGGCGTGCTCGCCGAAGTGCGACATCAGCCGCGCGGCCGCCACGACCGTGGGCCCGGCGAGCCTGTTCTGCACCGCCACCAGAGCGGCGGTCTCAGCCTGCAGGTCGATGGCCTCAGGCATCGACTGAGGATTCGTCGAAGAGCACCGTCTCCCACTTCTGCTTGCTCGCCAGCACGGGCAACGCTTCGCGATATGCCCTACGCATCCGGGAGTACCGGCGCGCCAGATGCAGATGAGCGCGAAAGGAGGCACGCAGAAGCGCGAACATCTTGGCCCGATCCCGCTGGCGGAAGACCACCCCGCGGCCGTCGGCGGTGGTGACCGTCACTCCGTCGACCTTGCTCAATAGGAACCACCGCGCATCCTGGGTGGGAACGTTGAGCTGCGGCCGCTGGTGGTGGTCCGGGTTCTCCTTGCGCAGTTGGTGGAGGACCCCCCGCATCAACCGCAAGGCGATCGCGGGCAGGGAAACCGGGGGCTTGTGCATCCGGGTTCGCCCACTGGGCGCGGGTAGCGATGTGGCTCCCGGGAGCACGCGGGCATCGGGATATTCCATTCGCAGCGCGCGGATTTCAGGCAGTGCTGACTCCAGAATGGAGAAGATGTGCTCGGGACCGGCAAGAAAATCGGCGATCGCCCTGTTCTGGATCGCTACCGTCGAATATTCAAGGCACAGAATGTGTTTGAGGGTTGCTTTCGCCGAGCTCAAGAGAAGACCCCGAATCGGAGCGTCCCAGTGCAGCGCCGAGACGACCAGGCGGTTGCGCAGGTGGAAGTAGGCCTGCCAATCGATCGCGTCGTCCTTATCGCTCCAGGCCATATGCCATATGGCTGTGCCCGGCATGGTGACCGTCCCATAACCGTGCTCGCCGGCGCGCAGACCGTAGTCGGCGTCGTCCCACTTGATGAAAAGAGGCAGTGGCTGTCCGAGCTCCTCGGCGACCTGGCGGGGGATCATGCACATCCACCAGCCGTTGTAATCGACATCGATGCGCCGGTGCAGCATCGCGCTGCGCTCTTCGTCGTCATTGAGGGGATACTTGGCGAAATCGTGGTCGTACTCGGTAAAGGGAGCATTGGTCCACATGAAATTGGAGCGATTGACGACCTCGCCCATCACGTGCAGATGCGAGGGCTCCTGGAGATTGAGCATCTGACCGCCCACGAGTATGGGCGTCTTGGCGAAACGGCTCAGCGCCAGAGCGCGCAGAATCGAATCGGGTTCGATCCTGATGTCGTCATCCATGAACAGGATCTGCTCGCAGTCGGTGTTCTTCAGCGCCTCGTACATGACCCTGCTGTAGCCGCCGGATCCACCGAGATTCGGCTGGTTGTGGATCGACAGCCGGTCACCGAGTTGCTCTGCCGCCTGGCCGAATTCGGGATGGTCAACCGCTTTCTTCGTACCCTGGTCGACGACGATCACCGCCCCGATCACCTCGTCGACGAGGTGATCGCTTGTCAGCGCCCGCAGGGCACTGACGCAATCGGCAGGCCGGTTGAAGGTCGGTATCCCCACCGCGATGTTGGCCCTGCCCGGCGCCGGTGTCGGCGCGTACCACGCGGCGTGATGCACGGTGACTTTGGTATCGGTGGTGATGTCGAACCAGATCCACCCGCCGTCTTCGAAAGGCTCGAGTTCAATCTCGAATTCGGCCGCCGCGGGAGTTGCGCCAGTGCTGGAGATCCCACAGCCTCCGACACTGATCCGTGCCCCGGTTGCCTTGGACCGGTAGACATCGACCCGCGCGCTGCCGCTTAGTTCAACCCGCAGGACGACGGAGGTCAGGGTCGACCATCGACGCCAGTAACTTGCCGGGAAGGCGTTGAAATAGGTCGCGAAGGAGACCTCGGACTCAGGGCCGATCTGCAACGCGGTCCGAGTATTCGCATGAGCGCGCCGGGCGTTGGTCTCCGACTCCTCGATGTAGAGCTTGCGCACGTCGAGTGGCTCGCCCGGGCGGGGCAGGATCACCCGAGCGAGAAGGCTCGCCGCGCGCGACTGGCCCTGCAGGGGTCCCGAGGGGATCTCGCTCATATCTCGTCGCCTTCGTCTCCGATCGCCAGCGGCGCACCGTCGCGCAGATGGGGTGCCAGGACGTTGTCGTACAGGGTCAGGGCACTCGCGATAGCCATATGCATGTCCAGGTAACGATAGGTACCGAGCCGTCCTCCGAACAGGACCCCCGCCGACGACGTCTCCGCTTTGGCCCGCAGCCGGTAGGCGTCGAGCATGGCCCGGTCGGCGTCGGCGTTGATCGGATAGTAGGGCTCGTCGTCGGCATCGGCGAACCGGGAGTACTCGCGCATGATCACCGTCTTGTCGGGCGGGTAGTCCCGCTCGGGATGGAAGTGCCGGAATTCGTGAATACGCGTAAAGGGGACGTCGGGGTCGTTGTAGTTCATCACCGGCGTTCCCTGGAAGTCGCCGCAGTCGGTCAGCACCTCCAACTCGAAGTCCAGGGTGCGCCAGCCGAGACGGCCCTCGCTGTAGTCGAAGTAGCGGTCCAGCGGACCGGTGTAGACCACGGGGGCCAGCGGGGAAGCCTCGCGCAGCTCCTCGCGCACGTCGAACCAGTCGGTGGAGAGCCTGACCTCGATGCGCTCGTCCTCGGCCATCTTCTCCAGCCAGGCGGTGTAGCCGCCGACGGGCAGGCCCTCGTAGGTGTCGTTGAAATAGCGGTTGTCGAAGGTGTAGCGCACCGGCAGCCGGCTGATGGTGGAGGCGGGCAACTCCTTGGGGTCGGTCTGCCACTGCTTGGCGGTGTAGCCCTTGACGAACGCCTCGTAGAGCGGCCGGCCGATCAGCGAGATCGCCTTCTCCTCAAGGTTCTGCGCGTCCGCGGTGTCGATCTCGGCGGCCTGTTCGGCGATGAGCGCCCGTGCCTCGGCAGGGCTGAAGTAGCGGCCGAAGAACTGCGACACCAAACCCAGACCCATGGGGAACTGATAGGCCTGACCGTTGTGCAGGGCGAAGACCCGGTGCTGATACCCGGTGAACTCGGTGAACCGGCGGGCGTAATCCCACACGCGCTGGTTGGAGGTATGGAACAGATGGGCGCCGTAGCGATGGATTTCGATTCCGGTCTGCGGTTCGGCCTCCGAGTAGGCGTTCCCGCCGATGTGCGGCCGCCGCTCGAGGACCAGAACACGTTTGCCGAGTTGGCTCGCAACCCGTTCGGCCACGGTGAGGCCGAAGAACCCGGAGCCGACGACGAAGAGGTCGTAACGCCCGGCAGGCTGATACGCGCTCATCGGCGCAAGGTTATCCGACCACGGTGATCGGGCGCGGACGGCAAACGGTCCGTCGCGCGGGAAATTCCCTGGCCCTGCGACCGGGCCGGGGAGAGGGCCGGGTCGCAATTGGCTCACGATTCCGCATCGTCACACCAGTATCAAAAACCTCAGCCGTACCATCGGACTGTTGGCTTCCGGGCAGGTCGGACACCCGGCCCAGGGGCTGGCGATACAGGTTAAAACGTGAGCTCAGTCCACTATTGAGGAGACCTTTCCGTGCCTAATCGACGTCGACGCACAATCTCGACAGCTGTGAGCGCGGTCGCCGCCCTTGCTGTCGCAAGCCCCTTCGCGGTGGTCGGCCTGCTGGCGACCACCGAGGCCACCGACTCCGGTGCCGCCCAGCACCGCGAGTTCGTCCGGGCAGCGGTCGTCACCGACCTGCCCAACGAGATCCTGTCCGCGCTGCAGCAGAGCCTGGCCCAGTTCGGGATCAACATCCCGCCGCTGCCAACGGGTCTGAGCCCCGCGGGGGCCCAGCCGGTCCAGACCGGACCATCGCTGACCACGCCCGGTCTGACCACGCCCGGTCTGACCACACCCGGTCTCACAACCCCGAGTCTGACCACGCCCGGCCTGACCACACCCGGCCTGACCACACCCGGCCTGACCACACCCGGCCTGACCACACCGAGTTTGACCACACCGAGTTTGACCACACCGAGTTTGACCACGCCGAGTTTGACCACGCCCGGCCTGACCACACCCGGCCTGACCACACCCGGCCTGACCACACCCGGCCTGACCACACCGGGGCTGGCCACGCCGGCGGCGTCAACCCCGTCGGATCCGTCGACGCCATCGCTGACCGACCCGGCGCTCACCGCACCAGGGCTGACCAGCCCGCAGGTCGGCCCGAATCCGGCCCTGACCAGCCCGACGGTGACCAGCATCGGCCTGCCGACCGAGCAGCCGATCAGTGCTCCCCTGGGTCCGGTCGCGGGAACCTATCCGATCCTCGGTGACCCCTCGCTGGCCGTGCCCACCACGCCGACCAGCTCGGGCGGGATCATCAGCGACCTGAGCAGCGCAGCCAACCAACTCGGCGTCGGCCAGGCGATCGACCTGCTCAAGGGCGTCGTCGTCCCAGGAATCACGCAGGCCATCCAGAACGCGTCGGCCGCAGCCGCGGCAGCCCCGGCCGCGGCAGCCCCGGCGGTCGAGGCCGCCGCCGCAGCCGCACCCGCTGCCTGATCACCGACCTGCATCGAAACGGCACCGCAGGGTTTGACCCTGCGGTGCCGTTGCAGGCGAGTTGCAGGCGATTATCACAACACTCCCTAGAGCCCGTGTCGGAACGCTGGCACCACAGGACACATACGTAACATCGCTGTGTGCCGTCCCGCCGCCCCGCGCCGGCGACCCTGTTCACAGCGGTCGCGGCGACCGTGGTCATCCTGCCGTGGGCGATCAGCGGCGGGCCCGCAACCAGCGAGCGGGACAGCCCCCGCGCGGAGGACACCATTCTCAACCAGCAGGCGCTGACCGGTGTCGGCGGCGGGGAGACGGTGCGTGAGGTCAGCCAAGCCGCCCCCTTCTCGATGGTGGCTCTGACCGGGACGGACCTCGGCGACACCTCCGCCCGAGTGCGGGCGAAACGTGCGGACGGCGGCTGGGGTCCCTGGTACGAGACCAAATACGTCGAGCATGATGCCGACGGTGGCTCCGGCCCGGACGGACCGCGGGGCACCGATCCGGTGTACCTGGGCGAGACCACCGCCGTTCAGATCGCGCTCCGTCGTCCTCCGGGCGCTCCGCTGACCAGTGCGCCGCCCGAGAGCGGACTGGATGCCGGCCGGGATCTCGGCTATCTGCCGGCGAACACCGAGCACTCCCTCGGACAGACGATTTCCGCGGTCCTCATCACGCCGCCGCGCACCCCGGCCGAACACCAGTGGGCGCCGCCCACCGCGGTGCTGGGCCCCGGACAGCCGCCCGCCATCATCAGCCGGGCGGAATGGGGCGCGGGCAGTGGCCTGCGCTGCGGCGGACCGTCCTACGGCGGCGGCATTCGCGCGGCAGTGGTCCATCACACCGCGACCGGCAACGACTACGCACCGGAGGATTCCGCGGCCATCGTCCGGTCGATCTACGCCTACCACACCATGACGCTGGGCTGGTGCGACATCGCCTACAACGCGCTGGTCGACAAGTACGGCCAGGTGTTCGAGGGCCGGGCCGGCGGCATCACCAAGGATGTGCTGGGCGCGCACACCGGGGGATTCAACCGCGACGTCTGGGGGGTGTCGATGATTGGGGACTTCGAGGAAACCCCTCCCCCGGACATCATGGTGAAGAACCTCGGCAGGTTGCTGGGTTGGCGCCTCGGCCTCGATCGGGTCGACCCGGCGGGAACCATCGCGTTGAAGTCGGCCGGGGGCTCCTACACCCATTTCCCAGCCGGCGCGACCCCGCAGTTGCCGGAGATCTTCGCCCACCGTGACGTCGGCAACACCGAATGCCCGGGCAACGCCGGCTATGCCGCTCTCGCCGAGATCAGGGACATCGCCGCGCGGTTCAATCAGCCACCCGACGTCATGGACTCGCTGCGGGGCGGAGCGATCCTGGCCCGTTGGGAAGCCGACGGCGGGCCGTCCGGCCCGCTGGGAACGCCGACCTCGCCCGAAGCCGCGGGCGACGGTTCCACCCGGTATGCCACCTTCGAGCGGGGGGCGATGTACTGGTCGCCCGAGACCGGCGCCCAGCCACTGACCGGCGCGATCTACGAGGCGTGGGCGTCGCTGGGTTATGAGCGCGGCGCGCTCGGCCTCCCCACCAGCGGGGAGATTCCCGAACCGCAGTGGGTCGTGCAGAACTTCCAGCACGGCACGCTGAACTTCGACCGCCAAACCCACAACGTGCTGCGCGTCATCGACGGGGTGACCCTGGTCATGCCCCCGCCACCTCTTGACGGGCCGCCGACCCAGCTCGAGCGATTCAGCCCGGTCCAGTCGCGCTGACGAGGCGAGTCCGGCCGATAGTCAGGTTACGGGCACCCAGCGAGCACGAGCGAGGCCTTCCTGCCACAGACCCAGCAGATTGCGATTGAGAGCGTCGTCCACTGTGCCCAGCTCAGGTCTGCCGCGCAGACTCTGCTCGATCTCGGTGCGTAAGTCCGCAAATCTGCGCGGCCCCTGCGAAAGAACATCGAGTGCGATCTCCGTGACGGGATTGACGATCGTGAGACAAGTGGAGCCGTCATCGAAGGTCGGCTGCCCATCATCGGACTCGACTCGCGTGAGGGCCGTTTCCCACAGCAGGCCGCCCGAACGAGCGCTCAACCGCTGTGCGCCATCGCATTTCGCAAATACCCCGTAGCGATAACAACCGCCGACATAGCTGATCGCGTCGGCCACTTGCGCGCGGTCGGCGGGGCTCGTCAACTCGCTGAACGGGCCCGGGAATGTCCAGTTCAGGAAGCGCACTCCAGCCCGTGACATCTCCGTGTCCAGAGCAGCGGTAGAGAGAGCCTCGAATTCCTGGTTCAGCATCTCGTGATAGAAGACGTTGTCAGGGTGTCGGGTGACCCGCTCTAGCGCTGTCCTCATTGCGACGTGGTCACCCTCGTAACGCGACAACCAGCACTCGATCTGCCGCAGTTGCGCCCGGGCCCTTTCGATCTGCTCACCCGTCGAGAGGTTGTCGTCGGTGGATGCACGAAGGGTCTGGTGCAATCCAGCCATGAGGAGGGGGATCGTGCCGGTGTAGTAGCTGACCACTGCAGCGCCACCCGGCCTCAGGCAGGCACCGATGAGTGCCAGTGCATGCCGCCGGACTTCGGGGGGAATCACGTAGGCGACCCCGACGTGGTAGATCACATCGAATTGGCCCAGGGATTCAGCGTCGAGGTCGAGAAAGTCAGCACGCTGTATCTCGGCGCGATCGCCTGCAACGCTCAGCCGTTCAGTCGCGAGCTCACACGCGGTCGGCGACAGGTCGATTCCCAGGAGACGGCCTGTCGTCGCGGCAGCGGCGCGCTCCAGTTGGGCACCGGATCCGCAGCCGAGATCCAAGACGTCGATCGCGGCCTGCCGCGGGCTGACCCCGTAGATCGCCGCCAAGCCGAGCACATTCTCGGGATCCAGTTCGGGCAGCCCCTGCGGGTCGTAGACAACGCGGTCGTAGGAATCAGCAATCGTGTCGTTGACCGAACGCAGAATGCCCCGATTCCCGGTCATAGCCCCCTCGATTCCTGGATAGGACGTCCGAGGTTTCAAGCTATCCACAAATGGGGCATTTCTAAAACCTGATTTATAAAATTTCTCGACGGGTCACAGCCACCAGCGTTCGAGCACCCGGGCCAGCCCGTCGTCGTTGTTGGGCGCGGTGACCTCATTGGCCGCAGCGATCGCCTCGGGGTGCGCGTTGCCCATCGCGACGCCGTGTCCGGCCCAGCGCAGCAGCGGGATGTCATTGGGCATGTCACCGAAGGCGATCACCTCCTCGGCGGCGATCTCCAACGGGCGGGCGACGTCCTCGACGCCGACGGCCTTGCTGATCCCGATCGGGCTGATCTCGACAAGCCCGTCGTTGGTCGAGTAGGTGACGTCACCCTGAACACCGATGTGTCGGGCGAGCACCCCGGCCAATTCCGAGCTTGGCATTCCGGGCTTGCGGACAAGCAGCTTGACTGCCGGCGCGCTGAGCAGATCCTCGTAGGAGACCTCGGTGTTATCCGGATTGAGCCAGGCGTGCTCGTAGCCCGGTGCGCTGACGAACTGCGGTGTCGCCGTGTCGTGCGCACTTCGTCCGACTCGCTCCACCGCCAGGCCCGCTCCCGGGATGAGACGAGTCGCGAGTTCGGCAAGCTCGCCCAGCGAGTCCACCGACAGGGTCCGGGCCGAGATCACCCGGTCGGTAGCCGAGTCGTAGATGACCGCACCGTTGGCGCACACGGCCACCGGTGCGAATCCCAGCGCCTCGACGACCGGCGTGATCCAGCGGGGTGGCCGGCCGGTGGCGAGTATGAAATGCGTCCCCGCGGCAGTCGCGGCCGTCACCGCCTGCCTGGTTCGAGGGGTGATTCGCTCACTGGGATCGAGCAGCGTGCCGTCGACATCGCTGGCAATGAGTGCAGGCAGCATCAGGCTCGCTTTGCCGAGCGTCGTGCCCGCTCGGCCATTTCAATCTCGTCGCGTCGCGCGGCCTCAGCCGGTGAAGGCGCAGAGCCACCGAGGCGTTTCGGAACCCAGTAGGCCCCTGCCGGGTGTGGATAGGTCTCCTGGACCTTGCGCAGCGTGTCATTCATCGCCTGCCGGAGCCGCCGGTCGAGTTCAGTCACGCTCCCGTGCGGCGGTAGGGGTCTGCCGACCGCGACGGTGATGGGAATCTTGTTGCGGCCCAGGCTTCTCGGGTGATCCTTGGTCCACATCCGATGTGCTCCCCAGACGATCATCGGGAGGATCGGCACCTCCGCCTCCAGGGCCATGCGCGCTGCACCGCTCTTGAACTCCTTGAGTTCGAAACTGCGGCTGATGGTGGCCTCTGGGTAAACCCCGACCAACTCGCCCTCCCGCAGCTTGCGAACAGCCTCGGCGTACGCGGCCCCACCGGCTCGCCGATCGACCGGGATGCACCGCGTCCTCCTGATGAGAAAGTCCACGAGGCGGACATCCTGCATCTCGGCCTTCAGCATGTAGCGAATCCTGCGGCGCCGCCGGCGGGTCGCCAGACCCGCGGGCAGGAAGTCGATGTAGCTGGTGTGGTTGATCGCCACCACAGCTCCCCCGTGAGCCGGAATGTTCTCCAGGCCGATGAAGGTGAGCTTGGTGCCGGTCAGCCGAGCCGCCGTGGCGGCGGCGATCTCCAGCGTGCGGAAAACAGGTTCCATACTCAGTCCTGCTGCTCGGACCGTCTCTGCCGTCGCGCGGCACGCTCGGCTGCTTCAGCGGCGTCGAGTTCGGCGGCGTGAGCGGGGGTCGGCGCGCTGCCCCCAAGCCGTTGGGGAACCCAGAACTCGCCGGGCGGGTAGGGACCGTAGGCATCCTGGACCTCGTCGAGCAACTGCTGCATGCGGGATCGCAGCAGCTCAGTCAGTTCGGTGGGCGGCAGCGTCGGGGGGATCGGGGATCCGACCGCGATGGAGACCGGAACCTTGGGCCGCCACATCTTGCGCGGATGATCCTTGGTCCAGATCCGCTGGGCGCCCCAGACGATGTGCGGAACGATCGGCACGTCCGCCGCGATCGCCATGCGGGCGGCTCCTGACTTGAACTCCTTTAGTTCGAAGCTGCGACTGATCGTCGCCTCGGGATACACCCCGACGAGCTCACCCGTCTTGAGCGCCTGGCAGGCGGCGTCGAAGGACGCCCCACCACTGTCACGGTCAACCGGGATGTGACGCATGCTTCGCATCAACGGACCGCCGATGCGATGGTCGAACACCTCCTGTTTGGCCATGAACCGCACCTTCCTGCCCAGACCCTGTTCGTAGGCGGGCAGGCCGGCGAAGGTGAAGTCGAAGTAGCTGGTGTGGTTGATCGCCACCACGGCGCCGCCGCTCCTCGGCACGTTTTCCACGCCGGTTACCGCGAACGTCAAACCCTGAAGGCGCCACAGCAGGCGAGCCACCCGGATGGCGGTTCCGTACACCGGCTCCACGGCATCAGCTTAGTGCCGGGCGCAGCCGCTAAGCTCGTCTTCGATCCGTCCACCACTCGGGACTGAAGGTAGAGGGAGTTCGTGCAGGTCACCAGCATCGGTCACGCCGGATTTCGGATCGATACCGCGGCGGGCAGCATTCTCTGCGATCCCTGGCTGAACCCGGCCTACTTCGCCTCCTGGTTCGTCTTTCCCGACAACAGCGCTCTGGACTGGGCAACCCTCGGCGACTGCGATTACCTCTACATCTCGCACCTGCACAAGGATCACTTCGACCCCCGCCTTCTCGCCGAGCACGTGAACAAGGACGCGGTTGTCCTGCTGCCCGACTTCCCAGTGCCCGATCTCAAGAGGGAGCTGGAAGGACTGGGATTCCAGCGATTCATCGAGACCACCGATTCGGTGAAAGAGCGCATCAGCGGGCCCAAGGGGGAGCTGGACGTCATGATCGTCTCGCTTCGCGCGCCCGCCGATGGCCCGATCGGGGACTCCGGCATCGTCATCGCCGACGGCACCACCACCCTGTTCAACATGAATGACTCGCGACCGCTGACGCTTGATGCGCTCACCGAGCAGTTCGGTCACATCGATGTGCACATGCTGCAGTACTCCGGGGCGATCTGGTATCCGATGGTTTACGACATGCCCGCGCGTGCCAAGGAGTCTTTCGGGACCCAGAAACGCCAGCGCGGGATGGACCGTTGTCGCCAGTACATCTCCGATGTCGGCGCTACCTGGGTCATCCCGTCCGCGGGCCCGCCCTGCTTCCTGGACCCACAGTTACGGTCGCTCAACGACGATCACGGCGATCCGGCGAACATCTTCCCGGATCAGATGGTGTTCCTCGAACAGATGCGCCTGCACGGCCACCACGGTGGACTGCTGATGATCCCCGGTACGGTGGCCGAATTCACCGGGCCGCAATTGGACTCCCTCGTCCACCCGATGCCCATGGCCGAGGTAGAGCAGATCTTCACCACCGGTAAAGCGGCTTACATCGCCGCCTACGCCGAGCGGATGGCGCCGGTGCTCGCCGCGGAGAAAGGCCGCTGGGCGCCCGCGGTCGGCGAATCGCTGCTGGAGCCTTTGCGTGTCCGTTTCGAACCTCTCATGCTGCAGAGCGATCAAATATGCGACGGGATCGGTTACCCGGTGGAGTTGAAGATCGGTGCCGAGACGGTGGTGCTCGACTTCCCCAAACGAGCGGTACGCGAGCCCGTCGCCGACGAGAAGTTCCGATACGGCTTTGAGATTGCACCCGAGCTCGTCCGAACCGTACTGCGTGACAACGAGCCGGACTGGGTCAACACGATTTTCCTGTCGACCCGATTCAAGGCGTGGCGGGTGGGCGGATACAACGAGTACCTCTACACCTTCTTCAAATGCCTGACCGACGAGCGAATCGCCTACGCCGACGGCTGGTTCGCCGAGGCGCATGACGACAGCTCGACCGTCACCCTCGACGGGTGGGAGATGCAGCGCCGATGCCCGCACCTCAAAGCCGACCTGTCGCGATTCGGTGTTGTCGAGGACACCACTCTGACCTGCAATCTGCACGGGTGGCAGTGGGACCTGACCACCGGCCGCTGCCTGACAAGCAAGGGCCACCAACTGCGCTGCCGCAGAACATGACCCAGCCCCCGCGGCAGTACTACGACGACGGACTCGTGCAGCTGGACCGGCACGCGCTCACGCTGCGCCGCTATCACTTTCCGTCCGGAACCTCCAAGGTCATCCCGGTACAGCTGATTCGGGACTACCGGACAGAGCCCCTCGGACTGGTGATTCAGCGGTTCCGGATCTGGGGAAGCTCGGACTTGCGTCGCTGGTTACCCCTCGACGTCCGCCGGCCGCTGAAGTCCACTCTGGTGACCCTCGACGTCCCCGGAACCTGGCCCAGTCCCGCGTTCACCCCAGCTGACCCGAGCGTATTCCTGGCGATGCTCGACGAGGTCCTGCAGCGCTGAGGATCCGGTCGCATCACCCCGAGGTCGTGCCGATCGTCACGGCTTGAGCAGATCGGTGCCGACGAAGGGCACCAGAGCACCCGGAACGCGGACACTTCCGTCGGGTTGCTGATGGTTTTCCAGGATGGCGGCCAGCCATCGGGTTGTCGCCAAGGTGCCGTTGAGGGTTGCGGCGGTCTGAGGTCGGCCATTCTGGTCGCGGTAGCGCGTGGAAAGCCTGCGCGCCTGGAAGGTTGTGCAATTCGACGTCGATGTGAGCTCGCGATACGCGCCCTGGGAGGGCATCCATGCCTCGCAGTCGAATTTGCGGGCTGCCGAGGCGCCCAGATCGCCTGCGGCGACGTCGATCACGCGGTAGGGAACCTCGATCAGTTCGAGCATCTGGCGTTGCCAGTCCAGCAGTCGCTGGTGTTCGGACTCGGCGTCCTCGGGCCGACAGAAGACGAAGGCTTCGACCTTGTCGAACTGGTGGACCCGGATGATGCCCCGGGTGTCCTTGCCGTAGCTTCCCGCCTCCCGACGAAAGCATGTTGACCAGGCGGCGTACCTCAGCGGACCTACCGACAACTCCAGGATTTCATCGGCGTGGTACCCGGCCAGAGGAACCTCCGAGGTCCCGACGAGATAGAGGTCGTCAGCATCGAGACGGTAGACCTCTGCCGCGTGCGCTCCGAGAAAACCGGTCCCGGCCATCACCTCGGGGCGCACCAGCACCGGCGGGATCATCAGGGTGAACCCGGCCTCGGTCGCCACTCGCGCCGCGGTCTGCAACAGGCCCAACTGCAGCAGGGCCCCCCGTCCGGTGAGGAAGTAGAACCGCGAACCCGAAACCTTCGCGCCGCGCTCGGTGTCGATCAGGCCGAGCGCCTCGCCGAGTTCGAGATGGTCCTGCGGATGCTCCATTGCGCGCGGCTCGCCGGCGACGTCGAGAACGACGTAATCGTCCTCGCCGCCGGCGGGAACACCGTCGATGACGACGTTGGGGATCGCCAGATGGGCGGCGGTGAAGACGGTCTCCGCCTCGGTCTGTCGCGCCTCGGCACCCTTGACGTGCTCAGCCAGCTCCCTGGCCCGCTCCAGCAGAGCCGGGCGTTCGTCGGGGGTCGCGGACCCGACCCGGCGGCTGGCCGTCTTCTGCTCGCTACGAAGGTCATCGGCCTCAGCGATCGCCGCCCGCCGCTTCGCGTCGGCCTCGAGCAAGGCGTCGACCAGCGCGGGATCGTCGCCTCGGACACGCTGCGAGCGGCGCACCACATCGGGGTTCTCGCGCAGCAGTCGCAGGTCGATCACGCCCTAGACCATAACCGGCTGGCTGTTCCGGGCAGCCCATCCGGCGCGGCGCTGGGCGGCGCGCACGGCACAACCGGGTAACGGCAGGCCCGCAGCGGTTGTCGGCCGGCCGGCCACGCCTGCGACAATGTACGGCGATGGTCCAGACGACAGAGCACGACACGACCGACGAGCAGGTCGAACCGCAGCCGGGACGCAGGTGGATCGCGCCGCTGCAGGCCTCTTCGGCGCAGCGGGTCTTACTCCTGACGGCGCTGGGCGGTCTTCTGATCGCCGGAGCAGTCACCGCCCTGGGCTCCTGGGCCGGTCCCCTAACCCGCACCACCGGATCCCCGGACGGGGCGCTGGGGCCCGACCTCAACACTGCGGCGGCCCTCTCGGCATTCGCCGACGCCAAGCCCGGGGATTGCCTCACCTGGCCGGACAATCAGCCGGAGGCCGCCACCATCGTCGCGTGTGCCGACGACCATCGCTTCGAAGTCGCCGAGTCGGTCGACATGCGGACCTTCCCGGGGATGGAGTACGGACCTGAAGCCGCGCCGCCGTCCCCGGGCCGGATTCAGCAGATCAGCCTCGAACAGTGCGAGCCGGCCGTGGAGCGATACCTGGCCGCGAAGTACGACCCGAACAGTCGCTTCACCATCAGCCTTCTGTGGGCCGGTGACAAAGCCTGGCGGGATTCCGGCGAGCGTCGCATGCTGTGCGGTTTGCAGCTGCCCGGTCCCAACAACCAGCAGTTGGTCTTTCGCGGCAAGGTCGCTGACCTAGACCAGTCGAAGATCTGGCCGGTCGGCACCTGCCTCGGGGTGGACCCATCCACGAACCAGCCCACCGATATTCCCGTCGACTGCTCGGCTCCACACGCGATGGAAGTCACCGGCGCGGTCAATCTCGCCGAGAAGTTTCCCGCGGGCCTACCGTCCGAGCCCGACCAGGACGCTTTCATCAAGGAAGCCTGCAACGCGATGACCGATGCCTACCTGGCTCCGGTGCAATTGCGGGACACGACCCTGACTCTGATCTACAGCACCATCTCGCTTCCGAGTTGGACCGCGGGTAGCCGCCAGGTGTCCTGCAGCATCGGCGCCACCCTGGGTAACGGCGGCTGGGCGACGCTGATCAACAGCGCCAAGGGTCCACTGCTCATCAACGGCCAGCCCCCGATCCCACCGCCGAGCATTCCCGAGAGCCGACTGAACATTCCACTGCCTGCGATGTCGTTCGCCCCCTCGAGCGGGGGACCGCCCACGCCGGTCCCGTAGGCACCATCCCAGTGCCGGTAGCAATGAACCGGGCGCGCTTCGAAGAGTTGGTCGCCGAGGCGCTGGATCTGATTCCGCCCGAACTGTCCGCGGCGATCGACAACGTCGTGATCCTGGTGTCCGACCGAAATCCGGAGGAACCCGAGTTGCTCGGGCTCTACGAGGGAATCGCCCTCACCGAGCGGGACTCCACCTACGCCGGTGCCCTGCCGGATGTGATCACCATCTACTGCGACAGTGTGCTGGAGATCTGCGACACCGAAGAAGACGTCGTCGAAGAGGTTGCGATCACCGTGATCCACGAAATCGCCCATCATTTCGGCATCGACGACGACCGGCTGCACGAATTGGGCTGGGGCTAGACCGAGCACGGCGCGCCGCCGCCGGTCCCCCGGTCCGGGGTGCTAGGCAGAGCCGGTGAAGAAATGCCGCGAATGCGTGGCCGGACAGCCGCACTGCCACGGAACCCTGATCCGCCACCCCGGACAGCACTGGCACTGCACCGATCCCGACTGCGCGCATCCCGAGACCCTGCTGCACGGGCTGTCGATCGACTGTCTGGCACTCGGCTGCCGGTGTGACGTGGCTCCCGCGGACCGGCTGGCGATCTGATCTGATCCCGTCGGCGCTCGGGTGAGCCGCGTGGCGCTAACCCATCGGATCGGCGACGCCCGGGACGTCGTCAACGGGATCGGCGTCGCCCCCCGGAAGGAAGGGCGCCCTCAGCGAGCCCCACTGCACGCATCGCCAGCGCCCGCCGGCGGCCCTTTCCAGAACCACCGACTCGGTGTTGTCGAGGTGATGCGTGAGAGCGAACCGGCGGTCCACTCCGGCCAGTGTCGCGGCGACCAGCCGGATCGCTGAGCCGTGGCTGACCACGACCACGTCGCCGGAGGTGCTGCCCCCGTGCCCGTCGTCGAGGTAGCGCACCCGCACCTCCTCCAGCACCGGCAGATAGCGATCGAGGACCTCGCGGCCGGTCTCGCCGCCGGGCATGGCCTGATCGAGATCACCCTCATGCCATCGCTGGTACACGGCCCGGAAACGGTTGATCGCGTCGTCGTCACTGCGGTCCTCGAGGTCACCGGCCTGGACCTCGTGGATTCCCTCGACGTGGGTGGGCGTCAGGGCGAACTCGGCGGCGATCTCGGCGGCGGTCTGCGCTGCCCGCACGGCGGCGGAGTGCAGGACCAGGGCAGGCGCGTCCGATCGGGACCGGGCAAACCGGCGGGCTTGACGACGCCCGAGGTCGGTGAGTTCGGCACCGGGGGGACGGGTATCGAGCCGGCGCGCGACGTTGGCGTGGGTCTGACCGTGGCGAAGCAGAATCAGCCGTCCGCTCACCGCTTGCCCTCGCGCAACTGCGCAAGCCATCGGTCAGCCTCGTCCACTCGTGGTGGAAGCGTGCCGGCCGCCGATCCGGTCGGCCAGGAGCCCAGATAGCGCACATCGGCGCAGCGGCGGTACAGCGCCTTGAGCGCCTCGGCGACCGCACTGTCATCGATGTGGCCGACGCAGTCGAGGAAGAAGATGTAGGTGCCCATTTCGGTACGGGTCGGACGCGACTCGATGCGGGTCAGGTCGATGTCGCGAATTCCGAACTCGTTCATCGCCGCGACGAGAGCCCCGGGTGTGTTACCGATCCGCAGCACGACTGACGTCCGGTCGGCGCCGGTCCTGCCCGGCGGCGGTCCGGGCTTGCCGACCAACACGAATCGCGTGCGGGCATTCGGCTCGTCGACGACCGACTCGGCAAGCGCGGACAAGCCATAGCGCTGCGCGGCCAGCGCGGTACTGACCGCGGCGTCGGCCCGACCGTCGGCGACATCACGGGCGGCGGCCGCATTGGAGTTGGCCGGCACCACCTCGGCGCCCGGCAGGTGGTCGGCCAGCCACCGCCGGACCTGGGCCGCGGCCATCGGGTACGCCGCGACGGTGCGGATCTCGGCCGCCGACGAAGCGGGCCGGGTGACGATGCTGAAGGTCACGTCGAGGGTCAACTCGGCGTAGATCTGCAGCGGCGTCCCGCCCGCCAGGGCATCGAGTGTGGGCAGCACACTGCCCTCGATCGAGTTCTCGATCGGCACACACGCGAAATCCGCCGTGCCGGAGCGCACGGCCTCGAGAGCGGCCGGCGTACTTTCCATCGGCTGCGGGACAGTGTGCGCCGGGTCCTGCCGACCACCCAAGAGGCCGTCTTCGGCAAGCATCCGCAGCATCGCCGCTTCGGTGAACGTTCCCTCCGGTCCGAGGTAGGCGATGCTGGCCACGTCACAACACTATCGGGGTGCCGCGACGGGGCTACCGTTGCGGGGTGAGCGAGGTCCGAGCCGATTCCGCCCGCGGCGACCAGCGCGCGATCCGGATGGAGATCGCCGTGATGCTGGCCGTCACGTTCGGCGTCAGCGCCATGGTCGCGCTGCTGCGGTTGGCCGATGCTGTCCTGTCCGGACTGCCCGGATACCGGGTTCAGCTGAACCAGAACCTGTCGCGCTACGACCTGATCAACCTCGGCCTCAATCTCGTGTCGATTGGTCAGCTCGTCGCCTGGGGATTGCTGGCGCTGTATCTGCTGTGGCGCAGCGGAATCGGCCCGGCCCAGATCGGGCTGGGCCGGCTGCGCTGGCCCGGCGACCTCGTCGGCGGGCTTGGTCTGGCGGCCCTGATCGGACTGCCGGGCCTCGGACTGTATCTGGTGGCCCGCATGCTCGGCATGAATGCAGAGGTCGAGCCCACGTCACTGGCGAGTTCGTGGTGGCGCATACCGGTACTGGTGTTAGCGGCCTTCGCCAATGGTTTCGCCGAGGAGGTAGTCGTCGTGGGCTACCTGATCACCCGATTGCGCCAGGTCGGACTCACTCCCGTCCAGGCCGTACTGGCATCTGCGGCACTGCGTGGCCTCTACCACGCCTACCAGGGATTCGGCGCCGGGCTGGGAAACCTCGCGATGGGCCTGGTGTTCGGTTACGCCTGGTATCGGTGGCGCCGGTTGTGGCCATTGGTGATCGCGCACGGGGTGATCAACAGCGTGGCCTTCGTCGGTTACATCGTGCTGGCCGGCCACCTGTCCTGGCTGCGGTGATGCTGCGGCTCTGCGGCACCGGCGGCGCGTAAATTGGCATGGTGAACTACCGGCCCACGGCTGCGGACGCACCGACCGAACCGCTGCCGCGGGTGCGGGTGCCGCCGCCGGAGCCCCCACCGACCCTGCGTCGACCGGTTCCCTCCCCGCCCCACCGCCGATGGCTTCCACCGGCACCGCCGGCACCGCCGGCACCGCCGACGCAGCGGCTCCCGCGCGTGCCCTCCGCGCCCCCGGTGCTGCCGCCCGCGCCACCGGTACGACCGGTACCAGCCCCGCCGCCCGCGCACCGACGCGCGCGGCCTGCGTCCGTGCCCCCGCCGACTAGGCAGCGCCGTGCCCCCTCCCGGCGTCAGGCACCGAGAGCCGGCCGGACGCGCCGTTTTGTACGGCGAATCCTGTTGAGCGCGTGGGTGATCGGACTGGTCGCCATCACCGTGACCCTGGGTGCGGCTACCTGGGTCGAGATGTCGCTGCGACGGTCCGCGGTCTTCGCCGAGTATCCCGATCGGCCCGCGCCGAGCGCCGGCACCAACTGGTTGCTGGTCGGATCGGACAGCCGGGAAACGATGACCGCGGAGCAGCAGGCTCAGCTGTCCACCGGCGGCGACTTGGGCAGTGGACGGACCGACACGATTCTTCTGATCCATCTCAGCGGCATCGGGTCGGCCGAACCGACCACGGTCGTCTCGATTCCCCGTGATTCGTATGTGGACATTCCCGGGTACGGCACCGACAAGATCAACGCCGCTTTCGCCACGGGCGGGCCGACCCTGCTGGCCCAGACCGTCGAACAGGCCACCGGCATCCGACTCGACCACTATGCCGAGGTGGGGTTCGCCGGTTTCGCCGAAGTCGTCGACGGCATCGGTGGGGTGCGGGTGTGCCCCGAGGAACCGATCAGCGATCCGCTGGCCGGGATCGATCTGCCGGCCGGCTGCCAGAACCTCGACGGCTCCACCGCGCTGGGCTACGTCCGGACGCGCGCGACACCGCGGGCGGATCTGGACCGGATGGTCCACCAGCGTGACTTCGTCTCGGCCATGCTGGCCCGGGTCACCAGCCCCGCGGTCTTGCTGAACCCGTGGCGCTGGTCGACGGTTCCGCGGGCCGCGGTGCACGCTCTGACCTTCGACTCGGGGACCCATGTCTGGGATCTCGCCCGGCTCGCATGGGCGTTGCACGGCTCGACCACCACGCTGACGGTGCCGATCGCCGAATTCGCCGCCAACGATTCGGGCGATGTCGTGGTGTGGGACTCCGACGCCTCGGCGGCACTGTTCGAGGCGCTGCGCACGGATGCGCCCATACCGCAGGAGGTTCGCGACGCCCAGCCGTGATCGGCCGGGTCAGTCCCGGCCGGCGCCGGTCAACCCGTTGTGCAGCCACGCCTTGGTGCGACCGGGATGGTTGGTGGCGATCCATCCCACTCCGAGATCCCGGCAGAACTCGACATCCTCGTAATGGTCGACGGTCCAGCAGTACATCGCCCGGCCCTGCGCGGCTGCGCGGTCGACCAGGTCGGGATGTTCCCGCAGGGTCGCGATCGACGGACCGACGGCCGTCGCTCCCACGGTGGTGGCGGCGCTGCCGCCGAGGTAGCGCGACGTCTCGCCGAGCAGCACCGTCGGCAGCATCGGTGCCGCGCGGCGGATCCGCCACACGGCCGCGGCCGAGAACGACATCACCACCGCGCGCGACAAGTCCGCCGAGGGCGGCGACGCGAGCCCGTGGCGCTGCAGCAGGGCAAGGACCTTGCTCTCGACCAGAGCGCCGAAGCGCACCGGGTGTTTGGTCTCGATGAAGATCTTCACCGGCCGGTTCCAGTCGAGCACCAGCCCCAGCAGATCGTCGAGGGTCAGCAGACCGGTGTCGCCCAGCGTCCCATCACTGCGCGAACTGCTGTGCCAGGCACCCCAATCGAAACGCCTGAGTTCGGCGAGGGTCATGTCACTGACCAGACCTGTCCCGTTGGACGTGCGGTCGACCCTCCGGTCGTGCACACACACCAGATGACCGTCACTGGTCAGGCGCACATCGCACTCGACGCCGTCGGCCCCCTCCTGCAATGCCAGCTCGTAGGCGGCCAGGGTGTGTTCCGGCCGGTCCGCCGACGCGCCGCGGTGGGCGACCACGAATGGGTGCGCCCCACGCGGTGCGTCCACTTCCGACATGGCTCCTATGCTGCCGGTTCCCGGTGTTCTGACTCAACAGCTGCCGGGGATTCACCGGATTC
Organism: Mycobacterium sp.; assembly: GCA_018882965.1. GTDB lineage: Bacteria > Actinomycetota > Actinomycetes > Mycobacteriales > Mycobacteriaceae > Mycobacterium. Next base: position 38,081 of record VEQY01000012.1, on the reverse strand, counting down.
CGGCCCGTCCGGAGAGATCTCGGCGGTTCGGTCCTCGGGAACGACGACCCAGCGATGCGACTCACGCCCCACCGGGACCCGGACGAAACCCTCGAATACCCGCCAGAACAGCAGCACGGCGACCATCCCGACCAGGTAGGCGAGGATCACGGTGACCGTGTTGTCGGCGACGGCCTGCGGCTCGGTAGCCGAACTGGTCCAGATCGCCCAGCCGGACACTGCCGTCGAGAGCACCCAGGCGATCCACCAGGCGATGATCGGGCCGCGCTGCCGCGCCTGTGACTGCTCGGCATGGGCAAGCTCGAGGACGAAGACCGGCGCCCACACCAGGTTGACCACCGGTGTGAGGCAGCCGGCCCACAGCGACCACTCCGGACGGGGATCGGCGCGGCCCGGCGAGCCGGCGTGGCCCGGGTTACCGGGGTTACCGGGGTTCAAGTGGCCGAAGACCTCTGCGCGCCGGGTGATGAGCCACGAGGTCAGCACCACCGCGGTGACGAACACGACCGCGATGGCCGCAAGACTGACCAGCACCCCGATCAGCAGCGCGGGCGTTGCGATCAGTGGAGGCAGCAGGGTGGTGCGGTTGATCAGCAGCAGCAGGTATCGCCCGATGTGCACCAGCGCGGCCAGAGCAAAGATCCCCGCCGCAGCCAGCAGCGTGGCCCGCACAGCGGCGGAAGACGCGGCCCGGGCGCCGGAACGGTGCGGCGGCGCGGCGGGTTGGGCGACCTGATCGACCAGTCCCCACCGCGGGATGGTGTGGTAGCGCGGGGTCGGACCCAGCGGCCGGTGCCGTTGCCGGGGCGCCGGCGGGGGTCCGGGGCGCACCGCGATCCAGCGATACCCGGCGGGCAGCCGGCCGGACCCGCGTTGCGGCGCAGCCGGGCGGATCGGGGGTCCGGCGGCGGGCGGAGCCGACGCTCTGCTGGGTGCCAGCAGCGCGCCATGGCACCGAGGACACCAGGCACGCTGACGCTCCCCGACGTTCCAGGGCGTCGAGCAGCGGGAGCAGACCTGGATCACCGGATAAGCCTATCGACAGCCGATCGCGCCGGGCCGCCGGAGGACGCCGGGCATGCGGGGAATTCTGGCACGAGGTGCCGTTGACCGGTGCCGCTCGTCCAGCAACGGGTCACTATCCACAGTTTCCACAGCGTTATCCACACCCCGCCGATGTTCCGGGCCGGCTGAGCGAAAGAGACTACTGTTCGGCGCCCGTACCCGTGCGCACCGTGCGCCGGGGCTGTGGATAACCCCGGGTCCCCGAGAACCGGACATCAACAGGCAATCCGGTCCTGAGCGAAATTGGTTGTCGACCTAACCGTTCTCCGGGGCCTGGCGACGCGCCGCGCGACACGCCGAAAATTTGGACCGGGGACCGACTTCGCCAGACCGCCTGATCGAACCCCGGCGCGCGGCTATGATCTGCGTCTCAGCGGAACATCTTCGGCACGGGGGTCGCTTGTGAGCAGCCAGTCCGGAACGTCCGGGACGCCCGGCGAAACCTCTCCCTGGTACGGATACCCGACGGCGGGCACGCGGTCCCAGCAGGCCGCCGCCCTGCGGGCGGCGATCATCGCTCTCACCCTGCTCGCGGCACTCGTGCTGGTGATCTGGTTCTGATCGCACACCCGCCCTCCTCCGCACGCCGACTTCTTGCGGTGTACGGATGGATGGAGCAGTGTTGACGACGCGACCGCAGCGACAGAGGAAGGAACTTCGTGGCCGACTACACCTTGCCCGATCTTGACTGGGACTACAGCGCACTGGAGCCGCATATCTCGGGCCAGATCAACGAGATACACCACAGCAAGCACCATGCCGCCTACGTCAAAGGGGTCAACGACGCGGTCGCCAAACTGGAGGAGGCTCGCGCCAAGGACGATCATGCCGCGATCTTCCTCAACGAAAAGAACCTCGCCTTCCATCTCGGCGGACATGTCAACCACTCGATCTGGTGGAAGAACCTGTCACCAGACGGCGGCGACAAGCCGACCGGCGAGTTGGCGGCCGCCCTCGACGATGCCTTCGGCTCCTTCGACAAGTTCCGCGCTCAGTTCACCGCTGCCGCCAACGGCCTGCAGGGCTCGGGCTGGGCCGTCCTGGGCTACGACAGCCTCGGCGACCGTTTACTGACGTTTCAGCTCTATGACCAGCAGGCCAACGTGCCACTGGGCATCATCCCGCTGCTTCAGGTCGACATGTGGGAACACGCCTTCTACCTGCAGTACAAGAACGTCAAGGCGGACTACGTGACGGCTTTCTGGAACGTGGTCAACTGGGCGGACGTCCAGAAGCGCCACCAGGCGGCGATCGCCAAGACCGGGGGTCTCATCTTCGGCTGAGAACATCGGTTCGGTGTTAGCAGTCGTGTCCTCTTGCGTGCCAGCCGTGGTCTGCCCCATGCTGATGCGAATCGACCCGCTGTCGTGTCGCACTGGATGTAGCCGAGGTGTCGCGGAGGCGAGATGGAAAGCAGTTCAGGGCGGGCTGTCGAAGTCGCCCCCTTCCATTCTCAGGGCTGCCTCAAGGGGTTCGTGGTGTCGGGTCGCTGGCCGAACTCCACCAAGGAGTGGGCCCAGCTGCTCATGGTCGCCGTCCGGGTCGCTTCGCTACCGGGGCTGCTGTCCACCACGACGATTTTCGGAGCCCGTGAGGAACTTCCCGAAAGGCCGCAGCCCGGCACGGTCGGACTGGTCCTTGCGGAAGGGACCGTCGTCGGCGAGTCGGCCGTGCCGCCCGGACACTTCGCCGGAAAACAGCCGCCGGCCCTGATGATGCTGCATCCGCCCTCGGAGACCACTCCGTCGCTGCCGGAATGCTCAGGAGCCGCCTCGGGTTGCGTGCTGCTGCCGGGTCTGCCCCACCTCGGCTTGGAACACCGCGCGGCGTGGGTGGAGGCCGAGGCCGACGGCACGGTCACCGGCATGGTCAGCCGCGTCGGCGTGGATCCGATCAGCCACCCGGACACCGCGATCCTGGCGATGCTGCTCGCCGCCTAGGGCGGTTGTCCGCCCAGGGCGGCGCGGGTCCGGTGTCCTGGTCAGCCGGTTTCCAGGATTCTGTCGGTAGCAAATGAATCGATGCCTCACACATTCTCACGATGGGCGTTGCCGAAGGATGCGCTCGCTATTTCGTTCAACTTCACGGGTGATAGAAAAACCGAAGGTAAATGCAGCCATTTTTTACCTATTTCTTCAGCATTTACACAGCTTCGAGCAGGTGCGATCCGATACCGTCGGCCAACGTCATATGTTTGCCAGATGATAAACTTGGAAACTGACGACACTCGTCATCGAGTTTGCACTTGGGGGTTTGCATTACTACAGTCGGTCTCAACAGCAAATATATGAAACTCGAGAAGCCTGCCCCGGAGGTAACACGATGAGCACCACGTTCGCCGCGCGACTGAATCGCCTGTTCGAGACGGTCTACCCGCCGGGACGTGGTCCGCACACCTCCGCTGAGGTGATCGCCGCCCTGAAGTCTGAGGGCATCACCATGTCGGCTCCCTACCTTTCCCAGCTGCGGTCCGGTAACCGCACCAATCCGTCGGTCGCGACGATGCGTGCGCTGGCCAACTTCTTTCGGATCAAACCGGAATACTTCACCGACGACGCCTACTACGAGAAGATGGACAAGGAGCTGACCTGGCTCGCGAGCATGCGGGACGAGGGCGTGCGGCGGGTCGCCGCGCGAACCGTGGGACTTTCCCCGCAGGCCCAGCAGGACCTCCTGGAGAAAGTCGACGAACTGCGTCGCCGCGAGCACTTGGACGCCCAGGGAGCCTAGGCCTTCCCGGCCCTACCCGGCTCTACCCGGCTCCGCCCGGATTCGCCGGCGTCGCTGCGGTCGAGCAGTTCGTAGTTGCGTGCGATTTCCAGGATCCACTCCCGGTCGGAGTACTCCTCGGGCTGACTCAACCACGCCCTGCCGGGGAAGGCGGCGCCCGCGTCGTCACGGCTGGCGTGGACCCATCGGGCGACGGCCAGGGCGCGCTCGGACGGGCTGGCCCCGAGGATCTCGACACCATCGCGGTCGGGGACGCCGCGCTGAGCCGCCGCAGCCTCAAGATAGAGCGAGTCGGAAATCAGCGAGAGGCGTTCGGCGACGCGGAACACCAGGGGTCCACGGGGCCGGACCCCGATGCCCACATTCGGATGGCGTCGCTGCATCTCGCGCCGGAGCGGTTCGATCAGGCGCAGTTCCCGCCGCGCACCGACCCAGTCTTCGACGGTCGGGAGCAGCGAACCGGCCGCGACCGTGGCCATCGCGCACATCAGCAGCGTCGCCGCGGTCCCCACGCTGACCAGGTAGGTCGATCCGACAGCGCGGATCATCAGGAACGCGGTGGCCCCGACGATCAGCGCTATCCCGGCGGTGAAGACGAACAGGGCCCGCCCGCGCCGGCTGGGATTCGACAGCCGCACGCCCACCCAGAAGACGAGGGTCAGGGCCATCAGCACGTACAGCAGGGGAACCAGCCAGGGCAGGGCGGTGTTGGACGAGCCCAGGTTACGAGCCAGGTACTCCCGGGGCGACATCTCGGGCTGCCGGTCGCCGAAGAGGAACAGCCCGAGGCTCACCGCAGCGATCAGAGCTGCCAGGCTGTACTGCAGGATGGCCAGCCGGCGGGTGACCTTCGGACCACGATCGGTTGCCACCGAGGTGATCATCACGCAGCTGCCGGCGGCCGACCAGACCAGCGCGACCTGACTCAGGCCGACGGAAATGTTCGGCCAGCGCAGCGCGGTATCGACCAGAAGGGTCAACGGCGGCCAGTTCAAGGCAGCGAGCAGACCCAGGCTGCCCAGTGCGAGGATCATCGCGCCGCTGACCACTGACTGTCGGTGAACCAGCGCCCAACCGATGCGGATGCCGGTCGCCAGGCCGAGCAGGCCGGCGATCACCCAGACGATCAACCAAACGCCTCTCCGAGCCGAACCTGGGTGATCGATGACCGATCACTCGGCAGTCGCCCCAGCCGGTAGAGCAGCAGGGCCGCGAAGTCCTCAGCCTCCTGCTCGACGTCCTCCCCGCCGGGGCCCATGCAGCCGGTGCGCTGGTTGAGCATGTAGCTGATCAGCTCGTCGCTGGCCACCTGAACAGCCTCCCGGGCGGCATCGGCCACCGGCATGCCCGCATGACCGAGCACGAGATGTCCCAACTCGTGGGCAAGGGTGCGCTCGGCGGTCGGCAACCCCTGCTGGATCAGGAACTCATCGCGGTCGGTGTACTGGCGCCACTGCCCGGAAACACCCGGCGGCAACTCCTCGGTGCGGACGGTGATCCGCCTGCCTCGTTGCTCACCGACGGCGGCCACCAGACGAGTCAGCGATACCTCGCCACGTCGGGGTGCCAGGTCGAGGACCTCGTTGACGGCTTCGGTCACTTTGCGGTCGGCCGCCATCACCGACCGGTCCTCGTTGGCCGACCCTTCCCGATGGCAATGGTCTGCGGCCGATTCACACTACGAATTGTCGCATAGGTGCAGGTCGCGAAATCGGGCCTCGGCGCAGATCGTGCCGGTGGTCAAGCGCCGCCGCGACGGCGATGGGGGGCGATAGGGTTGGCCGATCGCCGACGCTACCGGGAAGGCACACCGCGATGGGCTTGTTCACCAAGCGCAAGGACCGCTCGACCAAGAGAGCGGAGGCCCGGGCACTGAAGGCCAAGGCAAAGCTGGAGGCGCGGCTGTCCGCCAAGAATGAAAAGCGGCGAATCCGGGCGGTCGAGCGGACCGAGAACCGCGCGATCAAGGCCGGGTTGAAGGCCCAACGCGACGCCGACCGAGCTGCGGTGAAGGTCGCCCACACCCAGTTGCGCACCGTCCGGGAGGGAAAGATCCTCGCCCCCGGCCGGGTCAAGCGGGCGATGCGCGTCTCGCGGCTACTCGCGCCGGTGGTCGTGCCGGTGGCCTACCGCGCCGCAACCGCGACCCGCGGGGCGATCGACGAGTGGCGTGCCGACCGGCTCGGGGTCCCGTTGACCCAGCTCGGGCAGTTCTCCGGGCAGGGCGGACGGCTGTCGGCACGCATCGCCGGAGCCGAACGCTCGCTTCAGGTGATCACCGAGCGGAAACCCAAGGATGCCGAGAGCAAGCAGTTCGTCGCGGCGATGACCGATCGCCTGGGCGATCTCTCCGCCGCGGTGACGGCCGCGGAGAACATGCCCGGTCCCGGCCGGCGCTCCGCCCAGCTGGCGATCGGCGATCAGCTCGATGCGATCGAGGCCGACCTGATGGCTCGGCTGGGTGTGCTGCAGACCTGACATCCGATTTCCCGCACCTGGCATGATTGGGAAGCCGCAGGGACACCGACATGAAGGAGCGGTCAGATGGCAGATCCCCAGGACCAGCCTGACCAGGGCGCCGACCCCTCGGAGTCGCTGCCGCCGAAGCCGGCGAAGGCTGCAAAGAAAGCCCCGGCGCGGAAGGCCCCGGCTAAAAAGGCCCCCGCCAAGAAGGCCCCGGCCAAGAAGGCCCCGGCCGCATCAGCCACCGGATCAGCCACCGGATCAGCCACCGGGCAGGCGCAGCGCCTGGCCGGCGCCAACGGCGGCGCCGCGCGCGAAGCCGCGGCCAAAGCCAAGTCCTCGGTGCAGCAGGCCAGCAACCCCGTCTCACTGCCCGTGCCGGCACTCGAGGAGACCGGCCCGTCGCGCCAGGTCGTGGCGATCGCGGTCGCCGCTGTCGTGGCGGCTCTGCTGCTGATCCGCGCCGTGTTGCGCCGCCGGACCGACTGAACACGAACCTGCGATGTCGGATCAGTACCCGCCGGCCAAGCCGATCCTCATCCGATTCGCGCTGTTCTGCTTACTTGCCGGGGTGTTGACCGCCGCACTTCTTTTCCCGATCGCCGGCGGGGTGGGTGTGGCGAGCAACCACGCGTCGGAACTGGTGAGCAAGGACTCGGCCGACATCGTCGACGGCGACGTACCCGCGGTGACGACCATGGTCGATGCGGCCGGCAACCCGATCGCCTGGCTCTACGCGCAGCGTCGCTGGGTGCTGCCGACCCATCGGATCGCGGACACGATGAAGTTGGCGATCGTTTCGATCGAGGACAGGCGCTTCGCCGAACACAACGGTCTCGATCTGCCGGGCACCCTGACCGGTCTTGCCGGCTACCTCCGGGGATCGGTGGACACCCGGGGCGGGTCGACCATCGAGCAGCAGTATGTGAAGAACTTCAACCTGTTGGTGAGCGCCAAAAGCGAGGCCGAGCGCAGCGCGGCGGTGGAGAACACCCCGGCGCGCAAGCTGCGGGAGATCCGCATGGCACTGGAGTTGGACAAGGTTCTCACGAAACCGGAAATTCTGACGCGCTACCTCAACCTGGTGCCCTTCGGCAACGGCGCCTACGGAATTCAGGATGCGGCGCGCACCTACTTCGGGATCAACGCAGCCGACCTGAACTGGCAGCAGGCGGCTTTGCTCGCTGGGCTGGTCCAGTCCACCAGCGCCCTTAATCCCTATACGAACCCCGGGGGAGCTCTGGAGCGTCGAAACCTGGTCCTGGACACCATGATCGACAACATGCCGGACCGGGCCGACGAGCTTCGTGCCGCCAAGGGGCAGCCACTGGGGGTCTTGACCCGCCCGAATGCGCTGCCCCAGGGATGCATCGCGGCAGGTGACCGGGGGTTCTATTGCGACTACGCCCTGGACTACCTGGCTCGCGCCGGGATCAGCAAGGAGGACGTCGCGCGCAACGGGTATCTGATCAAGACGAATCTGGACCCGCGGGTCCAGAAGCCGGTCAAGAAAGCGATCGACTCCGTCGCCAGCCCGACACTCGACGGAGTCGCCAGCGTCATGAGCGTGATCAGGCCCGGCAAGGACGCCCACCGCGTGGTCGCGATGGCCGACAACCGCAACTACGGGCTGAAGCTCGACGCGGGCCAGACCGTGCAGCCGCAACCATTCACACTCGTCGGAGACGGCGCCGGATCGATTTTCAAGATTTTCACCAGCGCCGCCGCCCTGGAGATGGGTATGGGGATCAACGCCCAGCTTGACGTACCCGCGACGTTTCAGGGCGTCGGGCTCGGTAGCAGCAACACCCCGGGATGCCCGCCGAAGACCTGGTGTGTGAAGAACGCGGGCGCCTACCGCAGCCCGTTGAACCTCAGCGATGCGCTGGCTCTGTCGCCGAACACCGCCTTCGCCAAGCTGATCGCGCAGGTGGGGGTTCCACGAACCGTGGATATGGCGGTACGGCTGGGTCTGCGCTCCTACGCGCAGCCGGGCACCGCGCGCGCCTACAACCCGAAGAGTGACGAGAGCCTCGCTGACTACATCAAGCGGTCGAACATCGGGTCGTTCACCCTGGGACCCTTTCAGATCAACGCGCTGGAATTGTCCAACGTGGCAGCGACTTTGGCGTCGGGCGGCATCTGGTGCCCGCCCAGCCCGATTGACAAAGTGTTCGACCGCCGGGGAAAAGAGATTTTCGTTCCCAGTGCCGCGTGCGAGCGGGTCGTGCCCGAGGGACTGGCCAATACTCTGACCAACGCCCTCGCCAAGGACACCACGATGGGCACCGGTGCCGCCGCTGCGGGATCGGTCGGCTGGGGATTGCCGATGGCCGGCAAGACGGGAACAACGGAGTCGCACCGCTCTTCGGGGTTCGTGGGTTACACCAACCAGCTCGCTGCGGCGAGCTACATCTTCGATGATTCCCCCTCTCCGGCCGCACTGTGTGCCTATCCGCTCCGCAAGTGCGGAGGCGACGGCAACCTGTACGGCGGCACCTCGCCGGCCCAGACCTGGTTTCAGGCGATGAGTCCGATCGCGACCGAGTTCGGGCCGGTGACCCTGCCGCCGACCGATGCGCGCTATGTCAACGGCGCCCCGGGCAGCGCAGTGCCCAGCGTGGTCGGTCTGAATCTCGACGCCGCCAAACGGCGCCTCGCCGAAGCGGGGTTCCTGGTCGCCGACCAGCCGAGCCCGGTGCCCAGCGGCGCGGCGCGCGGGGTCATCGTCGGCACCTCGCCGAGCGGACAGACCTTCCCCGGCGCCACGATCACGATCAACATCAGCAACGGGATTCCGCCCGCGCCGCCGCCGGTCTCTTTCGAACCCGCTCCCGGCGACAACCCCGGCGCACCTCCGCCCCCGCCGCCCGACGCGCCGCCACCCCCGCCGCCTGGCGTCAACATCATCGAGATCCCGGGTCTGCCGCCGATCACGGTGCCGATGCTGCCCCCGCCACCGCCGCCGCCCCCGCCGCCGCCACCGGCGCCCGAACTCCCGCCACCGCCGCCGCCGGCGCCGGAACCGCCACCGCCACCACCCCCGGCGCCGGAGCTACCGCCACCGCCACCGCCGCCACCGCCGCCGGCCTGACGACCGCGGAACGGGGCTGAGCATGCGATTCGGGTTCAAGACGTCACAGCAGGACACCACGTGGGCTGATCTGCTCAAGGTCTGGCAGGTCGCCGACGAGATCGACGTCTTCGAGTCGGGCTGGGTGTTCGACCACTTCTACCCGATCTTCTCCGACCCGACCGGGCCGTGCCTGGAGGCCTGGTCCGTCCTGGCCGCGCTCGCACAGGCGACCACGCGCCTACGGTTGGGTCCGCTGGTCACCGGGATACACCACCGCAACCCCGCCGTGCTGGCCAAGATCGCCTCCAGCGTCGACATCGTCTCGGGGGGCCGGCTTGAGCTGGGGATCGGCGCGGGATGGAACGAGGAGGAGTCCGACGCCTATGGGCTGGAACTCGGCGGGCTGAAGGACCGTTTCGACCGATTCGAGGAAGCCTGCCAGGTTCTGATCGGGTTGCTCAGCCACGAGACGGTCGACTTCGACGGCCGGTTCTACCGACTCCGCGCCGCCCGAAACGAACCGAAGGGTCCTCAGCGTCCCCACCCTCCGATCTGCATCGGCGGCAACGGCGAGCGGCGAACCCTGCGGATCGCCGCCCGCTACGCCCAGCACTGGAACTTCGTGGGCGGATCACCCGCGGAGTTTGCCCGCAAGCGGGACGTGCTGGCCGAGCACTGCGCCTCGGTCGGCCGCGACCCCAAGCAGATCATGCTCTCGGCGCATGTGCGGCTGAGCGCTGATCGGGGCTACCGGGGCGTCATCGAGGACACCATCGCCCTGGGGGCCCAGGGTCTTGACCTGGCGATCGTCTACCTGCCGGTACCGCACGACCCGCGGGTGCTCGAACCGCTCGCCGGGGCGATCCGGGACTCAGGTCTGTGGCGTCAGAATCCGTAGCGCATGAGTTCGGCGGGGGTGATCAGTCGCTCGTGCTTGGCCGGAAAACCCCGGCTCTTGAGCGGGTGACGTAGCAGAGACCAGGCCACCCGTGCGGCCCGTGACCGGGTGAGCGGGCTGTTGATCGGGTTGAGGAACACGAGGATCTCTCCTGTGGTCGACGTCATTGGCAACCGGGGATCACTGTAAACCTCAGCATCCCGACCCAGCAATTAGAACCGCATCACAATCCGAAAAAGAGGAGGCGCGCCGACACAGGTCAATTGTTACCTTTGTTGCCTGTGTGGCTAGCGTTGCGGGGCTGCCGATGGGCTTATGGGAGCTGGCAAAGCTGAGTGACCCATCAGATAACGGTCCACGCCGGCCGCCGCCGCTCGGCCCTCCGCGATCGCCCAGACGATCAGCGACTGGCCACGGCCCATGTCGCCGGCGACGAATACCCCCGGCACGGAGGTTTCGAAGTCGGCGTTTCGGGCGACGGTGCCCCGGTCGGTGAACCCCACTCCGAGGTCGGTCAGCAGGCCGGGCCGCTCAGGTCCGACGAAGCCCATCGCCAGCAGAACCAGATCCACGTCGAGCTCGAATTCGGTTCCCTCCACCTTCTGGAACGTGCCGTCGACGAGCCTCACCTCGTGCGCCCGGAGCCCGGTGACACGGCCGTCGCAGCCGAGGAACCGCTCGGTGCTGACCGAGAAGACCCGCTCACCGCCCTCCTCGTGTGCCGACGACACCCGGTACATCAGCGGGTAGGTCGGCCACGGCGTCGAATCGGCTCGGTGCTCCGGCGGGCGCGGCATGATCTCGAACTGGTGGACGGTCACCGCGCCCTGCCGGTGAGCGGTGCCCAGACAGTCCGCTCCGGTGTCACCGCCGCCGATGATGACCACCCGCTTGTCCCTGGCGGTGATGGGCGGCTCGCCCTCCGCGTCAGCGACCGGATCGCCGTGAGTCATCCTGTTGGCCCACGGCAGGTACTCCATCGCCTGATGGATTCCCTCGAACTCACGACCGGGGATGGGCAGGTCCCGCCAATCCGTCGCCCCTCCGGCGAGCACCACCGCGTCGTACTTCGTCCGCAACTCGTCGGCGGTGACATCGACACCGACGTCGACCCCGGCCCGGAATGTCGTGCCCTCCGCACGCATCTGCTCAAGCCGGCGTTCGATGTGCCGCTTTTCCATCTTGAACTCGGGGATTCCGTAGCGCAGCAGGCCACCGATGCGGTCGTCGCGCTCGAAGACCGTCACATCGTGGCCCGCCCGGGTGAGCTGCTGGGCGGCCGCCAGTCCCGCCGGACCCGAACCAACCACGGCGACCGTCTTGCCGGTCATCAGGTGCGGCGGATTAGGCAGCACCCATCCCTCGGCAAAGGCACGATCGATGATCTCGACTTCCACCTGCTTGATGGTCACCGGATCGGAGTTGATCCCCAGCACGCAGGAGGCCTCGCACGGTGCGGGACACAGCCGACCGGTGAACTCCGGGAAGTTATTGGTGGCATGCAATCGCTCGATCGCCTCGCGCCAGCGGTCCCGGAAGACCAGGTCGTTCCACTCGGGGATGAGATTGCCCAGCGGGCAGCCGTTGTGGCAGAACGGGATTCCGCAATCCATACACCGCGCTGCCTGCTGCTGCAGGACTTCCTGGTCGAACTCCTCGTAGACCTCGCGCCAGTCCCGCAACCTCAGCGGCACCGGTCGGCGAGACGGAGTCTGGCGGTGCGGGAACTTCAGGAAACCACTGGGATCAGCCATGAGCAGCCGCCATGATCGCCTGGTCGATATCGGCCCCGCTGCGTTCGGCCTGCTCGATCGCCTTCAACACGCGCTTGTAGTCGCGCGGCATGACCTTGGCGAAGTCCCCGGCCTGACGGGGCCACTCCTCCAGAGCGCGCCGGGCCGGGGCGGAATCCGTCGCGTCCCGGTGGGCGACCAGGATGTCGTGCAGCCACTCCACGTCGGTGTCGTCGAGTTCCTCGAGGTCGACCATCTCGGCGTTGAGATTCTGGGGCAGGTGACCGTGCGGGTCGTAGACGTAGGCGACGCCACCGGACATGCCGGCGGCGAAGTTTCGCCCAGTCGGGCCGAGGATCACGACCTTGCCTCCGGTCATGTACTCGCAGCCGTGATCACCGACGCCCTCGACGACGGCGTGAGCGCCGGAGTTGCGGACCGCGAACCGCTCCCCCACCATCCCGCGGATGAACGCCTGCCCGCTGGTGGCGCCGAACAGGATGACGTTGCCGCCGATGATGTTGTCCTCGGCCACGTAGTCCTGCGGCGCGTCCTCGGAGGGCCGCAGCACGATTCGGCCTCCCGAGAGGCCCTTGCCGACATAGTCGTTGGCATCTCCGCGCACCCGCAGCGTGATACCGGCCGGAACGAAGGCACCGAAGCTGTTCCCCGCCGAACCGTCGAAGGTGATGTCGATGGTGCCGTCGGGCAGACCGTTCCCTCCGTGGGCTTTGGTCACCTCGTGGCCGAGCATGGTGCCGACAGTGCGGTTGGTGTTGGCGATTCTGGTGGTGAAGCGCACCGGCTCACCGGAATCCAGCGCCTCGCGACACTGCGCGATCAGCTGCTGATCGAGTGCCTTGTCCAATCCGTGGTCCTGACGTGAGCTGCAGTACAAATCCTGGTTCATGAACGCCGAGTCCGGTTCGTGCAGGACCGGCGTCAGATCGAGCTTGTGCGCTTTCCAGTGCGCGGCCGCCCGGGTGGTGTCCAGGACGCCGACCTGGCCGACCATCTCGTTGACGGTCCGGAACCCGAGTTGGGCCATGAACTCGCGGACCTCTTCGGCGATGAACATGAAGAAATTCTCCACGAACTCGGGCTTGCCGTTGAACCGCTCACGCAACACCGGGTTCTGGGTCGCCACCCCGACCGGGCAGGTGTCGAGGTGGCATACCCGCATCATGATGCAGCCGGAGACCACCAGCGGGGCGGTCGCGAACCCGAACTCCTCCGCACCGAGCAGCGCTGCGACGACGACGTCGCGGCCGGTCTTGAGTTGGCCGTCGACCTGGACGACGATCCGGTCGCGCAGCCCGTTGAGCAGCAGCGTCTGCTGGGTCTCGGCCAGCCCGAGCTCCCAGGGCGCTCCGGCGTGCTTCATCGACGTCAGCGGAGTGGCACCGGTGCCGCCGTCGTGACCGGAGATCAGCACCACGTCGGCGTGCGCCTTGGACACGCCGGCCGCAACCGTCCCCACGCCGTTCTCGGAGACCAGCTTCACGTGGATGCGGGCGGCGGGGTTGGCGTTCTTGAGGTCGTAGATCAGCTGCGCGAGATCCTCGATGGAGTAGATGTCGTGATGCGGCGGAGGCGAGATCAGCCCGACACCGGGCGTGGAGTGACGGACCTCCGCGACCCACGGGTACACCTTGTGGCCGGGCAGTTGGCCGCCCTCGCCCGGCTTGGCCCCCTGCGCCATCTTGATCTGGATGTCGGTGCAATTGGTCAGGTAGTGGCTGGTGACGCCGAACCGGCCGGAGGCGACCTGCTTGATGGCGCTGCGGCGCCAATCGCCGTTGGCGTCGCGGTCGAACCGGCTTACCGCCTCGCCTCCCTCGCCTGAATTCGACCGGCCACCAAGCCGATTCATCGCAATAGCCAGCGTCTCGTGCGCCTCGGCCGAGATCGAGCCGTAACTCATCGCTCCGGTGGAGAAACGTTTGACGATCTCGGCCGCCGGCTCCACCTCCTCGAGGGGCACCGGAGGGCGCACGCCCTCTTTGAACTTCAGCAGACCGCGCAGCGAGGCGATGCGCTCACTCTGGTCATCGACGAGCTTGGTGTATTCCTTGAACACCTCGTACTGGCCGCTGCGCGTGGAGTGCTGCAACTTGAAGACCGTGTCGGGGTTGAACAGGTGGAACTCCCCCTCGCGGCGCCACTGGTACTCGCCACCGACCTCCAGTTCGCGGTGCGCACGCTCGTCGGGACGGTCGAGGTAGGCAAGCTGATGCCGGGCGGCGACATCGGCGGCGATGTCATCGAGGTCGATGCCGCCCACCGGGCAGGTCAACCCGGTGAAGTACTCGTCAAGCACCTTCTGCGAGATGCCGATGGCCTGAAACAGTTGGGCACCGGTGTAGGAGGCGACGGTGGAGATCCCCATCTTCGACATCACCTTGAGCACGCCCTTGCCGGCGGCCTTGATGTAGTTCTGCAGTGCCTTCTCGCGATCGAGACCGGTGATGATCCCCCGGTCGATCATGTCGCTGATCGACTCGAAAGCGATGTAGGGGTTGATCGCTCCGGCACCGAACCCGATGAGCATCGCCATGTGGTGCACCTCGCGGGCGTCACCGGACTCCACGACCAGGCCGACCTGGGTTCGGGTGCGTTCACGCACCAGGTGATGGTGCACAGCCGCGACCGAGAGCAGCGAGGGAATCGGCGCGAAGGCCTCGTTGGACTCCCGATCGGAGAGGATGAGGATCCGGGCGCCCTCGGCGATCGCTTGGGATGCCGCGGCCCGAATGTCATCGAGTGCGCGGCGCAGGCCGGACCCGCCCTTGGCCACCGGGTACAGACAGCGGATGACCGCTGACCGCATTCCGTGGCGGTGACCGTTGACCTCGTCCTCGGGGTTGAGGTTGACCAGTTTGGCCAGTTCGTGATTGCGCAGGATCGGTTGCGGCAGAACGATCTGGTGACAGGACTCCGGCACCGGATTGAGCAGATCGCCCTCCGGCCCCACCGCGGCCTGCAGGCTCGTCACGACCTCCTCGCGGATGGCATCCAGCGGAGGGTTGGTCACCTGGGCGAAGAGCTGCTGGAAATAGTCGTACAGCATCCGGGGCCGAGTGGACAGGACCGCGATCGGGGTGTCGGTACCCATCGAGCCGATCGGCTCTGCGCCGGTGCGCGCCATCGGGGCGACCAGAAGGTTGAGTTCCTCGTAGCTGTAGCCGAACGCCAACTGGCGCAGGACCACCCGGTGGTGGGGCATGCGGATGTAGGGGCCCTGCGGCAGGTCATCGAGGTGGAACTGCTCGGAGGCGAGCCACTCCTGATAGGGGTGCTCGGCGGCGAGTTCGGCTTTGATCTCCTCGTCGGCGATGATCCTGCCCTGCGCGGTGTCGACCAGGAACATGCGGCCGGGCTGCAGCCGCATTCGTTTGACGACCCGCGCGGGGTCGAGATCGAGGACGCCGGACTCGGAGGCCATCACCACCAGACCGTCGTCGGTCACCCAAATGCGCGACGGTCGCAACCCGTTGCGGTCGAGGACCGCACCGACGATGGTGCCGTCGCTGAAGCACACCGAGGCGGGGCCGTCCCAGGGCTCCATCAGGGCGGAGTGATACGCATAGAACGCCCGCCTGGCCGGATCCATCGTCGGGTGTCGTTCCCAGGCCTCGGGGATCATCATCAACACCGCGTGGGCCAGGCTGCGGCCGCCAAGGTGCAGGAGTTCGAGAACCTCATCGAAGCGGGCGCTGTCGGAGGCACCCGGTGTGCACACCGGGAAGATCTTCGTCACGTCCGGGCCGAAGACGTCGGTGTCGATCAGCGCTTCACGGGCGCGCATCCAGTTCTCGTTGCCGGTGACCGTGTTGATCTCACCGTTGTGGGCGATCCGGCGGAACGGATGTGCCAGCGGCCAGGACGGGAAGGTGTTGGTGGAGAAGCGCGAGTGCACGATGCCCAGCGCGCTCTCCATCCGCTCGTCTTGCAGATCGAGGTAGAAGGCCTTCAGCTGCGGCGTGGTCAGCATGCCCTTGTAGATCAGGGTGCGCCCGGAGAGGCTCGGGAAGTAGACCGTCTCCCGGCCCGGGCCGTCCTGGCCGGGACCCTTGGTGCCGAGCTCGTGCTCGGCGCGCTTGCGCACGACATAGGCGCGGCGCTCCAGGTCCATCCCGGAGGCCCCGCCGATGAACAGCTGACGGAAGGTCGGCATGGCGTCGCGGGCGAGCGCGCCCAGCGAAGAGTCGTCGGTGGGGACCGATCGCCAGCCGAGCACGGTCAGGCCCTCGGCTTCGACGATCTTCTCGACCGCGTCACAGGCCGCCCCGGCGTCACGCGCCGACTGCGGCAGGAAGGCGATACCGGTGGCGTAGCTGCCCTCGGCCGGCAGCTCGATGTCGCCCTGCTCCCGGCACACCGCCCGCAGGAACCGGTCGGGCACCTGCAGCATGATGCCGGCTCCGTCGCCGCTGTGCGGTTCGGCGCCGGCGGCCCCGCGATGCTCCAGGTTCAGCAGGGCGGTGATGGCGTGATCGACGATGTCGCGGCTGCGCCGGCCGTGCATGTCGACGACCATGGCGACACCACAGGCGTCGTGCTCAAAGGCGGGGTCGTACAACCCTGCGCTCTGGGGCATCACTGAACCTTCTCTCGCGCGGCGATTCGTCCGTTCAACGCGTGATCGGGTACCCCCGTGCGTCGCTGGACGGCGGCCCTGCCGTGGCCTGCTCCGAACTGCCCATCGGGGTGACTAAGCGAGGTCCACAACTGCTAAAACAATAGGTCAACCACGGCGGGCTGCGCCAACTTAGCCGACCCTAACCCCGCTCCGGCTCGCCGACCAGGATCGTCTCCATCGCACCCTCGATGCTGACCAGCAGGCCCCGGCCCGGCGGAAACTGCCGCGCGCCGGTCCGCCCGGAGACCTTGATCGCCGGGTCGTTGTCCATGTACAGCGTGGATGCCCGCGAACCCGCGAGTTTCCCGATCAGCGGGTTCATCGCCGAGACGCCGGCCCAGTTGCCCGGCAGCCTGGTGGCGATGACGTGCAGGCCGATCTCCCGGCTGCGCTCGATCAGCGTCCACAGCGGCGCGGTCGCGGCCGGCCGCCCGGCCACCCCGGCCGGCCGCAGTTCCTGCTCGTCGTCGATGAGGACGAAGTGGCGGGGCCCGTGCCAGGACGCCCGGGCCAGCAGCTGTTCCTGCGTCAGCCCGGACGGCGGGAGTCGGTCACTCACCAGGGCGGCCAATTCAGCGATGACCCGGTCGATGTCCTCGGGGGTGTAGGCGTAGGCGCGCACGCACGGGCCCTGGATCGTGCCGATCAGGGTGGTCTTGGGGTCGATGATCGTGAGCTGCGCCTGCTCGGGGGTCATCCTGGCGCTGACCGCCTGCCCGATGGCCGCCAGGGTCGTCGTCTTGCCGCACCCCTGCCGGCCGACGACCAGCAGATTGGGGACCTGCCGGGTGGCCAGCACCACCGGCTGCAGGGCGCTCTCGCCGATGGCGAACGGCACGTCGTCGGTCAGAGCCGTTGCGGTCAGGATGTCTCGCAGGGCGATCCGGTCGGGCAGCCGGACCAGACTATGCCGCCGGCCCAGGCCCGTCGCGGCGGCGATCGCGGCGCCCACCTCCCGGGTCGGGATGCGCCCGCCGTCCGGTCCGGTCAGTTCCGGAACACCGACGAGCAGCTCGTGACCGCTGCGCGTGACGCCGAATCCGGGGCGATCCAGCGTCTGGCGGGCTGCGCGGCGGTGTTCGATGCCGGTGCCCATCTGCGTCTCGTCGGGATTGCTCAGGCGCAGCTGGATTCGGGCGTTGGCGACGTTGAGCAGGGCCTGCTTCTGGCCGACCAGCCAGCCGCTGGCACTGGTGACCACGTGCACCCCGTAGGACAGCCCCTGGCGGGCGATCGCGATCGCCCGGTCGCCCAGACCGCCGTCCTTGTCATAGAAGTCGCCGAAATTGTCGATCACCAGGAAGACGTCCCCGACCTCCTCGGCGCCCGCCGTCACCGCGGCGTCCGCTCTGACGCGCCGCCTGCGGAACTCCGACACGTCGATCTGCAGCTCTTTGAACGCGGCCTCCCGGGCCCGAATGAGGCCCTCAATGGTGGCGATCACCCGGGAGACACCGTCGCCGTCAGTGGTGCTGACGACACCTGCGACGTGGGGTATGTCGGCCACCGAATGCAGCGACGCGCCGATGCAGTAGAACGTCACCCGCTCGGGTCGGTACATCAGGGCCGCACTGGTGATCAGCGTCATCAACGTGGTCGACTTCCCCCGCTGCGCGGTGGCAACCACCATCACGTTGTCCATCTCCACGTCGACGGCGTGGATCCGCTGCGCGTGGTCTTCTGGACAGTCCACCACCGCCACCGGGAACACAAGGCCCGGGTTGTCGCCATAGTCCTGCCACCACGGTTTGCCCCGCCATCGGCTCACCAGCGCATCGGCAGTCTCGCTGACCTCCAGCGGGGGAAGCCAGATCTGGTGCGGTGGGCGCGCGGGATTGGAGGCGAGTGCTTCCCGGATGACGTCGAGTAGCTTCTTCTTCTTGAATCCGTCTGCGTGATAGAGGAATTGGTCAGGCTCATCATCGTCGTGCACGGTCTCCAAGGCCCTGGCGTCCCCCACGCTGAGCGGCTGGTACTGCCACGTGAGGGACCTCGGCTGACTGAAGGACAGCGCGACGGTCCGATCGACAGCGGGCTTGGCGGGCACCGTGAAGGGCGCCGAGACGTAGAAACAGCGGAACTGTTCGATCTCGCGCGGTCCGACCTTCAACAGCGCGTACCCGTTCTGCTTCGATGGAAGATGCAGAGCGGCGTCGCTGCCGATTACATCGCGAGAGTCTTCGGCCGTCTCGGCGCGCAGCGCCACCCGGAAGGCGATGTTGCTTTTCACCTTACTCAGTGAGGAGAGATCGAGGCGCTGACCTCCGAGGGTGAAAAAGACGTTGCAGCCGCGGCCCTCCTGGCCGATGTGGATGACGAGGTCGATCCATTCGGGGTGGTGGTGGAACAGTTCGAGATACTCGTCGATGATCACCAGCAGGATCGGAACGGGCTCGAGATCACGCCCGGCAATTCTCATCTCCTCGTATTCGTTCGCGTCCCGGGCGCCGGCGTTCTTGAACAACCGATACCGGCGGGCGATCTCACCGTCTACTGCCTTGCGCATCCGCTCGGCGAGGTGGCGATCGTCCTTGCCGAGATTCGACAGCGACCCCGCAACATGCGGCAGTCCGTCGAGATCTTGGGCCGCAGACTCGAACTTCATATCCACGAAGATGACGATGAAGCTCTCCGGTGAGTGGGTCAGTGCGATGCCGTTGCACAGCGCCAGGAAGTACTCGGACTTTCCCGAACCCGAGGTCCCGATCACCACTGAGTGGAAGCCGTAACCGCCGAAATCCTTGGCTCGCAGAACGATGTGCGCAACCTCGCCTCCGGGTTTCACCCCGACGGGGATCATCGCCCAGTGCGGGTCGCCCCTACCCCGGCTGTGCGCCCACAGGCGGTCCACGTCCAGGTAGCGCGGGTCGCTGATGCCCAGGGCCCGCAACAGCGCCTCGCCCTGTCCCTCGTCCCCGGGACCTCCCCCGGTGGCCGTCGGTGACCAGCGCGCCAGCGCGCGCGCATAGCGGTCAGCCGTGCTCTCGGCGAGCAGGTCGGCGACGGCGAACGGCGAACCGCGGTGCAGCAGCCGGTCCTCCCGCAGTTCGAAGCACTCACCGTCGTCACCGAACCCCACCCCGGTACCGGCCCGGTTCGCCAACCGCAACACGGTGATGCCGGCCTTGCCTTTGCGCCCGGTCACCCCTTCCCACTGGTCGGGGGTGCCGGTGTTGTCGTCGACGATGATCCAGTGCGGCCCGAGCGAGGGGACCGCGTTCGGCTCCAGAACCGTCGGCGTGGTCGTCGGACTCGATCCGTCCGGAGGCGACCAGGGCCCGCGTCCCTTGCGGTGCAGCTCGCCGTCCAGCGCCTCCTCGAGATCGGCCGGCGAGGCGAAAACCAGACGCCGCAGTCCACAGGCGTCGAACATCTCGTCGTGCTGGTTGTGCGGTAGCCACACCAGCCAGGACCACCGCTCCGGATGGCGGGTCACCACCAAGAACTTGACCTCGTCGGGACTGTGGTAGACCGCCAGCGAACACAGCACCGATCTCATCAGGGCGTACAGATCCGCCGGATCGCCGATGAAGCTGAACCCTGGTCGGGAGCGGAGGCTGAGCACCTTGCCGACGTCAGGGATCGAACGCTGCGCGAGCATGAAGTCGCGAAGAGCGCGGCCGGTGACAGGCTCGAGTTCCTCACCGATCGGGATTTCCGGCCAGTGAAAGGCCGTGCCGGAGTCTGCCGCCGACTGTGTGCCGATACCGAGGCGCACGTCGAGGAAATCCGGATCCGAAGGGCGGCGCTCCCACATCCGCGGACCGCCGATGACGGTGTCGAGTCTGCGCGGATCGGCGTGGGCGAACACTCGCGCGTTGCGGTGACGCCGGGCTGCCCGCTGTACCTCTTCGCGATCCTCATCGAGCCGCCGCAGGTAGGACCGGCGCTGTTGTTCCAGCTCTCCCCAGCTGATTCGGCGGCCGCGGCCGAATCTTCCGCTGAACATCAAGGCCCCGAAGCCCACGAGGCCGATCACGGGGAAGAAGCCGGACTGCAGGGACCTCACGCCGGAGGAGTACATCACCGCCAGGGTGCCGAGGATGCCGACGAGCAGAGCCGGTGCGGCGATCATCAGCAGGATGTTGCGCGGTTCCCGCTCCGGAAGGCCAACCGGTGGCTCGATGACGATCCGCACCGGAGCGATGGCCGGTTGGGCGACTCGCGGACCGCGGGCGAATGCTTTCTTGGACAACGCTATCCCCCTGTGGATTCCGGCGTCAGCGACGCCGCCGGTCCGGCCCCGATGAGCGCGTCGCGGGCAACCAGCGCGCCGGTCTGACTGACCTCGGGCCCCGGTGCAAAGGTGCGCAGCATCGGCCACGGTGCCTGCACTGCGCGGAGCGGATCGATCCCCAGCGCCTGGAGCGTTTTCTGATCTCCCGCGATACCGAAGCGCACCCCCTGAGGCGAGACCCAGAACAGGCTTTCGCGGGTGTCAGAGGTGATGACCCCGCTGGTCGAGACCACCAGACGGGCCGCACCGGGGAGCACCAGCGTCCGGTCCGCCTGCGCCGAGCCCGGTTCGCCGCCGCCGCGAACGAGATCGACGATGTGGGAATCAAGGGCCTGCGGTGTGGGCAGCCCGCGGCCGGTGAGCACCGTGACCGACGCCTGGGGGTCGCTGATCAACTTCGTCCAGCTGACACAGGTGACCGGATTGGTTTGGCTGTCAACGAATCTCAGCCTGCCGGTCGGGTAGTAATCGACAGCGAGCACCCTGATCTGGGGCAGGGCGACGAGCCGATCCGGTGAGACGGTCTGCGGCGCCGCGATGCCCCCTCTCCCGGAGGCGCGCAGAAGATCGGCCACGAAGGGGCTCACCTGCTGAACTCCGTCGGGGAGTAGCACGTAGAGACCGCTGACCGTGCCGGTGGCATCGCGGGTCTCGAGTACCTGTCCCACCCGGGCGCCGGGCAGCAAGCGTGACGGCGAGGCGAATCCCGGAATCCTCGGGACCGCCAGTGGTTCGGTCGCGGGTATCGCGTCGAAGAGTGGTGTGGAGATCTCGACCGGGCGTGCGGCTTTCGGATCGAGACCGAGGGTGAAGGCGACTGCCCGATCAGAGGCGTCGATTCGGGTCCGCCTGCCGTTCCAGATCAGGTAGGTCGCTCCGGCGTGGCGGGCGAGGATGGCCTCGGCGGGGTCCATGGGTTCGGCCCGGCCGCCGGAGAGGTCGCCGGCGATCGCGGTCAGCACCGGGCGTTCGCCGCCGGCCCGCGCGGTGTCACAGAGCGCCCATGCCGAACGTGGACCCCCGGCCGGATAGCCGTCGGGGATTCCGGCGATCCCGATCAACGGCCCGGTGGGCAGCTTGGCGATCTCGCCGGAGGTGACCCAGGCCGGCGCGGCGGCACTGCCGGTCGCGAGCCGGGCCGAGGCGAGATTGAGCGCGGGGTGCAACCTGCCGTCGATCTTCGCGTAGAGCGCCCCGGTATCCCGGTCACCGACGACCACGGACTCGCCGACCAGACCGGCCGGCTTCACCACATTGAGCAGAGCCATCCACGCGCACCCCAGCAGGACGAACACCACCGCGAGGGCGAGGGCGGCCTGCTGCTTGCGGTCGTCATGTTTCATGCGCACCGAGAAACGGGTGATCGCCGAGCGCAGACGCCGGTTGTAGAACAGATGACCCGAACTCTGATCGCGGTTGGACAGGTTCAGCGGCATCGCCGCGCCCCCGGAGTCCATCGGTGCGCCGTGTTCATCGCGGCGTTCCGCCGTATCGGGTGCGGTAGTCCTCCTCGGCCTCGTCGCGGAGTGCCGCGAAGACCACGTTGAGCCGATCGGCGAGTTCCCCGTGGCTGTAGTCGGTCATCACCGACGGCTGCAGGACAAGATCGATGAGTTTGCCATCGGAGTTCGCAACGGCCTGGATGTCTCCGGTGTCAACGCTGTATGTGACGGCTTCAGCCTGTGCGAGAAGGGCTTCCCATCGCTCTGCCGCCTCGCCGAGTTCGCGTAGGACGGAGTCGACGAGTTCCCTGTCGCTAAGCCAACCTCCCCCTGTGGCCCCATGCATCGGCACAGTATGGCGATGGCGTTCAACACGGTCAATTCAGTTCAGCGGTCCCTGGGGACAGTTCGTCGACACCCGTCGCAGCAATCTCGATGATCTCATTCGCAACAGCAGGAAGCCGTTTGTTCGGTATGCCTTTGACTAGTCTGCTTTACCTCCGGCCGTCGGGCACCCGGGGCCGTGGCGGTGCCGGCGCGGCTTCGAGAGACTGTTTGCTGACTTGCGGATCGCAAACATAGGGGCTATCCCAGCGGGCGGTTGGGCCGGACGCCCCGATAGATCCCGCGCCGGACGATCCACGGCATCAGCACCCGGTCGACCGCGCGCGCGGGAATCCGGAACGGCCGGCCGTTGGGAGCGAAGACCTCCACGCCGTCGGACTGGATGCCGATCACCGAGCCCCACCGCCGCCGCGGCGGCGTGTAGGACCGCAGCGGCCTGCCGGCCGGTTCGGCCCGGATGTTGTGGGCCAGCATGGCATCGGCGCGGTTTCGAGCCGACGACCGCAGCGGGTCGGTCGCTGCGACGTCGCCGATGGCGAACACCCCGCGATGACCGGGAACCCGCAGTTCGGGGGTCACGGTGACAAAGCCGTGCTCGTCGAGCAGTTCAGCGGGCAACCATCCGGTGTTGGGACGAACGCGGCCGATCGTCCACAGCACGGCATCCGCTGAGACCGGTGGCTGGCCGGTGCTCCACTCAACCGGCCCGCTGGTGATCGCGTCGCAGCCGAAACCCTCCGGGACCAGGGCCCGGTGACCGGGGTGCAGGCCGACGCCGAGGCGAAGGAGCCTGCGTTGCAGGTGCTGCCACGTCCTGGGGTGGTGTTCGGTCAGGGCGCGGGAGTGCGGGAAGTAGAGATCCACCTGCGTGGCCGGCCATCGGGCCGCGATGTTGGCGGCCGCACTGACCGCGGCGGCACCGCCACCGATCACCGCCACCGATCCGGCGGCGGCCAATCGCTGATGATCGGCCATGATTCCCGCGCCGATCTCGGCCGGTGTCTGCATGGCGTCCTGACGCCAGAACCCGTTTCTCACCCCGGTCGAGATCACCAGTGCGTCAAAGGGTTCGGCGATCTCGCTGCCGTCGGCGCGAACAGCGCGCACCACCCGCTCGGCCAGGTCGAGTCCGGAGAGTGTGGCCTGGACGGTCTGTACACGGTCGAGCGCTCGGTAGCGGTGGAACGGCACCCAGTAGTCGCGAGCCCATTCGTGGGGCCGGGTGAGCCGGACACCCAACTCCTGTCCGCTGACCAAGCCGGGCTTCACCGAGATGCCCACCACGTCGGCGAAGCGAGCCACCCGGATAGCGGTCAGCAAACCGGCATCGCCGAGACCGGCGACCACCACGCGCGGACGGTTCGCATCCGGCGCCATCCTCAGATCCTGCGGGTAGGGCCTGGTGAAGGGCGTGGTGAAGGCCGTGGTGACAGCCGTGGCAACAGCCGCGGGACCCGGTCGATCACATCCTGGTAGGCCGGGCGGCGCTCCAGGCTGCGCTTCTCCATCATCGGGATACTCGCACCGAGGAACATCGCCACCATCACCACCACGCCGACGAACAGCCACCACGCATCACGGGGTGCGGCGGATATCCCGAACAGCGCCAGCGACAGCCAGAAGCCGATCTCACCAAGGTAATTCGGATGTCGCGACCACGCCCACAGACCGCGGTCCATCGCCTTGTCGGGCGCGGCAGCAGCACGGTTCGCGGCGACGAAGCGGTGCATCTGCGTGTCGGCGACCAGCTCCAGGGTGACCGCCGCCATCCCGACGACGAAGGCGATCCAGGCGAGCCACACCACACCGTCCCCGGGACGGGTCACCGCGATGTAGACCGGCAGCATGCCGACGAAGACCTGCAGGGTCGGGAAGAGGTGGATGGCGAAGAGGTCGGCGAGGAAACCGAAGCGCCCGGCCGCGTCTCTCAGCAGGGGGTAGCGCCAGTCCTCGTGGTGCAGGCCGGGAAAGCCGTAGACCCAGTTGCCGGTGAGCCGCACCGCCCAGTAGAACACCACCACCGTCAGCAGCCAGCAGCGCAGCGACCCCGGATCGGCGAGGCCGATCGGGCCCTGCCACCACCAGAAAACCAACAGCACCGGCGGGACCACGCTCCAGTAGGCGTCATAGAAACTGGAGTTGCGGAATGCCCGGCTGAACACGAACACCGCCAGGGTGGCCACCACGTCGGCGATCAGGGTGTCCAACCACAGCCGGCCGGTGCGCGGACCCAGGCTCAGCCATGCCGCGGCGGCCGCGAGGGCTACCAGATATGCCAGCGCGACCACGACCAGCGAACGGCCCCTGCTCATTGGGGCGAACCTAACACCACGGGGCGCGCGGAACGTCGAGTTGCCGCAGACGACCGCGGGAATCGACCCGTGAGTATCGTGGCGTCATGACAACCCTCACCGACACCGACCGGGTCGCCGACCTGGCCCGCACGGTGGTCGCCGAACACGACCCCAAGCAAGTTCCGCTGACCGAGTTCCTCGGCGCGTGCTACGACGCCGGACTGTCCTGGGTGCACTTCCCGCCCGGCCTGGGCGGCCTCGGGGTCTCCCGCGGCCTGCAGGCGACGGCCGACACGATCCTGCAGGGTGCCGGCGGGCCGGAGCCTCTGGGGTTGAACCCGATGGGCTACGGGATGGCGGCACCGACTGTCCGCGAACACGCCCAGAGCGAGGACATCAAGAAGACCTTCCTGCGCCCGCTGGCGACTGCGGAGGACATCTGGTGCCAGCTGTTCTCCGAGCCGGGCGCGGGCTCGGACCTGGCCGGGCTGGCCACCATGGCGGTACCCGACGGCGGTGACTGGGTGGTCAACGGACAGAAGGTGTGGACCAGCTTGGCCCACAGGGCGCGGTGGGGTCTGCTGCTGGCCCGGACCAACCCCGATGCGCCCAAGCACCGGGGCTTGACCTACTTCGTGCTCGACATGCACGCGCCGGGCGTCGAGACCCGTCCGCTGCGGCAACTGACCGGGCAGGCCGAGTTCAACGAGGTCTACATCACGGATGTGCGCATCCCCGATACCCACCGGCTCGGGGCCGTCGACGACGGCTGGCGGGTCGCGATGACCACGCTGATGAACGAGCGCAGCGCGCTGGGCGCCAGCGGCAGCCGTCGCGGAGCGGGCACCATCTCCGACGCCGTCGCGCTATGGGCGTCGCGCCCGGATCTGCACACCCCCGTGCTGCGCGACCGTCTCGCCCAACTGTGGCTACGGGCCGAGGCGCAGCGCCTGACCTCCGAGCGCTCGCGCGCCTCGGCGACTGCCGGTGACCCCGGCCCCGAGGGGTCGATCGGCAAGCTGGTCGGCGCGGAACTCAATCAGCAGATCTACCAGTTCTGCATGGACCTGCTCGGACCGGAGGGACTGCTCTACCACACCTATGCGATGCGTGGGCGGGACCCCGACGGCGACTGGCGCGGACCGATCCAGCAGCGCTATCTGCGCAGCCGGGCGAACACCATCGAGGGCGGGACCTCGGAGGTGATGCGCAACATTCTCGGTGAGCGGGTTCTGGGCCTGCCCGGCGATCTGCGCGCCGACGCCGGCATGCCCTGGAAGGAAGTACCCCGTGGCTAGCCCCGGTGGGACCTTCCTGTTCAGTGACGAACAGCAGCAGCTGCGCGCCGCGGTCCGGAAATTCTGCGCGGAGAACTTCAGCGAGCCAACCGTGCGCGCGCTGATGGAGTCCGACACCCCGTTCGATCCACAGGTCTGGCACCGGCTGGGATCTGAGATCGGCGCGCTGGGCATGGCCGTACCGGAAAGCGACGGGGGTGTGGGCGGCTCTCTGGTAGACCAGGCGGTCGCCGTCGAGGAATTCGGCGCCGCGCTGGCCTGCGGACCGCTCTTCGGCACCGTGTACCTGGCCATCCCGGCACTGGTGGCCTGCCCGGGCGGGCCGGCCCGCGATGCTCTGCTGGCCGCACTGATCGAGGGCGAACTTACCGCGGCTGTTGCGGTCGCCGACCGCGCCGGGGCGTTCGAACCCGCCGCGGTCACGCTGACCGCGACGGCGGGCGGAACAGATGTCACGATCACCGGCAGCGCCGCGCGGGTCGTGGATGCCGGAGCCGCCGACCACATCCTGGTGGCCGCCCGCGGGCCGGACGGTGTGGGCCTCTACGTCGTCGAGGGGACCGACACCCAGCGCACCCCGCTGGTGACGCTGGACCTGACCCGGCCACAGGCCGCCGTCGTGTTCGACGGCACACCCGCGCAGCTGCTCGCCGGTCCCGGCGAGGCCGAGCGGGTCATCGATCACGCCCTGCAGGTGGCGGCGACGCTGCTGGCCGTCGAGCAGGTGGGGGCCGCTCAGCATCTGCTGGACCTGTCGGTGGACTACGCCAAGTCGCGCCTGCAGTTCGGCCGCCCGATCGGTTCCTTTCAGGCCGTCAAGCACCGCCTGGCCGACATGCTCGTCGATCTCGAGCACGCCCGGTCGACGGCGTATCACGCCGTCTGGGCGCTGGCCGCGGGCTCCGACGACCCCGCCCTCGCCGCCAGCATCGCGCAGGCGACGTGCTCGGCCGCGCTGAGCCGCATCGCCGCCGACGCCATCCAGGTGCACGGCGGGATCGGCTTCACCTGGGAGCACCAGGCGCACCTTTACTTCAAGCGCGCCACCACCAACGCCGCACTGCTGGGCAACCCCGAACAGCACCGGTCCCGTGTCGCGGAGCTGGTGCTCGACGATGCGGTCGCCCACGCCGGCGCGGTTAGCGTGGCAACCGGGTAACTCAGCTCAGGACCGCGTCGATGGCTCGGTAGATCCGCTGTTCACTGACGGGCTTGGGGGTACCCAACTGCTGAGCCCACAGGCTCACCCGGAACTCCTGGATCATCCAAGCGATGTCACGGACGTCGTCTGCGGCCGCCCGCCCCGGCGACAGAGCGCCGACCAGATCGTCGTAGGCCGCCTGAAGCGTGTGCACCCGTTGCATCCGGTCACGGTCGGCCGACGGTGCCTGCGGGAGCCGCTCGAGTCTTCGCCGTATCGCCGTCAGATAACGGGCGAGGTCGCCCAGATGCGCGGCGCCCGCGGCGGCGACGAATCCACGCGGCAGCAGCCCGGTGATCTGGTCGCGCATGTCCGCCACGGCCTCGGCGTGAGCCGGCGGGGGATCGGCGGGCAGCCCCACCTGCACGGTGTGCAGTTCGATCACCACCTTCTCGACGCGCTCGAGGATGGCTTCCATGGCGTTGGGAAGGCCCTCGGACACCCGGCGCTGCGCTGCCGCGAACTCCGTCCCGGTCCAGACCGGCGGACCACTGAGGACGTCTACCGCGGCGTCCACGCAGTCGTCCAACAGGGCTGAGAGTGACCCATCCGGATTCGCGCTGAGAGTGAGGCGCCGGCGGGGGTCGAGCTTTTTCTCCAGCGACTTCACCGGCGAGGCTGTACCCAGCCGCAGCAGCCGCCGGTAGCCGCCGCGCATCGCGGCGTCACGTTCAGGCTCGGTCGCGAAGACCCGGATGTCGACACCGGCGGGGGAATCGACCAGTCCCGGGTATCCGCGCACACCGTCGCGCTCAACACATCGGGGCAGCTCCTCAAGGTCGTCGGGCCAGCTCCGCAGTCCGGATCGCTCGAGGCTGGGTGCCAGCGCGTCGCTGACCGCGCGGCGGGTCTGGTCGGCCAGGCGATCCTGTAGCGCGCGCAAGTCCTTGCCGCGCGCCACCTCGGTTCCATCGGGCGCCTCGACGGCGAAGGTCAGCCGCAGGTGCGCGGGAACCTTGTCCAGGTCGAAGGCATCGACCGGTACCAGCACCCCCGTCCGCCGGTGCAGCTCGCGCTGCAGGACGTCCAGCAGGGGCTCGTCACCGATCTCGATGGCGCCCAGCACGGCTCGGGCGGTGTCGGGTGCCGGAACGAAGTTGCGCCTCAGATCCTTCGGCAGCGAGCGGATCAATGCGGTCACGAGTTCTTCGCGCAGGGCTGGTACCTGCCAACCGAACTCGGCTCCGCCGATGCGGGCCAGCGCGCTGACCGGGACGTGCACCGTGACACCGTCGTCGGATGCGCCCGGCTCGTAGCGGTAGCTCAGCGGCATCGTCAGATCACCCGACCGCCAAAAGTCCGGGCGGTCGGTGTCGGCGTCGTGGACCCGCAGCAGGTCGTCTCTCGTCATCGTCAGCAGATCGGGGTCACCCCGACGCGCCTTGCCCCACCACCCGTCGAAGTGGCGGGCCGAGACGACATCCGCCGGGATGCGAGAGTCGTAGAAGGCGTAGATCGCCTCGTCGTCGACCAGCAGGTCGCGGCGGCGGGCTCGGTCCTCGAGTTGAGAAAGCTGCGCACGCAACTCGGCATTGGCGGCGAGAAAGCGGTGCCGGCTCTGCCAGTCGCCCTCGACCAGAGCCGACCGGATGAAAAGGTCCCGGGCCGTCGCCGGGTCCACCTGGGCGTAGCCGACTCGCCGGCGTGTCACCAGGGGCAGCCCGTAGAGCGTCACCCGCTCATAGGCCAGTACCTCACCGCGGCGGGCGTCCCAGTGCGGTTCGCTGTAGGTGCGCTGCACCAGATGCCCGGCCGCCCGTTCGACTGTTTCGGGGTCGATACGTGCCGCCACCCGCCCGTAGAGTCGGCTGGTCTCCACCAGGTCGGCGACCATCACCCAGCGCGGCGGACGCTTGGTCAACACCGATCCGGGTGCGAGAACGAATCGGGCGTTCCGGGCCCCGGTGTACTCCCGGGAGTCGCCTTCGCGCAACCCCACGTGCGAAAGCAATCCGGCTACCAGAGCCGCGTGCACGCGGGTCGGATCGGGAACGTCCTGGTGGTCCGACTCGCGTACGCCGATGTCGCGGGCGATTCCCCGCAGTTGACCGACCAGATCCTGCCACTCCCGGATGCGCAGATAGTGCAGGAATTCCTCCCGGCACATGCGGCGGAAGGCGCTGCCCGTCAGAGCCTTCCGCTGACCCTGTAGATAGCGCCACAGGTTGAGGAAGGACAGGAAGTCCGACTGTTCGTCCGCGAAGCGGGCGTGCTTCTGCAGGGCTGCGGCTTCACGGTCGGCAGGGCGCTCCCGGGGGTCGGGGATCGCCAGCGCGGCGACAAGGACCAGCACCTCTCGGACGCAGCCCTCGTTCTCCGCGGCAAGCAGCATCCGGCCGAGGCGCGGGTCGATGGGGAGACGCGCCAGCCGCCGACCGAGATCGGTAATGGTTCCATCCGCGTCGACGGCACCGAGCTCGGTGAGCAGCTGGACGCCGTCGCGGACACTGCGATGATCGGGTGCGTCGAGGAACGGGAAGCTGTCGATCTCGCCCAGCCGCAGGGCCGCCATCTGTAGCAGCACCGCCGCCAGATTGGTGCGCAGGATCTCCGGGTCGGTGTAGCGGGGTCTGGTGTCAAAGTCCTCTTCGGAGTAGAGCCGGATGCAGATTCCCGGTGCGGTGCGGCCCGAGCGCCCAGCCCGCTGCGCGGCCGACGCCTGGGAGATCGGCTCGATCGGCAGCCGTTGCACCTTGGTGCGTCTGCTGTACCGCGAGATTCGCGCGGTTCCGGGATCGACGACGTAGCGGATGCCCGGCACGGTCAGCGAGGTCTCGGCGACGTTGGTGGCCAGAACGACGCGACGGTGAATCCGGCTGGTGTTCGGTCGGAAAACCTTCTGCTGCTCCGCGGTGGCCAACCGCGCATAGAGCGGAAGCACCTGCACGCCGGTGATCGCGGCGGCGACCGCCTCGGCGGTGTCGCGGATTTCGCGCTCACCGGACAGGAACACCAGAACGTCGCCGGGCGGCTCTTTGGTCAACTCGCGCAGGGCGGCGATGATCGCTTCGGTCTGGTCCTTCGGCTCGACCCGGACCACCTCGTGATCGGGGTCGTCGGGGTCGTCTCCGGACGCCGCGGCAGCGGTGAGGTCCAACGGCCGGTAACGGATTTCGACCGGGTACCCGCGCCCGGACACCTCGACGACCGGTGCCCCGCCGAAGTGGTCGGCGAATCGTCGGGGCTCGATGGTGGCCGATGTGATGATCAGCTTGAGGTCGGGGCGTCGTGGCAGCAGGTGTCGCAGATAGCCCAGCAGGAAATCGATGTTGAGGCTGCGTTCGTGGGCCTCGTCGATGATCAGGGTGTCATAGCGCAGCAACCGCCGGTCACGACGGATCTCGGCAAGCAGGATTCCGTCGGTCATCAGCCTGATCAGGGTTCGCTCACCGACCCGGTCATTGAAGCGAACGCTGTAGCCCACTGCTTCGCCCAGCGGGGTGTGCAGCTCGTCGGCGATGCGCTGCGCCACGGTGCGCGCGGCAAGCCGCCGCGGCTGGGTGTGCCCGATGACGCCGCGCACACCGCGCCCGAGTTCGAGGCAGATCTTGGGCAGCTGGGTCGTCTTCCCCGATCCGGTCTCGCCGGCGACGACCACGACCTGATGGTCGCGGATGGCTGCGGCAAGCTCGGCGCGGTGTCGGCTGATCGGAAGATCGGGGTAGCCGATCACGGGCACGGCGTCCCGGCGCGCAGCCAGATGCGCCTCGGCCGCCGCGACCTCGCGCTCGAGCGCCTGCAGGGCCTCCGCCCGTACCGGCGCCCGCAGCGACGTCAGTCGCCGGCCCAGCCGCACCGCGTCGGTGAGAGCGACACCGTCCAGCCGCGCACGCAGTGCGCGCACGTCGTCACCCGAGACCTGGGACACTCCGACGAGGATAGGAGAGGATAACGATCGGAAGGGATTGCCCATGACCACGGCGCTGATCATCGGCGGTCTGGTGCTGGTCGGCGTTGGCCTGGTCGCCAGTCAATTGTTCCGCCTCAAGGACTGGTTGGACCGGCAGCCCCCGCCTGGTCCCGCCGACGGATCCGCACCGCCTGACGAAGGACGGTAACGATCAGAGCGAGTCGATGATCTCGTTCTTCAGGGCCTCGGCCTGAGTGCCGAACACCGCCTGCACGCTGTTGCCGACTTCGATCACGCCGGCCGCGCCGAGAGCCTTGAGCCGGTCCTTGTCGACCTTGGCGACGTCGGCGACCTCCATGCGCAGCCGGGTGATGCACGCGTCGACGCTGACCAGGTTCGGGCGCCCGCCGAAGGCGGCGATGAGCTTCTCTGCGGTGCTGTCCGGCGCGGTTCCCGCTGCCACCGCGGTGGCCGACTCGGCGCCCTCACTGAGGTTCGCCTGCTCCTCGGCCTCGAACTCCGACTCCGGTTCGCGCCCGGGAGTGCGCATGTTCCACCGCACGATCGCAAACCGGAACATCAGGTAGTACACGACGAAGAACACCAGTCCCATGACGACTAACAGGGGGATGTTCTTGGCTGCCGGGGCGGTGCCGTAGAGCAGCAGGTCGATCAAACCGGCGGAGAACGAGAAACCCAGGTGGATATCGAGCAGGTAGGCGATCGCCAGCGAGAGCCCGGTCAGGATGGCATGGACGATGTAGAGCGGGAACGCCACGAACATGAAGGCGAATTCCAACGGTTCGGTGACGCCGGTGAGGAACGCCGTCAGGCCCGCCGCCGAGAGGATGCCGAAAGCGACTTTGCGCTGTCGTGCGTTGGCGACGTGAATCATCGCCAGCGCCGCGGCAGGAAGCCCGAACATCAGGATCGGATAGAACCCCGAGGTAAGGCGGCCCGCGGTCAGGTCTCCGGCGGCGAAGCGACTCAACTCGCCGGTGACCGTTCCGTCAGCGGTCGGGTAACTGCCGTAGATGAACCACACGTAGGAGTTGAGGATGTGGTGCAGGCCCACCGGGATCAGCATCCGGTTGGCGAAGCCGTAGACGAACGCTCCGAAAGCCCCCGCGCCGCCGATGAACTTGCCCAGCCCAGTGAGTCCGGCATCGAAGATCGGATAGAAGTAGCTCATGGCGAAGGCGATCACCAGGATCGCCAGCGAGACGACGATGGGTACGAAGCGCCGCCCGCCGAAGAATCCCAGGTAGGGCGGGAGGGTGATGGTGTGATAGCGGTCGAACAGTGCCGCCGTCACCAGACCGACCACGATCCCGCCGAACACGCTGTAGTTGATCTGGGCTTGCTCGCCGGCTGAGTCGAGTTCGCCGGAGAGGACGAATGGCGACATGGTCTTGAAGACCGCTTGCATGACCAGGTAGCCGACGACGGCCGCCAGAGCGGTCGATCCGTCGGCCTTGCGGGCGAATCCGATGGCGACGCCGACCGCGAACAGAAGGGGCAGGTTGGTGAACAGTGCTCCCCCGGCTGCGCTCATCGCCTGGAAGAACGGACCGATGACCGGGGCCTTGATCCGACCGAGCAGATCGTCCTGGCCGAGCCTCAGCAGGATGCCCGCAGCCGGCAGGACGGCGATCGGCAGCATGAGGCTCTTGCCCAGCCTCTGGAGTTGGGCGAAGCCCGGTATACGCCGCCCTGACTTTGGTTGCGCGCCTGCGGCTTTGATCGCATCGCTCATGATTTGCTCACGGTCTCCGGACCTCCCTTTAGGCAGTTCAGCCGAAGCTTAGACCGGATCAGCCGATGTGAGAGCCTGTTTTGCCCTCCCGCGGACCGATCGCTCTCTATCCTTTTCCTGTACGCCGACAAAGGAGTCGCTGTGGGTTTGACACCGGTCCTCGCACCCGTCGAAGGCAAAGCTGTCGCGCTGGCCGACGTTCCCGATCCGGTCTTCTCCCAGGGGATGGTCGGCTACGGTGCAGCGGTCGATCCTCCGCCACAGGTGGTCGAAGCTGTCGCACCCGTGGCCGGGAAGATCCTCAAACTACTGCCGCACGCGTACGTGATCATGACCGCTGACAACGTCGGGGTTCTCGTCCATCTTGGTCTGGACACCGTGCAACTGAAGGGTGCAGGCTTCACCGCGCATGTCGCCCAGGGCGACACCGTGACAGCCGGCCAGCGGGTGATCACCTATGACGTGCCCGCGATCATCGCCGCCGGGTTCAGTCCCGTCGTGCCCGTCGTCGTCATGGATGAGCGCGAAGCGTCGAACATCGCGGTCTCGGATGCTGTCGGCACGGGATCTGGAATCGACACGGCCACTGTTCTCTTCACCGCATCGAAGTAGCCGCGGCCATGGAAGTGATCATCCTGCACGACACGGATGAGATTGCCGCCGTCGCTGCCGATGCGATCGAGTCCCTGCTCAGGCGCAAACCGACCGCGGTGCTCGGCCTGGCAACGGGGTCATCGCCACTGCGCATCTACGACGAGCTGGCAGCGCGATGCGCGGCGGGGAAGATCTCCTTCAAGCAGGCTCGGGGATTCACCCTCGACGAGTATGTCGGCCTTCCCGCGGACCATCCCGAGAGCTACCGCAACGTCATCGACACCGTCTTCGTCTCGAGGGTCGACTTCGCCCCCGGGGCAGTGCAGGGTCCGGACGGCCTGGCCGAAGATATCCCCGCCGCGTGCGCGTCCTACGAGCAGGCGATCGCGGACTGCGGGATCGATCTGCAGATCCTCGGAATCGGAACCGACGGGCACATCGGCTTCAACGAACCCGGGTCGTCGCTGGCCTCGCGTACCCGGATCAAGACGCTCACCCACCAGACGCGAAGGGACAACGCCCGCTTCTTCGGCGACGACATCGACGCGGTCCCGACCCACTGCCTGACTCAGGGTCTGGGAACGATCATGGCGGCACGGCATGTCGTGCTGGTGGCGACCGGCCGCAACAAGGCCGAGGCAGTGCACCATCTGGTGGAGGGTCCGGTGACAGCGCTGTGGCCGGCCAGCGTGCTGCAGCATCACCCTCACGCCACCGTGCTTCTCGATGAGGCCGCCGCCCGCCGGCTGCAGTTGGCCGACTACTACCGGGAGACCTACCGGTCGAAACCCGAGTGGCAGGGTATTTGAGGTGCTCCTGACCGCCGGTACCGTCGCGACGGGCCGAGATGTGTTGCGGCCGGGATGGATTGAGTTCGCCGGAGCGACGGTGACCGCCGTCGGCCCCGGCGCTCCCGGGCGGCCGGTCGACTGCGACCTGGGTGCGGCGACGGTGGTACCGGGCTTCGTTGACACCCATGTGCACGGCGGTGGCGGTCAAAGCTTCTCCGGCGGCCTACCCGGCGCGGCCTCGGTGGTCGCCCTGCACCGTCGTCACGGAACCACATCGATGATCGCGTCGCTGGTATCCGAGGCCCCCGATGACCTACTGCGGCAGGTAGCCGACCTTGTCGAGGCCGTGCGCTCGGGGTTGATCGCCGGAATCCATCTGGAGGGGCCGTGGCTGGCGGTGCAGCGCTGTGGCGCGCACGATCCGGATCTCCTGCGCGACCCGGATCCAGCCGAGGTCGACCGGTTGCTCGCCGCCGCCGAGGGAACGATACGAATGATCACACTGGCCCCTGAGCGGCCCGGGGCACTCGAGGCGATCCGCCGGATCGTCGCTTCGGGAGCGGTTGCCGCCGTGGGTCACACCGACGCGAGCTACGAGCAGACCCGCGCGGCGATCGCCGCAGGCGCAACGGTGGCGACGCATCTGTTCAACGCGATGCGGCCGATTCATCATCGCGAACCGGGTCCGGTGATCGCGCTTCTGGAAGATCCGGTGGTAACGGTGGAACTGATCGCCGACGGCGTTCACCTGGACGCGGCCCTGCTGCGCCACGTCATCCGCAGCGTCGGCACAGAGCGGGTGTCTTTGGTCACCGACGCGATGGCGGCGGCGGGAATGACCGACGGTGCTTACCGAATCGGACCGCTTGCCGTCGAGGTCAACGATGGGGTGGCGCACCTATCGGGAACGACGACGATTGCGGGGAGCACCGCGACGATGGACCGGCTCTTCCGCTACGTCATCGCCCATTGTGGCCGGCCGGAGCGCGACGCGCTTGCTCTGGCGGTTCAGCAGTCTTCGGTCAATCCCGCACGTGCGCTGGGACTGCCGTGCCCCGCGCTGATCCCCGGAGCGGCCGCGGATCTGGTCATCCTCGACACAGACCTCGCGGTCACCGCGGTGCTGTGCCGGGGCGAGTGGGTCGACGGACGCCACCCGATCTCGGCGGCCTAACGATTGCATTGTGGCTCGGCATCGTCAGGCGTCTCAGGTGGCCGGGTTGCGATTGACTGTGCTCTGGTGGAGGGCGATGAACACCGAACTCTCGCACTCCAGAACGCATCGGATCGGTCTCGCCGCGACGGTCGCCGCGGTGTCCGCGCTGGTCGCGATCCCGTTCGCGGTCGCCGCACCGACGGCGGTGCCGCCGTCCGACGGCCAGGGCTACATCGACTCCACCGCACGCTGCTCCAAGCCGGATACCGCCGTGATCTTCGGCACCACAGACACCTCGCGGGTGGCGATCTGCCAGACCGCCGCCGGCGCCTACCAGTACCGCGGTGTGCGGGTGCGCGACGGAGCCAAGCTGATCATCGCGGCGAAAAAGGCTTCCGACGGCACCTACACCGCGGCGAACGATGGCGTGACCTACACGGTCAGCTCGACGGCGCTGACCGTCAGCCTCGGCAAGGAGACGCTGCGCAGCGAATCGTGGACGGATTTCAACGGCCCACAGGCTCCGGCAACCTCGACACCATCGACGTCGGGGACCGCGAAGCCGAGTACATCGTCGCCGTCCACGCCGACAACCTCAGCGTCGGCGCCAGCGTCGGCTGGACCCAGCACCTCGGCCTCGGCAGCGGCGCCTAAGACCTCTGCCGCGCCGTCGCAGTCGTCCGCGGCCCTGCCGCCACCGCTGCCGGCGGAAGTCGGCGGCGGCTCCTAGCCGTACCCGGCCGGCGGCGAACTACCTGCCGACCCGAAACCCTGCAACGGCGGGGATCGACCACTGCCACCGCAGTCCCGGCACCGTCCAGGTCCCGTCGAGCACCGACTCCTCGGGCACATACATCCGCAGATAGGGATTGATCGAGCCGGCGGCGGGCAGCCCACACCGCCGCCTGCAGCGGACCAGGAGCGGCAGCCGGTGATTGGGTGCTGGTCTGCGATCACACCGCCTCGGGCGCGCGTACGGGTAGTGGCCCGGTCCGTGCAGCCGGTCCGGGGTCGGACCCGTCGGTCGGGGCGGCGCCCGCCGTCCCGGCGCCGGTGATCAGCCCGGCGCCGACGCCCACGAGGAGCGCGCCGGCCCCCAGCAGCGAGCGGTTCAGGGAAGTCATCAGCTGCGGCCCCGTCCCTTCCAATCACAGCAGATGCCGATACCTACATCCGGCGGGCAAAGTCCAGACCTCTCGGCGCGACCGACGGACCCGTGCGATCGGGGCCGGCGGGCTTCCGAAAACCTCTGGCTTAACATATCCTGAGAGGCGCCTCGTGTTAACCTGAGAGGCATCGGGTCCTCAGACAGCGGGAGCTGCAGCGGATGGTCCAGAATTTAGTACGAGTAGGAGCCTCGGCCTGCCTCGGGGTTGGCTTGCTGGTCTGCAGCGGAATGGCCGTCGCCTCCGCTGACACCACCACCGACACCGTCGGTGCGCCGAGTGCCACGGGCACCCAAGCGAAGAGCCCGGGCACTGACTCTCCGGCCACTGACTCTCCGGCCACGGATTCGGCAGCGACCCCGGCCGCCGAGAGCGCCGGTCTCGCCGATGACTCCGATCCCGCACCGTCCGATTCGGGTGTCGCCGACGCCGACACCGCGGCCGTCGGCAGCGGAGCATCTTCGGTCGGCGGCGATGCGATATCCGATCGGGTGGCCGCGCGCATCTCCGACTCCCTGGGTCCGGCCCTGGCGGCCCGGATTGACGGGATCGGCCCCGCAGTGGATGTCTCCGGCCCGGCCGCCGCGGATAACCCACCGGCGGTGATCGCGCTGTCCACCGAGACGGCCACGGTCGCCCCGGCGGCACCGGCCGCCACACCCTCCACCGCTGTCGGCGTCACCACGGCATCCGCTGCGGGCGGCAGTGGTCAGGCACAGGACTTCACCGCCGCCGATCTGCTCGGCGCGATCTGGCAGTCGCTGGTCGACGCGGCCGAAGCCGGCACCACCGCCACCAACAAGTCGCCGGTGATCCCGGTCGCGGTCGAGGTGCCGACGGCTCTTCTGACGGCCGGGACCCTCTCTGTGCCGCTGACACTGGGGATGGAGTCGCCCCCTCCCGCCACCGCGCCCGATGCGCTGACACCCCAGTTGCTGTCAAGCCTCAGCTACGCCGCCGCTCCGGCCGACGGGCCCGCCAAGACGTCCGGCGGCGGCTGGCTGGCTTACCTGGCCACCCAGATCAGCCTGGGTGTGCGCGAGGCGTTGCGCAACGTCTCGGTGACCGAACTTGCGCTCGCGGCGCTGCCCGGTCTTGTGGGCCTGCTGTTCTTCTTCGCCTCCGGAGTGGGTTTGGGACGCCGGCAGGCGCGCTTCGGATTCGCCCTGCAGTCCACCGGTGCGATGCGATTCGCCGCGCCGGGGCCGCTGGGCGTGGTCCGGTCCGGATCCCAGATCGCGGTCCGTGTCCGGGGCGCATCCCGGGCGCACCTGACCGCGGTTTCGCACGCCGCCTAGCGCCGCGCGGGAATCTCCGGTTGCGCTTCGGTATCCGGGACGGTGC
>VEQY01000053.1 GCA_018882965.1 Mycobacterium sp. | reverse complement strand
GGGTGGTCTCCGACCGGATCGTCGCCTGGGGGCTGGCCGAAGAACCGCTGCTCGCCAAGTACGTCCTCGGCTAACCCGGCGCGCCGCACCGGCGGCTGCGGTCAGCCCCGGTAGCGTCGGTCGCGATGAGCGAGCCTGAGGAGCGCCCGTGACCGATCCGCACTCGCCCGCCAGGACGTATGTGCTTGATACCTCCGTTCTGCTCTCCGATCCGTGGGCGTGTACGCGGTTCGCCGAACACGAGGTCGTCATTCCGCTGGTGGTGATCAGCGAACTCGAGGCCAAACGCCATCACCATGAACTGGGGTGGTTCGCCCGCCAGGCGTTGCGCATGTTCGACGATCTGCGACTGGTGCACGGGCGGCTCGATCAGCCGATTCCGGTTGGCGCACAGGGCGGAACCCTGCATGTCGAACTGAACCACAGCGACCCGATGGTGCTGCCCGCCGGATTCCGGACCGACACCAACGACGCGCGGATCCTGACCTGTGCGGCCAATCTCGCCGCCGAGGGCAAGCACGTGACGCTGGTCAGCAAGGACATCCCGCTGCGGGTGAAGGCCGGTGCGGTCGGCCTGGCCGCCGACGAGTACCACGCGCAGGACGTGATCACCTCGGGTTGGACCGGGATGGCTGAACTCGATGTGTCCGCCGCGGAGATCGATGCCATCTTCGCCAACGGCGACATCGAGTTGGAGGACGCGCGAGATCTGCCCTGCCACACGGGTATTCGCCTGCTCGGTGGCAAATCGCACGCACTGGGCCGGGTGAATGCGGACAAGCGCGTCCAGCTGGTGCGCGGCGACCGCGAGGTCTTCGGGCTGCGCGGCCGCTCCGCCGAGCAGCGGGTCGCGCTGGATCTGCTGCTCGACGAGTCGGTCGGCATCGTCTCGCTGGGCGGCAAGGCCGGCACCGGCAAGTCCGCGCTGGCGCTCTGTGCGGGGCTGGAGGCCGTTCTGGAACGCCGCAGTCAGCGCAAGGTCGTGGTGTTCCGGCCGCTCTACGCGGTCGGCGGCCAGGAGCTGGGATACCTGCCCGGGACCGAGAGCGAGAAGATGGGGCCGTGGGCCCAGGCGGTGTTCGACACCTTGGAGGGTCTGGCCAGTCAGGCCGTTCTCGATGAGGTGCTCTCCCGCGGCATGCTGGAGGTGTTGCCGCTGACCCATATCCGTGGCCGCTCGCTGCACGACTCGTTCGTCATCGTCGACGAGGCGCAGTCACTGGAGCGCAATGTTCTGCTCACGGTGCTCTCGCGGCTGGGTGCCGGTTCGCGGGTGGTGCTCACCCACGACGTCGCCCAGCGCGACAACCTGCGCGTCGGGCGTCACGATGGAGTGGCGGCGGTGATCGAGAAGCTCAAGGGCCATCCGCTGTTCGCCCACATCACCCTGATGCGCAGTGAGCGGTCGCCGATCGCGGCCTTGGTGACCGAGATGCTGGAAGAGATCAGCCCCGGCGCCCTGCCGTAAACTCGGCCCGTGCCACGCGTTCCTGCCGTCGTCGTCACAGCGCTGCTGCTGGCCGGATGTTCCGGTGGCGCCGAGCGCACCGAGGCGCGTGCGGTGGACTGCGCGGTGGACAAGTGCGTGGCACTGACTTTCGACGATGGTCCCGGACCGTTCACCGATCGACTGCTGGGTGTGCTGGCCGACGCCGGCGCCAAAGCAACCTTCTTCATGATCGGCAACAAGGTTGCCGCCAACCCCGAGGGTGCACGACGGGTTGCGGATGCGGGGATGGAGATCGGCAACCACACCTGGGAACACCCGAACATGACGACCATCCCGGCCGAGTACGTTCCCGCTCAACTGAGCCGCGCCAATGACGCCCTCGCCGCCGCGACCGGACAGACGCCGAGCCTGTGGCGCCCGGCCGGCGGACTCACCAACGCCGCGGTCAACGACGTCGCGGCTGAGAGCGGTCTGGCCGGGGTCCTGTGGGACGTGATCCCGTTCGACTGGATCAACGACTCCGACACCGCGGCCACCCGGTACATGCTGATGACCCAGATCAAGCCGGGTTCGGTCGTGCTGTTGCACGACACCTACTCCTCGACGGTCGACCTGGTCTACCAATTCCTGCCGGTGCTCAAGGCGAACGGCTACCGGCTGGTCACCGTCAGCGAGCTGCTCGGGCCGCGCGCCCCGGGTAGCGTGTACGGCGGCCGGGAGAACGGTCCGCCGGTCGACCTGCTGCGCGACGTCGCCGCATCGGACATCCCCGCGCTGCCCGCGACGCCGTCGCCCACCCCGATGCCGAACTTCCCGATCACCGACATCCCGGGCGCCAACTCCGGCGGCCCCACCAACGGCGTCTAGCCGCGCGTGCACGACGAAACCGCTTTCGTCCTGCTCGTCCTGGTGTTCGGTTATGCGCTGGTGTCCGGGCTGGTCGGGCGGTGGTACGTCGCGCCGGCGCTGGTGTTCGTGCTGCTGGGCATGGCGCTCGGTCCGTTCGGCCTGGACCTGCTGCACGCAGGGCCGGGGACCGAGGGCTACACCGTGCTCGCCCAACTCGCGCTCACCGTCATCCTCTTCGTTCAGGCCTCCGCACTAGACCTCCGCCAGGTGCTGCGCCGCGGGGAAATCAGCTTCCGGCTGATCATCGGGATCCCGCTGACCATCGCGCTCAACACCCTCGTCGCGCTGCTGTTGCTGCCGGTGCTGTCGGTGTGGGAAGCGGTCTGCCTGGCCGCGATCGTGGCACCGACCGAGGCGGCGATCATCCACGCGCTGCTGACCGACCGGCGCATCCCCGAGCGGGTGCGCCACGCG
The DNA here is from genome assembly GCA_018882965.1 of Mycobacterium sp. Classification (GTDB taxonomy): domain Bacteria; phylum Actinomycetota; class Actinomycetes; order Mycobacteriales; family Mycobacteriaceae; genus Mycobacterium. The sequence goes on along the minus strand of VEQY01000053.1, from coordinate 19,125 downwards.
CTGTCGGTGGAGAGCGGCCTCTACGACGGTTTCGCGCTGGCGGCGCTGCTGGCCGCGCTGGCGCTGGCATCGGAACACAACGACGCCGATCCGCAGAAATGGGCGTGGTTCGGTTTCCGCGTCGAGGTCGTCTCCATCCTCGTTGGGATCGGGATCGGCCTGGTGGGGGGACTCTTGGTCCACTTGTCGCGCCGCCGGTCCTGGCTCGACGACACCTGGGCGCAGTTGGCCGCGCTGGCGATCGCCCTGATCTGCTTCGAGGTCGGAGAGAGCGTGCACGCCAGCGGGTTCGTCGCCGCGTTCACCGCCGGGCTGGCCTTCGCCCACGTCTCCCGGGTACGGGGCGCGAGCCCGATCGGCACTCAGGTCTGCGGAGCCGCCGCGCAACTGCTCGAGCTCATGGTGTTCGCCATGTTCGGCGCGTTCGCCGTGATCGACGGATGGCGCCAGTCCACCTGGCAGGTGGTGGTTTTCGCGGTGGTGGCTCTCTTCGCGGTGCGCATCATCACGGTACTCGTGGCGCTGACCGGGACCAGTCTGCCGTTCCCCGAGCGCCTGTTCATCGGCTGGTTCGGACCACGTGGCATCGGCACCGTGGTGCTCGGGCTTGTGGTGGTCAATGCAGGTGCCATCGAGCGGGCCGAGGAGATCGGCACGATCGTGGTGGTGACCGTGACGCTGAGCCTGCTGCTGCACAGTCTGAGCGCCCCGGTGGGTATCCGCCGACTCCGTGATCCTGCGGCGGTGTCCGCCGGTTAGGCCTCGTCGCGGACCTTCGCCATCGCCAGCACGTCGAGGCGCCGGTCGAGTTCTTCCTCGGAGAGCTTGTCGCCGATCAGGCCGCGGTCGATGACGGTCTGCCGAATCGTCTTGTGCTCCTTGAGCGCCTGCTTGGCCACGGCGGCGGCCTCCTCGTAGCCGATCGCCGAGTTCAGCGGCGTCACGATCGACGGGGAGGACTCCGCCAGCCGGCGCAGCCGCTGCTCGTCGGCCACCAGACCGTCGATGCAGCGGGTGGCGAACAGCCGTGACACGTTGGCCAGCAGGGTGAACGACTCCAGCAGGTTGCGCGCCATCATCGGGATGTACACGTTGAGCTCGAACGCACCGGACAGCCCGCCCACGGTGATCGCGGCGTCGTTGCCGATCACCTGTGCGGCTACCTGGGTGACGGCCTCGGGGATGACCGGGTTGACCTTGCCCGGCATGATCGAGCTTCCCGGCTGCAGATCCGGCAGGTGCAACTCGGCCAAACCGGTCAGCGGACCCGACCCCATCCAGCGGATGTCGTTGGCGATCTTGGTCAGCGACACCGCGATGGTCTTGAGCGCGCCGGAGGCCTCGACCAGTCCGTCGCGGGCGGCCTGGGCTTCGAAGGAGTTTGTAGCCGTGCGCAGTTCGGCCAGGCCGGTCTGGGCGACCAGCACATCGACCACCTTGGCGCCGAATCCCTCGGGGGCGTTGAGCCCGGTGCCGACGGCGGTACCGCCGATGGCCAGCTCCCCTAGGCGGGGCAGGCAGGCCCGCACCCGCTCGATGCCGGCCGCCACCTGCCGGGCGTAGCCGCCGAACTCCTGACCTAGGGTGACCGGGACCGCGTCCATCAGGTGGGTGCGCCCGCTCTTGACCACGGTGCGCCACTGGCGGGCCTTGTCCGCCAGCGCGGTGTGCAGCACCTCTAGGGCCGGAATCAGCTGGCGCACCGCGGCTTCGGTAGCCGCGATGTGGGTGGAGGTGGGGAAGGTGTCGTTGGACGACTGGGACATGTTGACGTCGTCGTTGGGGTGCACGGTCACCCCGTTGCGCGCGCAGATCGAGGCGATGACCTCGTTGGCGTTCATGTTGGAACTGGTGCCCGAACCGGTCTGGAACACGTCGATGGGGAACTGATCGTCGTGCAGGCCCTCGGCGATCTCGCCCGCCGCGGCGATGATCGCGTCGGCCTTCTCGGGAGGGAGGTTGCCCAGATCCTTGTTGACCTGAGCGCAGGCGGCCTTCAGGAGTGCCATGGCCCGAATCTGGTTGCGGTCCAGACCGCGGAAGGAGATCGGGAAGTTCTCCACCGCCCGCTGGGTCTGCGCGCGCCACAGCGCCTTTGCGGGCACCCGGACCTCGCCCATGGTGTCGTGCTCGATGCGGTACTCACCGTCGGTCGTCATCTGTCGCGTTGCGCCTTTCTCACGGGAGGGGGTAGGCAGCGGAGGTGTCCCCGGTGAAGTCCACCGCGGAATACTCGTTGAGCTTGGACAACCGGTGGTAGGCCTCGACCATGCGGACTGTCCCCGATTTCGAGCGCATCACGATCGACTGGGTGGTGCACCCGCCACCGTAGAAGCGCACGCCCTTGAGCAGGTCCCCGTCGGTGACGCCGGTCGCGCAGAAGAACACGTTCTCCCCGGAGACCAGGTCCTCGGTGTGCAGCACCCGGCCCAGCTCGTGGCCGCGGTCGAGCGCCTTGCGCCGCTCGGCCTCGTCGGTTGGCGCCAGCTGGGCCTGAATAGCGCCGCCCATGCACCGGATGGCCGCCGCGGTGATGATGCCCTCCGGCGTTCCGCCGATCCCGGCCAGCATGTCGGTACCCGAGTCCGGCCGGCAGGCCGAGATCGCCCCGGCGACGTCTCCGTCGGTGATCAGCCGGATGCGAGCGCCGGCCGCACGCACATCGGCGATCAGTTGCTCATGACGCGGGCGGTCCAGGATGCACACCGTCAGGTCGGCGGCACTGGAGTTCTTGGCCTTGGCCACCCGGCGGATGTTCTCTCCGATCGGCGCGGTGATGTCAATCGCGTCGACGGCATCGGGCCCGACCGCGATCTTGTTCATGTAGAACACCGCGGACGGGTCGAACATCGCGCCGCGCTCGGCGACGGCGAGTACGGAGATCGCGTTGGGCATGCCCTTGCTCATCAGAGTGGTGCCGTCGACCGGGTCGACCGCGAAGTCACACTCCGGGCCGTCGCCGTTGCCGACCTCCTCGCCGTTGTAGAGCATGGGGGCGTTGTCCTTCTCGCCCTCGCCGATGACCACCACCCCGCGCATCGACACCGAGTTGACCAGTTCGCGCATCGCATCGACGGCGGCGCCGTCCCCGCCCTCCTTGTCACCGCGGCCCACCCAGCGGCCCGCGGCCATCGCTCCGGCCTCGGTCACGCGGACCAGTTCCAGGGCGAGGTTGCGGTCGGGGGCCTCGCGGCGCCGGGCGTCGGGCATGGGCAGATTGTTCCAGAGTCTGCTCACCTCTCCGGACCTGGGATACTGACAATCATGACCTCTCCGCCCCCCTCGCCGGGGCCCCGCCCGCCCAAACCCAGGCTGCTGCAGGACGGTCGGGACATGTTCTGGTCGCTGGCGCCGCTGATCGTGGCCTGCATGGTGCTGGCCGGGCTGGTGGGAACCTGCTCATTCCGCCCGCGCGGGCCGGCCGACGGCGCCGCTCCCACTTACGACGCGTCCGCGGCGCTGCGCGCGGATGCCGACGTGCTGAGCTTCCCGGTCCGGCTGCCGGCGCTGCCGCCGGGTTGGCAGGCCAACTCCGGCGCCCGCGGCGGTATCGAGGACGGGCGCATCGACGTCGCAACCGGGCAGCGCCAAGACGCCGAGACGACCCGGGTCGGCTACATCGCGCCGTCAAAGATGTACGTCAGCCTCACCCAGAGCAACGCCGACGAGGCTGCCCTGGTGGCTTCCATCCAGTCGGAGGTCTACCCGACCGGCGTGCAGGAGATCGAGCGCGTGAAGTGGATCGTCTACGAGGGCGGCGAGGGCATCGAACCGGTCTGGACGACGCGGCTGGCCGGCCCCGGCGGGTCTGCGCAGCTCGCCGTCACCGGTGCCGGCAGTCCCGACGACTTCCGCACGCTCGCCGCGGCGACCCAGACCCAGCAGCCGATCACCCCCAACGGATAGGACTCCCATGACCGCACCCGAGGCAGACCTCTCCGGCTGGAGATGTGAGCCGTTCTCCGCGGCCGGCTTCACCTACGACGTCTACCGCCGGGGCGAAGGCCCCGGCGTGGTGCTCATCCCGGAGATGCCCGGAGTTCATCCCGGTGTGCTGGCGCTGGGCAACTACCTGGTGGACAACGGCTTCACGGTCGCGATCCCGTCCCTATTCGGCACGCCCGGAGCGGCCGCGAGGCGGCCCGGCACGGTGGCGGTGCTGGCGCGCGGCTGCGTGGCCAAGGAGTTCGCCGCGTTCGCCACCAACGCCGACCGGCCGATCAGCCAGTACCTGCGGGCGCTGGCACGCGATCTGCGGGACAAGACTCCGGGCAAGGGCGTCGGGGTGATCGGGCAGTGCTTCACCGGCGGTTTCGCGCTGGCCGCCGCCGTCGACGACAGCGTGCTGGCGCCGGTGCTCAGCCAGCCCTCGCTGCCGCTGCCGCTGACTGCCAAGCAGCGTTGCGACCCGGGCGTCTCCGAGGCGGAGTTGAAGGTGATCGAAAAGCGGGCCGCCGAGGAAGGCCTGTGCGCGCTGGGACTGCGGTTCACCCGCGACCCGGCGGTGCCCGCCGAACGGTTCACGGCGCTCAAGAACCGACTCGGCGACAACTTCGAGGCCATCGAGATTGACTCCTCGCCCGGCAACGCGGGCGGATTCGGCCGGATGGCGCACTCGGTGCTGACACTTGAGGTGCGCGAGACCGACGGCCAGCAAGCCTACGAGGCCCGCAAGCGCGTCGTGGAGTTCCTCAGGGAGCGGTTGACCTAGCGGTCGGCTCAGCCGTCTCCACCGATGCGGTCGCCGGTGGCGCCGGCGGGGTGGTCTTCTTGCGCCGGAACAGCTTTCGGCGCTCTTTAGCCTCTTCGGCCTGCTGGGCCTCCATCGCCACGCCCTTGTACACCGCCAGATAGACCGAGATCGTCGTCACGATGAGGATCATCAGAACCGGCCCCAGCACGATGCCGAAGAACCCGAACATCGCGATCCCGGAGAACACCGACAGCAGCATCAGTGCCGGGTCCAGCCGGGCCTCCCGCGGCACCAGGATGGGCCGCAGGAAGTTGTCGATGTTGGTGATCGCTATGAGGTGGAAGAGCACCACGAACAGGCCCCCGGCGACGTTGCCGAAGAGCATCATCCCGATACCGAAGGGGATGGTCACGATGCCGCTGCCCAGGGGGATCACCGACAGGGCAGTCAGGAAGATGACCAGGACGAAGAACGCGTCGTGGAAGCCAGCGATATAGATCGACCCCGCCCCGAGCAGGCCCTGCACCAGCGCGATGATGAACTGGCCCTTGACCGTTCCCTTCACCATCGCGCCCATCTTGCCCAGGTAGAGGTCGGTGACCTCCTCGCCGAGCGGGTTGAGCCGACGGATCAGGGTCAGCACCTGCTTTTGATTGGTCAGCAGCGACACGAGCACGTAGAGGAAGATGATGGCGGCGGTGATGAAGCCGATCGCCCCGCCGACCGCGCCGCGCATCGTTCGCAGCAACCACTCGCCGACGTTCTGCGCGATGGTGCCCAGAGTGCCGCGCAGCGATTCGACGGTCACGGTCGGTGTCTGGAACGGCAGCTTGCCGAGCAACTGGTTGACGAGGGCAATGGCTTTGTCCCCGAGCGCGCTGACGTCGGCGGTCTTCGCCCACTCCGCGACGCCCATGAGCATGTGCGAAACCTGGAATGAGGCAAGGGTGATCAGGATCGTGATGGGAATGACCACGGTGGCCAGGGCGGCCAGCACGGTCAGCGTCGTCGCCAGCCCGGCGTTCAACTTGCCGCGCATTCGGTTGTACAGCGGTGTGAACAGGTAGGCGACGATGGCGGCGATCACCACCAGCATCAGGTAGCGGCGCATGAAGTACGCCCCGAAGAGCAGCGCGATGACCGTCGTAATGGCGAGCGCACGCTTCTGGGTCGTGGTGAATTCGGTTTTCACAGTGCATCACCCAGCAGTTTCTCGAGGTGCTCATGGATGTTGGGATAGCGCTTGAGGTGCGCGCCGCCGTTGAGGTCGAGAACCTCGCCGGTCAGCCAGGAGGTCATCGGCGAGGTCAGGAACACCACCGCGGCCGCGACGTCCTCGGGTGTACCGGCCCGGCCTAGGGCGGTGTTGTCGATGTAGTCGTCCACGACGCCGGGGATGGCCGCGGCGGATTCGGTCAGCGGGGTGTGCACGAAACCGGGCGCGACCGCGTTCACCCGCACACCGTGCGGGCCCAGTTCGAGCGCGGCGACCTGGGTGAGCATGGACAGCCCGGCCTTGGCGGCGCAGTAGGCGCTCATCCCGATCGCGGGCTGGCGGGCGTTCAGCGATGTCAGCGACACCACCGAACCGCCGGCGCCGAGATGTCGGCCGGCGTGCTTGATCACCAGGAACCCGCCGGTCAGGCAGACGTCCACCACCGACCGGAACTGCTCGGCAGCAAGCTCGGTGATCAGCCCGAAGCCGCTGAAGCCCGCGCAGTTGACCACGACGTCCAGGCCGCCTTCGCGGGCCACCACGTCATCGAAGAGCTTGGCCACGCTGTCCTCGTCGGTCACCTCGACCGCACCCCAGCGATGCGGCTCGCCCAGTTCGGCGGCCCGCGCGGCGGCGGCCTCGGTGTTGCGATCGGCGACGGTGACCCGGCAGCGCTCGTCGGCGAGCGCGCGGGCGGTCGCCCACCCGATGCCGGATGCGCCGCCGACGACGACCGCGACCCGCTCTGCGGTCATGCGGTCCTCCCGTCCACCGCCGCCGCACCCCAACGTCGGCGGATCGCCTCCCATGGGTCGGCGTAGCGGCCCGGTCGGTGATGGTACGGGGAGCGGCGGGTGAGGATCTGCCGGGCCGCAGGGGCCAGCAGCCGTATCGGATAGCGCAGCAGCCCGGCCCGCTGCGCGGTCTCGGCCGGCATCTGCGGCCACGGGTGATCAGTCACCGGCGGTCTCCCCGTCGGAGGCTTCCAGGGCTCTCTCGATGCGGGCCCGCGCGCCGTCCAGGTGCTCCTGGCAGCGTCGCGCCAGTTGCTCACCGCGTTCCCACAGTGTCAGCGACGCGTCGAGGTCCAGCCCGCCCTGCTCGAGGACGCGCACCACCTCGGTCAGTTCGTCGCGGCACTGCTCGTAGTCGAGCTCACTGACGGGCCGCTCGGCGGTGTTGTCGGTCACGGGGTTGCATTCTCCCGTCCCGAGCTGACCGCGCCGATCGCCCCGTCGGAAATCCGCACCCGCAGCCGGGTGCCGTCCGGTGCGTCAGCGACCGAGCGCAGCACCGCGGCGGTGCCCTCGACGCGCTGCACCACGGCGTAGCCGCGGGCAAGCGTTGCCGCCGGACCCAGGGTCGACAGTTGCGCGGCCAGGTGGGTGACGCGGTCGGACTCGGTGGAGACCAGCAGGCCGATGGCGCGCCGCGCATCGGCCCGCGCGCGATCGACGTCGGCGGTGCGATCGGTGACCAGCCGCATCGGATCGGCCAGCGCCGGCCGGCTACGCAGCTGGGCGAGGGTGCGCTGTTCGCGGCCGACCCAGTTGCGCAGCGCCTGCGCGGCGCGCATGCGCAGTTCGGCGACCAGTTTCCGCTCGGCCTCGCAGTCGGGGACCACCCTCTTGGCCGCATCGGTCGGAGTCGCCGCACGGACATCGGCGACCAGGTCGCACAGCGGGTTGTCCGGTTCGTGACCGATCGCACTGACCACCGGTGTGCGGCAGGCGGCGATCGCCCGGCACAGCGTCTCATCGGAGAAGGGCAGCAGGTCCTCGACGCTGCCGCCACCGCGGGCGATGATGATCACGTCGACGGCGGGATCGCCGTCGAGTTCCCGCAGCGCGTCGACGATCTGGGCTACCGCTGTGCCGCCCTGCACGGCGGTGTTGCGGATCGCAAAGCGCACCGCCGGCCAGCGTCCGGCGGCGACGGAGGTGACGTCGTGCTCAGCCGCACCCCCGCGGCCGGTGATCAAGCCGATCATGGCGGGTAGGAAGGGCAACGGTCTCTTCAGCCGCGGATCGAACAGGCCCTCGGCGTCCAGCAGTTTGCGAATCCGCTCGATGCGGGCCAGCAGTTCACCGAGGCCGACCGCGCGAATAGCGCTGAGCCGCAAAGCAAATGAGCCACGCCTGGTGTTGAACTGCGCCTTGCCGCACACCACCACCTGGGTGCCTTCGGTCAGGGTGACCGGAGCGTCGCGGACCAGATCGGCGGAGCAGGTCACACTCATCGACATGTCGGCGGCCGGGTCGCGCAGCACCATGTAGACGGTCGGCCCACGGGTCCTGATCTCGGTCAGCTGACCCTCGACCCACACCGTGCCGAGCCGATCGATCCAGCTCGCGACGCGGATCGCGACCGCGCGGACCGGATACGGGTTGTCCGCTGAGCTACCCTGCGGGCTGGTCACTTGGCGGTCGCGCGGGTGATCCTGTTGGCCAGCAGGGTCTGAAACGGGGCACGAGCCTTGGCCGCCTCCTCGTAGTCGAGCAGCGTCCGGAGGTCGGCGACACTCAGCGACGGCATCCGCGCCCGCAACTGGGCGAGAGTGAGCGACTCGTAGTCCAGTTCCACCGCGATCTGCGGGGGCTGCACCTTGGGCGTCTTCTTGCGCTGTGCCGCTTTCTTGGCCGGTGTGGTCCGGCCCGCGCTGGCGGTGTCGGTGCGGGGCGTCTCGGCCACCGAGTACAGCGCGAACCGTCCCTCGGTGCGGCGCTCGCCGTCACCGGCCGATCGCTGCCCGTCACCCTCGGTCGCGTCCTCGTCGAAGGTCGCCCAGTCCGGTTGCTCCTCCTTGGGCGGGAACAACTCATCGAGCGCCTCGTCGCCCCGGATGGCCAGGCCGGCCAGGTCCTGCTGAACCTTCATGACGATCTGGGCGAACGTACTCGCGACCGTGACCGGGTACATCAGAATCGTCTGGGGCAGCCGGCGGGTCTCCTCGATGGCGGTGACGGCGATACCGACCAGCAGCCGGACCCCGAATGGTGCTGTTGCCATGGCCAACAGCCTAGGCTGGCCCGCCCGCCGCGACGGAACGTACCCTGATTCCATGCCACCCACCATCGACATGGGGATTCCCGGCGCCGCGGGGTCAGGCGTCCACCGTGGCGGCAAGCGGGTGCTGCTCGCCGAACCGCGGGGATACTGCGCCGGCGTCGACCGCGCCGTCGAGACCGTCGAGCGCGCCCTGGAGAAGCACGGCGCCCCGGTCTACGTGCGCCACGAGATCGTGCACAACCGGCACGTCGTCGACACCCTGGCCGCCGCCGGGGCGGTGTTCGTCGACGAGACCGACGAAGTGCCCCAGGGGGCGATCGTGGTGTTCTCCGCCCATGGCGTCGCCCCGTCGGTGCACGAATCCGCCGCCGAGCGCGACCTCAAGGTCATCGACGCGACCTGTCCGCTGGTGACCAAAGTGCACAACGAGGTCAAGAGGTTCGCCAAGGAGGATTACGACATCCTGCTGGTCGGGCACGAGGGCCACGAGGAAGTCATCGGCACCGCCGGTGAGGCGCCTGACCATGTGCAACTGGTGGACGGCCCCGACTCGGTCGACCGCGTCAGGGTGCGCGACGAGAGCAAGGTCGTCTGGCTGTCGCAGACCACGCTCAGCGTCGACGAGACCATGGAGACCGTCGCCCGGCTCCGGCAGCGCTTTCCTGGTTTGCAGGACCCGCCCAGTGACGACATCTGCTACGCCACCCAGAACCGGCAGGTGGCGGTCAAGGCGATGGCACCGGAGTGCGATCTGGTGATCGTGGTCGGCTCGCGCAACTCGTCGAACTCCATGCGACTGGTCGAAGTGGCACTCAGCGCGGGCGCTGCCGCCGCCCATCTGGTCGACTACGCCGCGGATGTCGACGAGGACTGGCTGACGGACGTGACGACAGTCGGGGTGACCTCGGGAGCGTCCGTTCCCGAGATCCTGGTGCGCGGGGTGTTGGAGCGGCTCGCCGACCTCGGCTACAGCACGGTTCAGACCGTCACCACCGCCAACGAGACGCTGGTGTTCGCGCTGCCGCGCGAGATCAGGCCGGCCCGCTCCTGAACGTCTAGCGGCGCCGTTGCTCGGGGTAGTCGCCGGGCATCTCCCCGCCGGAGTCTCGATAGCGCACCCGCGACACCGGATGATGGCTTGGCGGGTATCCGTCCGGGACCGGCCGACGCCGCGGCTGTTCGCGAACCGGCCGCGGCGGGTAGTAACCGTCGCGGTGGTCACGCGGATCGCGGTACGGGCGCGGTTCGCGGTATTGGCGGGGTTCACGATGCTGGCGTGGGTCTCGCTGACGCGGATCCCGCCGCTGCCGCGGGTCATACATCGGCGGGGGCGGAGTGCGCGGGTCGCGCGGCGGCTGCGGACGCTGTGCGCGCGGGGGATCGGCGGGTTCCTCGGGGCGGCTACGGGTGTGTCTCGGACGTTCCCGACGTTCCTGTCCGGGCCCGGTCTGGCGCAGTTTGGTCACCGCGGCCATCAGCCCGGCGAACGGGCTCGGGGCCGGCGGTTCGGAGCCTCTGCCGGCGTCCGGGCGGCCCGGCATCTTCAGGTACCACCGGATCATCCCGATCAGCAGGACGGCCGCCGAGGTGAACAGCATCAGCGGGAAACGCTCGATGAGGGGATAGCCGCAGCTGATGATGACGTCCTTCAATCCGTTGAAGGACGAGCCGTGAAAGAAGTAGTAGGCCAGGGGCACGGCGACGAACAGCACCAGCGGCGGCTGGACCACGGCGGTGAAGATGCCGCTCTGCCGCACGGCCAGCACCGCGGCGATGCAGCCCAGCACGTAACAGACCGCGAACACCGACCCGAGTTCCCGATGTCCCGAACCGGCCTCGATGGCGAAGCCGGTCAGGGTCGCCGTCGCCGCGATCAGCGCGGCAACCCAGGTCCGCACCCCGGCGAAGGCGGGGTGCACAGAGCGTTCATCGGCCGCGGGGGCTGGCACCGTTCGACCGTACCGGGTACGGGCTCCGTCGGGCGGCCAGCGCGCCCGGCGTGGCTGCGGTTGTCGGGCCTAGACTCTTGACCCTGTGAGCTTGAGCCTGGGCATCGTCGGGTTGCCCAACGTCGGGAAATCCACCCTCTTCAACGCGTTGACCCGCAACAACGTGCTGGCCGCGAACTATCCCTTCGCGACGATCGAACCCAACGAGGGCGTGGTTGCGCTGCCCGATCCGAGGCTGGCCATCCTGGCCGAGCTGTTCGGCTCGGAGCGCATCGTGCCCGCGCCGGTGACCTTCGTCGACATCGCCGGCATCGTGAAGGGCGCCTCGGAGGGGGCGGGGCTGGGCAACAAATTCCTGGCCAACATCCGCGAGTGCGACGCCATCTGTCAGGTGGTGCGGGTCTTCGCCGATGACGACGTCGTCCACGTCGACGGGCAGGTGGACCCGCGCAGCGACATCGAGGTCATCGAGACCGAGTTGATCCTCGCCGATCTGCAGACCCTGGAGAAGGCGCTGCCTCGGCTGGAGAAGGAAGCCCGCACGAACAAGGACCGCAAGCCGGTGCACGAGGCCGCCGTGGCCGCCCAGGGAGTTCTGGATTCCGGCACGACGCTCTTTGCCGCCGGGCCGAAGGTGGACAGCACGCTGCTGCGCGAACTGAATCTGTTGACCACCAAGCCCTTTCTGTATGTGTTCAACTGCGACGAGTCGGTGCTGACCGACGCCGGCCGGATCACCGAGTTGCGGGAGATGGTCGCACCCGCCGACGCGGTGTTCTTGGACGCCAAGATCGAGTCCGAGCTCCAGGAGCTCGACGACGAGTCGGCCGCCGAGCTGCTGGAGTCGATCGGGCAGGCCGAGCGCGGCCTGGATGCGCTGGCCCGCGCCGGCTTTCACACCCTGAAGCTGCAGACGTATCTGACCGCCGGGCCGAAGGAGGCCCGGGCCTGGGTGATCCACCAGGGCGACACCGCGCCGAAGGCGGCCGGGGTGATCCACTCCGACTTCGAGAAGGGCTTCATCAAGGCCGAGGTGGTGTCCTTCGACGACCTGGTGGCCGCCGGGTCGATGGCCGCGGCCAAGGCCGCGGGCAAGGTGCGCATCGAGGGCAAGGACTACGTGATGGCCGACGGCGACGTGGTGGAGTTCCGGTTCAACGTGTGATCGCCGAGATTGCGCACAGATCGCGATTTCGGTGTTTTACGCGCGCTGAGCGCAATCTCGGCGTCGATCGGCGCACGCTCACCCGGGGCCTGGAGTACGCAACTTGTACCCGCGGTCCTGGACGTCGGCGGGCAGTGGCTGGCTCTCCTCGTTGGGGATCATCACCTCGATGTAGGCCGCACGATCGTCGCCACCGATCGCGGTCAGCGCCTGTTCCAGTTCGGCCACCGTCGACACCCTCGCCGAGAACCAGTCCGAGCAGCCGAACGCGGCGGGCAGCAGGTGGTACTGCACGGGGGCCAGGTCGTCGTAGGGGTGGCCGCGCTCGCTGATGATGTCCTCGACGCCGAACAGACCGTTGTTGAGGACGACGATGACCGGCTTGGCGCCGTAGCGCCCCATCGCGGCGAGTTCGTTGAGGGTCATCTGGTGCGACCCGTCGCCGGTGACCAGCCAGGTCCGCCCGGACGTCTTCGCCACCGAGATCCCGAAGGCGGCCGGCGTGGCCCAGCCGATCGAGCCCCACAGCCCCTGCTCCTCGGCGCCGACTCCGGCGGGCAGGCGCATCGGGTTGAGGTGCAGCATCGCGGTGCCGGTCTCGATCACCAGGGTGTCGCCCGACTTCAACGCCCGCTGCAGACGCGGATAGAAGTTCGCCGAGGAGGTCGGGTCATCGCCGGAGCCCACCATCTCCAGTTGTTGCGGCCCGCCCGCGGCGGCCAGCGAACGCTGCGGAACCGTGGCGATCAGCGCGTCGAGGACGTCGTCGATCGCGACGTTGATGAACACCTTGTCCCCGACGCGCACCCACGTGTCGTGAATGCATGCCGCACGCTCGACATCCAGCTCGGTGCTCCACATGCCGGTGTTGAGTTCGGTCAGCATCACCCCGCCGACGTCCAGCAGGAAGTCGGCCTGCTCGATCGTCGCCCGCACGTCCGGCGGGCTCGACGTCTGGCCGCTGTAGAGGCCGATGTAGTTGGGCAGCGACTCGTCGACGACACCTTTGTCGTAGGACATGACCGCGACCGGGAGTCCGGCCCTGGTGACCAGCTCGGTGGCTTTGTCGCGCACCCCGTAGCGCGCGACCAGGGCGGTGACCAGGGCGGCCGGGCGCTCCGCGGCGGCCAGCCCGGACGCTATCGCGCTGACGGCCGCAGCCAGTTCAGCCGGTTCGCTGCGCTGCCGCTTGAGCGTCGCCAGCGGCGCGCCCGCTACCGGGTCGCCGATCACCGGCAGGAACCCGTTGGCCTCCGGGATCACCAGATAGGCCGGCATCGACTGGCGCAGGGCCTCGCGGATCACCCGCTCCAGTTCGTCGATGCAGTTGTCCGGGGTCAGGACCGCCGACACACAGCACGCCGCTGCGGAGATCTCATGGAAGCGGTCGTATTTGGTGTCGCCGACGTTGTGGTGGGTGATCAGCCCGAGTCTCTGGATGCGGTCGCTGGGCATGCCGGTGAGGTGGAACACCGGCAGCCGGTGTGCCCGCGCGCCCATCACGCCGTTGATCGCGGACAGCTCACCCACCCCGTAGGTCGTGGTGAGGATCGCCGCGCCGCGAATGCGCGCATAGCCGTCGGCGGCATAGGCGGCGTTGAGCTCGTTCGTGCAGCCGATCCAGTCGAGCTCGTCGACCTCCTCGACGGCGTCGTCGATCGAGAAGGCGTAGTCGCCGGGCACCCCGAAGATCTTGTCGATACCGAGCTGTGAGAGGCGCCGCAGCACGTACCGGGCGACGGAGGGCTGGCTCATTTTCTTTCGGCTCCTTGGTCGGTTTTCAGATCGAGTCCCGGTCGACGAAGGCGACCACGGCCGCGCTGAACGCGTCGTTGTCGTCTCCCGCCGCGGTGTGCCCGGCGTCGGACAGTTCGACGAACTCGGCATGCGGCACCTTGGCCAGGAAGTCCCGGACACCTTCGAGGCTGACCACATCGGAGAGCCGCCCGCGGATGAGCAGGATCGGGATCCCCAACTCGATGGCCGCCTTCTCGAGCTCATCGACGTCGACGAAGGCATCCCCGCCCGGGGCGGTGACGAACGCCGGATCCCAGTGCCAGTGCCAACGGCCGTCGTGCTCGCGGAGGTTCTTCTTCAGCCCCTCGAGGTTCACCGACCGCCGTCGGTGCGGCAGGTAGGTCGCAATGGCCTCGGCCGCCTGCTCGAGGGTGTCGAAGCCGCCGACGTGGCGCGTCATGAAATCGCGGATGCGGTTGGCGCCCTCGGACTCGAACCGAGGGATGACGTCGACCAGCACCAGTTTGCGCACCACATCCGGCCCGACCCGGCCCGCGGCAACGATCCCGGTCATCCCGCCCATGCTCGCACCTATCAGTGCCACCGGGCGGCCGATCTGCTCCAGTACGGCGGCGAGATCGCGGGCCAGCACGTCGATGGTGTACTGCCCGGCCGGGCCGCGATCGCTGTCCCCGTGCCCGCGGGCGTCCAGTGCCACGACGTGGAATCCGCGGTCGGCGAGCACCTGGCCGGTGTTCTTCCAGGAGTACCGGTTCTGGCCGCCGCCGTGCAGCATCACGATGGTCAGGCGGTCGAGGGCCTGCGGCGCGTCCCGGTTCCACTCGTCGGCGACCAGGGTGATCGACGCGTCGCTACGGAACTGCACGGTCTCCGGGCCGGTCACGTCTGGCAACTTACCGGCAGGGTCCGGCGGTAGCGTGTCGCAGCATGGTTCTGCAGGGCCGCTCCCGCATCGCCGGGCTGGCCGGCGTCGTGGTGGTCGCGGTCCTGGCCGGGCTGACCGGTTGGCTGGGTCTGCGCGACCACCGTGCCCGCGCCGACGAGCACCTGCGGACGGAGATGGTGCAAGTAGCCCGGCAGGGCGTGGTGAACCTGACCACGATCGACCATCAGCGTGTCGAGCAGGACGTGCAACGCATCCTGGACTCCTCGACGGGAGCGTTCCACGACGACTTCGCCGGTCGCGCCGAGCCATTCATCGACGCGGCCAAGAGGGCGCAGTCCACGTCGGTGGGCACGGTCACCGAGGCCGGACTGGAGTCGCTCAGCGGCGACGAAGGCCGGGTCCTGGTCGCGCTGACCGTCATGACGTCCAATCAGGGTGTCCCCGAACAGCAGCCGAAACTGTGGCGGGTACGCGTGACGGTGACCAAGACCGACGACGGCATCAAGGTGGCCCAAGTCGAGTTCGTCCCATGACCGACGCGCCGGGCTCGATCGACGTCGTCACGCCGGCGGTGCGGCTGCGCGCGCTGACGTGGGGACCCGAACGCGGTCCGATCGCGCTGTGCCTGCACGGTTTTCCCGACACGGCCCATGGTTTCCGCAGACTGGCACCCGCACTGGTGGCCGCCGGGTACCGGGTCGTCGCACCATTCCTGCGGGGGTATGCGCCGTCCTCGCTGGCGACCGATCGCGCCTATCACCTCGGTGCACTGATGGATGACGCGCTGCGGGTGCTGGGTGCCGCCGGGCCCACCGGCGCCGATGTGGTGATCGGACACGACTGGGGCGCGATCGTCGCGACCGGGCTGGCCGCGATGCCCGACAGTCCCTTCCGCAGGGCGGTGGTGATGTCGGTACCGCCGGCGGCCGCGCTGCGCCCGCTGCGTGGCGGGCTGCTCAGATTACTGCCGCGCCAGGTGGTCCGCAGCTGGTACATCAGCTACTTCCAGCTGCCGCTGCTGCCGGAGCGCTCGTCCTCCTGGATCGTGCCGCTGCTGTGGCGGCGGTGGTCGCCCGGATACGACGCAGACGAAGACCTGCGTCACGTCGAGGCGGCGATCGGCGCCCCCGACCGGTGGCGCGCCGCCCTGGGGCCCTATCGCGCGACCATTCGCAACACCCGTCCGCCGGCCCGCTACGCCGAGTTGCACCGCTGGTGGACCGAGCCGCCTCGGATCCCCACGCTGTATCTGCACGGCACCGACGACGGGTGCATGACAGCCGATTTCACCGCCTTCGTCCGCGCGGCGCTGCCCGCCGGCAGCGACGTCGCGACCGTGCCGGACGCCGGCCACTTCCTGCAACTCGAGCAGCCCGGGCGGGTGGGCCGGCTGATCGTCGAGTTCCTGGCCGGGTGAGGCTATTTGAGCCCGGGATGATTACGCGCCAGCAGCGGCAGCAGTAATCGCCGCGGCGCCAGCCGGTAGAACGCCGCCGCCGCGCGGTTGGGCAGACCGGGCACGATGACGTCCCTGCCGGCGGCGAGACCCTCGATCGCGGTGCGCGCGACGTCCTCGGCCGACACCCACAGCGGCTTGAGCAGCATGACGTCGGTGTCCGCCCGGGAGAGCCCGGCCGCCTCGATGAACTCGGTGTGCACCGGCCCGGGGCACAGCGCGGCGACGGACACCCCGGCGTCGGCGAGTTCCTGGCGCAGCGCCTGGGTGTAGGACAGCACGAACGCCTTCGCGGCGCCGTAGGCGGCCTGCCCGGGCAGCGGACCGAAGGCGGCGACCGAGGCGACGTTGAGCACGGCGCCCATCCGCCGGCTGGCCATCTGCGGGACGAAGCGGGTGCACAGATCCACCACGGCGGCCACGTCCACCTCGATCAGGTTCAGCTCGGCATCGGCGTCCGCGTCGGCAACCGGGCCCATCGTGGTCAGCCCGGCGTTATTGACCAGGATGTTGACCGAGAGGCCCAGCGCGGCCACCCGCTCGGGCAGGATGGCGCGCTCGTCGCGCCGCGAAAGATCAGTCGGCAGAACCGAACTCGGGCCGCTCAATGCGGCGGCCACCTGCTCGAGTTGTTCAGCGCGGCGGGCGACGAGCACGACGTGATGGCCGCGGTCGGTGAGTTCCCGCGCGATCGCGACGCCGATCCCCGAGGAGGCCCCGGTGACGAGGGCGGCCGATCGTTGCGCGGGCGGCGGCAACATCGTCGAATCCTAACCCCCGGTGGCCGGTCGTAGACGGTCTTCGGAATGACCCACAATGATTGCGTGACGCAGCGGTTATCGGCGGTCGACGCTCAGCTGCTGTGGCTGTCGCGCGTGGTGCCCAACGACCAGTTCCTGCTCTACGCCTTCAGCGGATCGCCGGAGTCCCCGGATGACGCGGTCGCGCAACTGCGTCGCCGCGCGCAGAGCACCCCCGAGCTTGGCCGCGTTGTGGTCGATGACAGCCGGTGGCGCTATCCGCGCTGGGTCCACGCTGAGGTCACGGACGAGCAGTTTCGCCTCGACCGGCCCGGAGACTGGCAGGCCTGCCTGGATGCGGTGGCGCGACTCGGGTCGGGCCGGCTTCGGACCGACCGGATGACCTGGCGGGCGCACGTCTTCCCCGACGTGAACGGCATCCCCGGTGTGGCAGGGGTTTGTTCAGTGGTGGTCGTTCAGATCTCGCACGCCCTCGGGGACGGGATCCGATCGGCGGCACTGGCGGCAGCGCTGCTGGGTCGGTCCGGTCGAGTACGTCCGATCGGCCCGCCGGTAGGCGGATCGCTGCCGCTGAAGGCGATCGCCGCGGCGCGGGCCCACCGGCGGATGGTCCGCGACACCGAGGCGGGACTGCTGGCCGCCCCCCGGGGGCCCCGCCCGGCGCTGAGCGTCAACGTGCGCCCGGGTGCCGCCCGGGCCATCCGGACCGTCGTCGTTGCACGCGAACACCTGACCGGCTCGACGGTGACGGTCGCGGCCCTGACCGCGGTGTCCGAGGCGCTGGGTGGTTATCTGAGAGCGCGCGGCGAGGACGTCGCCCAGCTTGCCGCTGAGGTGCCGATGGCGCTGGGTACGCCAGACCCGCACGCCCACAACAACTTCGGCAACGTCGGGATCGGTCTGTATCCGGATGTCGCCCGCGCCGAGCGCGCCGCGCGAATCGCGGCGGAGCTCAACGGCTGTCGTCGGCGCAGCGAGCACCCCGCGGCGCGGGCGGCGGCGGAGGCGTTCGCGGTCGTGCCGGCACCGGTGCTGCGCTGGGGGATCGGCCGGTTCGACCCGGCGGAGCGGTCGGCCACGGTCACCGGCCACACCGTGGTCTCCAGCGTGAATCGCGGGCGGGCCGACCTGAGCTTCGGCGGCTCTCCGGTGGTGCTCACCGCGGGGTTCCCGGCGCTGTCACCGATGATGAGCCTGACCCACGGGGTGCACGGCATCGGAGAGGCGGTGGCCGTCAGCGTGCACGCCGATCCGGAGCGCATCGACCTGGACGACTACGTCGACCGCCTGGCCGCCGCGCTGGGGGTGCCCGGGCCGCGCCGAAAGTGCGCTCAGAGCGGCCAACCGGGCGAAATCACGCCCTGAGCGCACTCTGGGCGGATAGGACTTACCCATGGGATTCCTCAAGCAGGAGGTGCCCACTCTCGATTTCGAGCAGTGGAGCCGGGGGACCCGCGCGGAGAAGATCCGGCCGATGGCCAAGCATTGGGCCGAGGTCGGCTTCGGAACGCCGGTCGTGCTGCACCTGTTCTATGTCGTGAAGATCCTGCTCTACATCCTCGCCGCGGCGCTGTTCGCCCTCGCCACCAAGGGCATCGACGGGCTGGGCTCGGTCGGGTCATGGTGGACCGAACCGATCGTGTTCCAGAAGGTCGTGTTCTTCACGATCCTGTTCGAGGTGATCGGTCTGGGCTGTGGCTTCGGGCCGCTGAACAACCGGTTCTTCCCGCCGATGGGGTCGATTCTGTACTGGATGCGGCCCGGCACGATCCGGCTGCCGCCGTGGCCGGACCGGGTGCCGCTGACCCGGGGCGACAACCGGACTCCGCTCGACGCGGCACTGTATGCGGCGCTGCTGGTGGTGCTGCTCGTCGCCCTGCTCTCCGACGGCAGCGGCCCGAACCCGGCGCTGGGTACCGAGGTGGGCCTGCTGCCGGCCTGGCAGTCGGTGACGGTGCTCGTGCTGATGGGTGTGCTGGGCCTGCGAGACAAGACCGTCTTCCTGGCCGCCCGCGGCGAGGTGTACGCGCCGTTCGTGGCGGCGTTCCTCTTCGGCGGGGTCAACGTGATCATCGCCGCCAAGCTCGCCTGCGTGGTGATCTGGATGGGCGCGGCCACCTCCAAGCTGAACAAGCATTTTCCGTTCGTCATCTCCACGATGATGTCCAACAGTCCGGTGATCCGGCCGCGGGCGCTCAAACGCAGATTCTTCGAACGCTTCCCCGACGACCT
>VEQY01000011.1 GCA_018882965.1 Mycobacterium sp. | reverse complement strand
TGCCGATGCCCTCGGACAGCGGCGGGTTCGGGTCGACCAGGTTGGGCCCGTGGGGCGACAGCAGCGGGGGACCCACCGCGACCAGGTTGCCGCTGGGGCCGACCACGGTTCCGGCCGGCGGAATCAGGTCCGGCGGCGGCTGGTAGTTCTGCGGCAGCAGCACCTCTGGCAGATCCGGGCGCACCGCGATCAGCGGCGCGGTAAAGCAGCTCGGGCCCTTCAGCTCGCCGTACTGCGGGCAGTCCGCACGGGTGTAGGAGTAGGTCGGGGTCAGCGCGAGGTTCGCCCGGAGGTTGAAGGCGTCCATGTCGAACACCCAGCCTTCGTTGAACTTGTCGGTGAGGGTCCGCAGTTTCTGGAAGCCGGGCACCCAGTTGCCCGCGGTCTGCGCCAGCACGCCGGTGACCGGTGTGAGCTGCTTGCCGATGACGATCATCCGGTCGATGTGATTGGACAGAGCGGTGCGGGTGGTGCCCAGGGTGTTCGCACCCGCGGCGAGCATCGTGTCCAGTTGCGCGCGCTGCTCGGCCAGGGTCCGCATCGGGATCACTGCCCGGTGCAGTGCGTCGAGCAGATCCGGGGCGGTCTGCTGCAGTCCCTCGGCGGCGGCGACCAGTGCGCTGAGCATCGACGGTGTGGTCGCGTCGGTGGCGACCACCGCGTTGAGCTGGTTGACGATCCGGTCGAGCTGCGCGCCGGCCTGCAGCAGCTGCGGACGGCGGTCGTGGGTGGCCGCACCCAGTGCGGCCAGCACCCCCAGCGTCTGATCGTCGCGGCCGCGGCCGGTGGCGAACAGGATGTCGCGCAGCTTGCTGATCGTGGTCTGGAACAGCACGGTCGGCAGCGTGGTGTCCTCGGTGATGCGATCGCCGGATCTGATGGCGGGCGCGTCTCCGTTGTCGACGAGTTCGACGCCCGACACCGCGAACACGTTGCTGGGCACCACCCGTGCGGTGATCGTCTTGGGGATCGCCGCCGCGTAGCTGGCGTCGAGGTCGATGTGCACGAGGTTGGGCTTGCCGAAGGTGGCGGGCACGACGTTGTTGACCGTGCCGACCAGCAGACCGTGGTAGCGCACGTCGGACCGGGCGGGCAGGCCGTCGCCGACGTTGGTCATCTCGGCCACGATGCGGGTGTAGTTCTCCAGCCGGCCGGTGGACTTGGCCACCAGCAGCGTCACGATGATGGCCGAGGCGACGATGACCGCGACCCCGTAGACGAACAGCTGTCGGGCCGAGGGCCCGCGCCCGCTGAGTTCGAAGGTCCGCTGGGCCATCAGCCGCCGAACCTGGCGCCGGAGGACAGGCTGAACATGGCCATCGTGAGCAGCATGTTGACGATCACCACCACGGTGATGGCGGCGCGCATCGCGTGCCCGGCGGCCACCCCGACACCCTCCGGGCCGCCGCTGGCGTAGAAGCCGTAGTAACACTGCAGCACCGAGGCGATCGCCACGAACACCACGCACTTGATCGTCGAGTAGATGATCTCGGTGCCCGAGAGCATCAGATCGAAGTAATGCATGTACCCGCCGAGTGAGCCACCGCTGATCAGCGAGACGACCACCTGGGTGCTCAGGTAGCTGATGCTCAGGCACACCACGTAGAGCGGCAGGATCGCGGTGATCGAGGCCATCAGCCGCGTGGTCACCATGTACGGGATGGGGCGGATCGCCATCGAGTCCAGGGCGTCGATCTCCTCGGAGATCCGCATCGCGCCGAGCTGGGCGGTGAACCGGCACCCACTCTGGGTGGCGAAGGCCAGAGCCGCGGCGATCGGGGCGAGTTCGCGGGTGTTGACCAGCGAGGAGATGATCCCGACCGCTGGGCCCAGGCCCAGCAGCTGCAGGAAGTTGTAGCCCTCGATGCCGACCATGACCCCGACGACGACGCCGAGGACCACCGCGACCCCGGCGGTGCCGCCGCCGACGACCAGCGATCCGTTGCCCCAGGCGACATCGGAGAGCAGCCGGGAGTACTCCTTGCGGTAGCTGCGCAGCACCACCGGAACCCCGGCGATCGCGCGCCCGGCGAACACCAGGATGTGCCCGAGCTTGAGGACCGGGCCGGCCGCGGCGCTCGCGGCGCGTTCCAGCGGTACCAGGATCGGCGGGGTGGGGCTGACGGTCACTGCTAGAGCCCCGTCTTCGGGAACAGGATGATGTAGAGCTGGCTGATCGCGACGTTGACGACCATCAGCAGCAGGATCGACTCGACGACAGCCGCGTTGACCGAGTTCGCGACGCCGATGGACCCGCCGCGGGTGGACAGGCCCTTCTCACAGGACACGATCGCCACGATCGCCCCGTAGACGACCGCTTTGATCAGCGCCAGCTTCATGTCGTCGGTCGTGGTGAACGAGGCGAAGGTCGCGACGAAACTGCCCGGCGCGCCGTGCTGGAAGTACACGTTGAACAGGTAGCTGGCCAAAAAGCCGGTGAAGCACACCAGCCCGGTCAGCGCGACGCCGACGACGATCGCGGCCAGAAAGCGGGGTACCACCAGCCGCTGGACGATCGAGATGCCCATGACCTCCAGGGCTTCGATCTCGTCGCGGATCTTGCGCGAGCCCAGATCGGCGGTGATCGCCGAACCGACCGCCGAGGCCATCAGGATCGCGGCGACCAGTGAGGCCGCCTGCCGGATGACGGCCAGGCCGCTGGCGGCGCCGGCCAGCGAGGTGGCGCCGACCTGACCGGCCAGCAGCGCGAACTGCACCGACAGCGTCACGCCGATCGGCAGCGCCACGAAGATGGTCGGCACCACCGACGTGCCGGCCATGAAGGCGGCCTGGCGGATGAACTCCTGCCACTGGAACTTGCCGGTGAACAGGTCGGTGAACAACGTCTGGACGGTGCGCACCGCCAGGATGGCCTGATCGCCCAGGGTCGTGACGGCTGCCTTCGGGTGGCGTCTGACGTAGCCGGAGACCCAGTCGTCGATGGCCGCGATGCCGTCCTCCGCTGCGGGGGCGTCCTTGCGGTCATCCGTCGCGGTCATGCCGTGATCGTTACCCAGTGGGCCGGTGTTTGTGGCCGCATTGGGAAACCACGATCACCCCGCCGAGCCGATCAAGCCGGAGCGTCCGCAACCCCACGGCCCGGCCAGCGGGGGCATGGGTGCACCGGTGTAGACGACGCAGTTCATCGGCTGGTACACCGAACCGGCGAACGGCGCGTTGGCCCACGCGACGTTCCAGCGCGTGCCGTCGGGATAGCTGACGCCGTCGCAGTAGCCGCCCCATGCGGTCGAGCTGCCGCCACCGGGGCACCAGTTCAGCGCCGGGACCGGGGTGTAGGGGTCCAGGGGAGCCGGAGCGGGCAGCGCGGTGCCGGTGGCCGCCGCGGCGAGCGTGCCGCCCGCGACGACGCCAGCGGCGACGAGCGCGCCGGCGGTGAAGCGGGCGAAGCGCCGCCCCAGGCTGGGCTTGGTAGCAGGTTTCTCGGTAGTCATCGGTATTCCTCTCGTGGTTGTTGTGCTTCTTCCACGATCACCGATCGCCGGGCAGCGGTCTGTGGGCGGAACGACCCTGTCAGACGATGAATCCGCTGTCCTCGAGTCGCAGGACACCGGAGCCGCCGGATGCGGAGGCCTACTGTGGTGATCGTGGGCATCACCGAGCGGATTCCGTTCCTGCGCTGGTCGTTCTGGCGGCTGGTCGCGGGGTTTCCCAGCATCCTGCGCACCGGCCAGGTCGGCGACGGCCGGGAAGCGGCCGCGGCGGACTACGTGCTGACCCACGCCCGGGCGGGCAGCCTCGACGACGCGATCGACGCCATCGACCGCTTCGCCTACACCCAGTCGCTGCTGATCAACGTCGGTGACGAGAAGGGCCTGCTGCTCGACGCGGCGGTCCGCCGGTCCAAAGCCTCACTGGCGCTGGAGTTGGGCACCTACTGCGGGTACAGCGCGCTGCGCATCGCCCGGGCCGCACCCGAGGCCAGGGTGTTCTCGGTCGAGATGTCGGCGTTCAACGCCGCCAATGCCGCCCGGATCTGGGCGCACGCGGGTGTGGCGGACCGGGTGACCTGCGTGGTGGGCCGCATCGGCGACGGCGGGGCGACATTGGATGCGCTGGCCGGCCACGGATTCACGCCGGGCGCGCTGGACTTTCTGTTCGTCGACCACGACAAGAACGCCTACCTGCCCGACCTGCTGAGCATTCTGGGCCGCGGCTGGCTGCATCCGGGCGCCATCGTGGTCGCCGACAACGTGCTGCTGCCCGGCTCGCCTAAGTACCGGGCCTACATGCGCGAGCAGCAGGGCCGGATCTGGAACTCCGTCGAGCACAAGACGCACGCGGAGTACTCCGCGGTGCCCGACATCGTGGTGGAGTCGCAGTACCTGGGGTGAGTGGCCTCACTCGGTCCCCGCGAGCTCCATCTGCCGCAGCTTCTTGCGGTCGGGCTTGCCCACCGAGGTGACCGGCAGCTCGGCCATGAACGCGACCTGCTTGGGCACCTTGTATCCGGACAGGTTGGCCTTGCAGAACTCGCGCACCTCGTCCTCGGTCATCTCCTGGCCGGGCTTGAGCACGAGTGCGAGTTTGAGGCTCTCGCCGCGCTTCTCATCGGGGATACCGAACGAGCAGGCCTGTAGCACCTTGGGATGGGTGTACATCAGCTCGTCGATCTCGCGCGGATAGACGTTGAACCCGCTGGAGAGGATCATGTCCTTCTTACGGTCGACGATGAACACGTGACCGTCGGTGTCCATGTAGGCGATGTCGCCGGTGAGCAGCCAGCCGTCCCGGAAGGTCTTCTCAGTCTCGGCCGGATTGTTCCAGTACTCCCGCATCACGGTCGGGCCCTTGCAGAGCAGCTCGCCGGGCTCACCGAGGGGCATCTCCTTGTCGGGGTCGTCGAGGTCGACGATCCGGACGTCGTTGTCCGGGAACGGAATCCCGACCCCGCCCGGTT
Source organism: Mycobacterium sp. (assembly GCA_018882965.1). GTDB lineage: Bacteria > Actinomycetota > Actinomycetes > Mycobacteriales > Mycobacteriaceae > Mycobacterium. The sequence goes on along the minus strand of VEQY01000011.1, from coordinate 67,369 downwards.
TGCGGACGGTGAACAGTGGGTTGGCCGTGACGATGTTGGAGGTCTCCGACATCCCGTACCCCTCGAAGATCAGCGCGCCAGAGAGCGCCTCGAAGGTCTTCATCGCCTCCAGCGGCAGCGGCGCCGACCCGGAGACGACCGCCTTGACCGACCCGATCTTGGAGGTGGAGATGTCGGGATGCTGGTTGAGGCCGATGATCATCGCGGGCACTGCCGGGAACAGGTTGGGCTCGTGCTTGTTGATCGCCTCCAGCACGTTGTCGACGCTGGGCTGCGGAACCATGATGATCGTCCCGCCGCTGACGTGGTTGGCGTTGACGTTCATGTTGAAGCCGTAGATGTGGTAGATCGGGACGGCCGCCAGGGCGCGCAGCGGCTCGTCCTTGCCGATCAGCGGACTCATCCAGTAGTTCTCCTGGTAGGCGATCGACACCAGGTTGGCGTTGGTCAGCACGCAGCCCTTCGACAGTCCGGTGGTGCCGCCGGTGTACTGCAGCATCAGGACGTCCGAGCTGTGGATGTCGGCGTCGGGTTCGGAGTCCGCCGCCGCGCCGACGAGGTCGTTGAAGTCGTGGACGCCCGGTGCGCTCTCGACCTCCACCGCTCCGGAGGGCACCTGGAAGGTGATCACATTGCGCAGCGGGGTGTCCTTGGCCGCGAGGATCGAGATCGGGCCGCCGGCGAAGGCCGCCATCACGATCAGCGTCTCGGCCCCGCTGTCGCGAACGTAGTGGTGGACTTCCGGCGCTGCGGCGAGCGGGTTGACCTGCACGACGATCGCGCCGATCTTGGCGCAGGCCTGGAAGGCGATCACGTACTGCGGCACGTTGGGCGACATCAGGGCCACCCGGTCACCCTTCTTGACCCCGAGGGCGATCAGCGCGTTGGCGGCCTTGCGGGCCATCGTGTTGACCAGCCCGTAGGGCAGTTTCATGTCGTTGATGATCAGGTAGTCGCGGTCGGGGTGGGCCTCCGCGCAGGCGTTGAACATCTGCTTGATCGACAGTGGGGGGTAGATCACCGAGTAGGGGACCCCTTTGTCGTAGAGCTTGAACCACGGCTTGTCGCGATCGATCACGGCGGTCACCCTTCCCTGGGTCTCTGACGTGCCTGTCATGCTAGGGCGGTTGCACCCGTCGCATCGGCGTTTGGCCGCCCGGCCGGGTGCCCGCCGTCCGACCCGAGGAGCCGGGCGTGGCGCTTCCGGAGCGGTGTAGCTTCCAGAGCATGACCGATATGACCAAGCGGTTCCGCACGGTGGCCTGGGCCACCGGCGTGGTCGGTACCTCGGCGCTGCGCCGGATCATCGCCCACCCGCAACTCGACCTGGTGGGGGTGCGCGTCTACAGCGACGAGAAGAAGGGCCGCGACGCCGGCGACCTCGTCGGCCTGCCGCCGACCGGGGTCATCGCCACCCAGGACACCGAGGAGATCCTGGCCCTGGCACCCGACTGCATCGTCTACTCGCCGATGCCCTGGGACGTCAACGAGATGTGTCGCATCCTGAGCGCGGGGATCCACATCGTCACCCCGTGCCCGTACTGGTTCCCGTTCATCCAGGACCCCGAGAGCACCGCGCGGCTGACCGAGGCGTGCCGGGCCGGCGGGGTGAACCTGCACGCCTCGGGCACCAACCCCGGTGGCGTCGCCGAGCGGTTCCCGCTGACGTTCAGCGGATGGTGCAACCGCATCGACCGGATCACCATGACCGAGTACGGCGACTGCCGCGACTACTCGTCGGTGGCGGTGATCCGCGAGCTGATGAACCTGGGCAAGACACCCGAGGAGGCCCTGAACAACCCGATCAAGGCGATGCTGACCAGCTTCTGGTACGAGCCGATCGAGATGATCGCCGAGGGTCTGGGCAGCGAGGTCATCGACTACGAGCAGCAGCACAACTACATCGTCGCCAAAGAGGCGATCGAGACCGCCGCCGGAACCATCGAGGCAGGCACCATCGGGCTCAACAACTACCGCCACATCGGGCGCACCCGCGAGGGCACCGAGATCGTGCAGGAGCAGGTGTGGTTCATGGACGACGTGTCGATGTCGCGGCTGGAGTCGACGATGGACATTCCGCGGGCATCGGGGTGGCGCATCCACATCGAGGGCGACGTGGAGCTGGTCGTCGACATCGAACTGGCGCCGCAGCTGACCCAGCCGGAGAAGACCGCCCAGGGCCTGAGCACCGTCGGCTATCACTGCGTCAACGCGGTGCCCGACGTGTGCACCGCCCCCGACCCGGGCATCAAAACGTTCCTCGACCTGCCGATGACGACGGGGCGGATGGGCACCTACCGCACCGCGAACCGGGGCTGACGTGCGCAGCCGCGCGGCGATCCTGCACTCCTACGGGGCGCCGTGGTCGGTGGAGGAGTTCGAACTCGACCCGCCCCGCACCGGCGAGGTGCTCATCAAGCTGGTCGCGGCGGGGCTGTGTCACTCCGACGAGCACCTGCGCCGCGGCTACCTGGCGCCGCCGCCGGACGTCCCCGGACCGCGGCGGCTGCCGACGATCGGCGGGCATGAGGGCAGCGGGATTGTCGTCGAGGTCGGTGCGGGTGTGACCCGGCTGACGCCGGGCGATCACGTGGTGACGTCCTTCGTCCCGGCCTGCGGGCAGTGCCGCTGGTGCGCATCGGGCGTGGAGTACCTGTGCGATCTCGGCGCGCTGACGCTGCAGCCGGGCATGCCCACCGACGGCACGTTCCGCCACCACACCGCCGACGGCGCCGACCTCGGGCACGTGTCGAAGATCGGTGCCTTCGCCGAACACACCGTCGTCGCCGCCGACTCGCTGGTCCGGATCGATCCGCGGATTCCCTTGGTTCCGGCGGCGCTGCTGGCGTGTGCGGTGCCGACCGGGTACGGATCGGCCGCCAACCGCGCGGGAGTCCGCGGCGGTGACACCGTGGTGGTGATCGGCGCCGGCGGCATCGGCACCGCCGCCATCCAGGGCGCCCGGATCAACGGCGCCGCGATGATCGTGGCCGTCGACCCGGTGGACTTCAAACTCAAGTCCGCGTTGGGTTTCGGCGCCACCCACACCGCATCCAGCGCTGCCGAGGCGCTGGACCTGGTGCGCGAACTGACCCGCGGGACGATGGCCGACGCGGTGGTGGTGTCCCCGGCGTCGATCACTCCGGCCGACGTCGACGCCGCGCTGGCGCTCACCCGCAAGGGCGGCACCTGCGTGCTGACCGGGCTGTCCTCGCCGCAGACCGTCTCGGCGGACATGAGGATCCAGGATTTCGTGCTGCTCAACAAGACGCTGTGCGGCACGATCTTCGGCTCCTGCAACCCGAAGTCGGACATCCCGCGGCTGGCGGCGCTCTACGCCTCCGGTCAGCTGCTGCTCGACGAGATGATCACCCGCCGCTACCGGCTCGAGGAGATCAACGAGGCCTACCTCGACCTGGACGAGGGCAGGCTGGTTCGCGGAGTCATCGATTTCGGGATCGACTGAGCGCCGATGGCCCATCCGCTGTCGGGCGTGCGCGTCGTGGAGATCGGTGACCGGATCGCGGCCGCCTACGCCGGCAAGCTGCTGCGCGACGCCGGTGCCGACGTCATCGTCGTGGAGCCTGACGGCGGCTCACCGCTGCGGCGCAGCGGGCAGTTCTTCGACTACCTGGCCGGCGGTAAGCGCAGCGTCGTCGCGACCGCCGGACAGGTGGAATCTATTGCGGCGGCCGCCGACATCGTGGTGCTCGCCGCCAGCCCCGCCGAAGCCCGCCAGCGCGGAATCGACTGCGGCGCAGTCCATACCGCCGCACCCGGAGCGGTGGTGGTCACGGTGTCCAACTTCGGCTGGACCGGTCCGTGGGCCGAGTATCCGGCCACCGAGTTCACCCTGCAGGCCTGGTGCGGCTCGACGGGGTCACGCGGTGAGCCCGAACGTCCCCCGATCGCCGCCGGCGGGGATCTCGGGGAGTTCGTCGCGGGCGGGTATGCGGCGTTCTTCGGTCTGGCCGCGCTCTACGGAGCCCCCGGCGCCCAGGTGGACCTCTCGGTGCTGGAGGCGATGGCCGTGTCGATGCAGACCTTCGGCTGGCTGCGCACCGACGTCGCCGGTCTGACGTCGTTCAACCGGTCCACCGAGGTGCCGTCCATCGAACGGTGCAAGGACGGCTACGTCGGGGTGTCGATGGCCACCGACACCCAGTGGGAGAGCTTCTGCGCGATGGTCGGCTGTCCGGAGTTGGCCGCCGATTCGACCCTGGGCCTGCAGCTGAACAGGTGGCGCAACCGTGACCGGGTGCGCGCCGCGATCGCACCGTGGCTGGCCGCCCACACCGTCGCGGAGATCGTCGAGACGGCGGAGCGCTACCGGGTTCCGATGGCGGCGATCGGCAACGGCGCCACCCTGCCGCTGATGGACCACTTCGTCGCCCGGGGCACGTTCGTCACCAACCCGGCCGGGTTCCGCCAGCCCCGTCCGCCGTGGCTGATGAGCGACGCCCAGCCCGCGGTAATCGGCGCGGCGCCGCGAGTCGGGGAGCTGGGTCCGGGTGATCTCGAGGACCTCTGGTCCCCGCGCGAGCCGGCAACCGCGGCAGCCGAATCCGTCCGGATCTCCCGGGCGCTGCGCGGGCTGCGCGTGGTGGACCTGACCGCGTTCTGGGCCGGGCCGGCGGCCAGCCAGCTGTTCGCGATGCTGGGCGCGGACGTGATTAAGGTGGAGTCCTGCCGGCATCCCGACGGCATGCGCTATTCGGGGACGCTGCGCACCGGGGTGGCGGACTGGTGGGAGTACAGCTGGGTGGCCCACGCGGTGAACACCGACAAGAGATCGCTGACCCTGGACCTGCAGACCGCGCGCGGCAAGGAACTCATCGCCGCGCTGATCGCCGGCGCCGACCTGGTGATCGAGAACTTCCCGGCACGGGTGATGGAGAACCTCGGACTGGACTACGACACGTTGCGGGGCATCAACGAGAGCCTGATCGTGGTGCGGATGCCCGCCTTCGGGCTGGACGGCCCGTGGCGCAACCGCGGCGGCTTCGCGATGACCATGGAGCAGCTCGCCGGGCTGGCCTGGATCACCGGCTACCCCGACGACGTGCCGACCGCGCCGCGCGGTCCGTGCGACGGCCTGGCCGCGGTGCACGCGGCGTTCGCGGCGCTGTGCGCGGTGGAGTTCCGCCGCCGCACCGGCACGGGCCAGCTGGTCGAGGTGCCGATGATCGAGACCGTGCTCAACGCCACGGCGCGGCAGGTCATCGAGTTCGACGTGTCCGGCACGGTGCTGACCCGTAACGGAAACCGGGGCCAGGACATGGTGCTGCAGAACCTGTATGCCTGCGCCGGCGAGGACCAGTGGATCGCCGTCAGCGTCCGCGACGACTCCGACCGGGCCGCACTTGCGGCACTGCTGGGCGAGCGGGACGTCGACGACGCCCGGCTGGCCGCGTGGTTCGCCGGCAAGCCCCTCGCGGCGAGCGTTCAGGCGCTGATCGAGTCCGGCGTTCCCGCCGCCCCGGTGGTGCTGCCCACCGACATCGGCGACAACCCGCAACTGCAGGCCCGACGGTTCCTGGAGACCCTGGAGCACCCGCGCGTCGGGCCGGTGCGTTACCCGCGACCTCCGATCGCGCCGTGGAACGGCGGTTACCTGACGCGCCCGGCGCCCACGCTCGGCCAGCACAACAGGGAGGTGCTGTGCGGCCTGCTGGGGGTCAGCGACGAGGAGTTCGCTCAGCTCGAACGTGATGCGGTGATCGGCACCTCGCCGGTGCGGTGAATCCAGTCGCGGCGGTTGAGCCGCCAGGTGCGCCGCGCATAGTCGAGCTCGCTGTAGGGCCACTGTGTGACGATGCGTCCGGACGGGGAGCGAAAGTAGCTGTCGCACTGCGTCCAGACGCTGCGCTCCAGATCCGCGGACAGCTCGTCGTTGAACCGCCGCTCGGCCTGCGGGCTGACGTCCAGTGAGCCGCCGCGGCGGGCCAGCAGACTCGCCGCGCTGGCCACCAGCCGCGAGGCGGCCTCCAGGACGTAGATGATCGAGTTGCCCGCCTGGTTGGTGTTGGGACCGTACAGCATGAAGAAGTTGGGGAAGCCGCTGACCGCCGTGCCGAGGTAGGCGGTCGGGTCCGCACCCCAGCGCCGGTGCAGGCTCTCACCCTCGCGGCCGATCACCTCGATACCGGCCAGGTAGCTGCTGGTCTCGAAGCCGGTGGCGCACACGATCGTGTCGACCTCGACGAGCCGGCCGTCGGCGGTCATGACGCCGTCGCGGGTCACCCGCGCGATGGGGTCGGTGATCAGCTCCACGTTGTCGCGCTGCAGCGCGCGGTAGAAGCTGTCACCGAGCAGCACCCGCTTGCACCGGAACGGGTAGTGCGGGGTGAGCGCGTCGCGCAGTGCCGGATCGGGGACGGTGTTGTCCAGGAAGTCGGTGGCGACCTTCGAGCGTTCGGCGACCATGGGATCGCTCGCGGCGGTGGCGGTGAAGTCGTGGAACTGCTTCCACACTTTCCAGCGCTCCCGGTAGGCCGCCCACGGTGTGCGACTGAACCCGGCCAGCTCCTCGGCGGTGAACGGCCGGTCGTCCTTGGGCACCATCCACGGCGGCGTGCGCTGGAAAACGCTGACGCTCGTGGCGATTCGCGCCAGTTCCGGCACGACCTGCACGGCGCTGGCCCCGGTGCCGATCACCGCCACCCGCTGACCGGTCAGATCCACACCGCGATCCCACGCCGAGGTGTGCATCACCCGGCCGCCGAAGTCGGCCAGACCCTCGATGGCCGGCAGCCGCGCCTCGCCGAACAGTCCGACGGCGCTGACCACGATCGTGGCTCGCAGAACGCCGGCGCTGGTCTGTAGTTCCCACTCGTCGCTGGTCTCATCCCAGCGCGCCTCGGTGACTCGGGTGCCCAGCAGCAGATGGCGGCGCAGGTCGAAGTCGTCGGTCACCTGCTCGAGGTAGGCCAGGATCTCGGGCTGCTGGGCGTAGGTGCGACTCCACCGGCGGTTGAGTGCGAAGGAGAACGAATAGAGGTGGCTGGGCACGTCGCAGGCCGCACCGGGATAGACGTTGCGCCGCCAGGTGCCGCCGACCCCGTCGCCGGCCTCGATGATCACCAGGTCGTCGATGCCGGCCTGGCGCAGCGCGACCGCCGCGGCGATGCCGCCGAAACCCGCACCGATGATCGCCACGCGCGGTGCGCGCCTGCGCCGGGTCAGGGCGCGCAGCCGGCCCAGGCCGTAGCGGGCCGAAGCCGCACGCTCCCAGGTCCGCACCAGCCGAGCATATCGACCACGCCGCGGGTGTCGGCCCGGCTAGAGCGCCGCGAGCCGGCGCACCCGGTCGGCCATCACGCGCCGGGAGACCGCCGCCTGCGGGGCGAGCACCTCGAAGGCGTGCGGGCAGCCCGGGTGCACGTGCAGCTCGGTCGCAACACCCGCGGCGGTGAGGCGGCGCGCGTACTCGAGGTCCTGCTCGACGAACAGATCCAGATCGCCGACGTCGATGTAGGCCGGCGGCAGGCCGGATAGATCCCGCGCCCGGGCCGGCGCGGCGTAGGGCGAGGCCTCGGCGTCGGTGCCGCCCAGCAGTGCCGCCCACGCGGTCAGGTCGTCGTCGCGGCTCCAGGTCAGCAGCGGCGCCAGCGCCGGGTCGGGCTCGGGGGTGCGATCGTCGAGCATCGGGTAGGCCAGCAGTTGCGCGGCGATGGCCGGGCCCGCCCGGTCGCGCGCGAGTAGGCAGATCGCCGCCGCCAGACCGCCGCCGGCGCTATCGCCCATCACCGCAACGCGTTTCGGGTCCACCCCGAGCTCGTCGGCGTTGGCGACCAGCCAGCCCAGCGCCTCATAGCAATCCTCGACCGGGGTGGGGTGCGGGTGCTCGGGGGCGATTCGGTAGTCCACGACGAGCAGCGGCACCCCGGAGGCCGCCACGTAGCTGCGCACGGCGGTGTCGTAGATCGCGCCGAGTTCGCCCCAGCCGATAATCATTCCGCCGCCGTGCAGATACAGCGCCGCGCTGCCCGGCGCCTCCGATGCGGTGCTGCGATACCAGAGCAGCGGCACCGACGCACCGTCGGCGGCCGGCAGGGCGAACCGCTGCACCTGCACACCGGGGATCTCCGGCAGCACCGCCGACACCCCCTCGGCCACCCGGCGGGCGTTGCGCCGGCGGGCCTCGACGTCACCGACGGCGGGCGGGTCCTCCCGGCTGGCGGGGGCCAGCACGGCCAGGCCCGCGGCGACCTCGGGATCGAGCTGCGGGGCCATCACCGCACCGCCTCGGCGACGACCTTGATCTGCAGGTACTCCTCGAAGCCGGGCACGCCCAGCTCGCGCCCCACCCCGGACTGCTTGTAGCCGCCGAACGGGGTGTCGCCGCAGTACCACATGCCGCCGTTGACGCTGACGGTTCCGGCCCGGACCGCCGAGGCCACCCGCTCGGCGCGCTGCGGGTCGGCGCCGAACACCGTGCCGGACAGTCCGTAGGGCGAGTCGTTGGCGATACGCACCGCGTCGGCGTCCCCGTCGTGGGCCAGCACCACCAGCACCGGCCCGAAGATCTCCTCGCGGGCCACCCGGGCGTCGTTTGTCAGCCCGGCGATCACGGTCGGCTCGATGTAGAAGCCGGTCGCCAGCCCCGGCGGACGCCCGCCGCCGCAGGCGAACGTGCCGCCCTCGGTCAGGGCGAGGTCGAGATAGCCCTGCACCCGGTCGCGCTGGCGGGCCGAGATCAGTGGGCCGCAGATTGTCGCGGGGTCGGTCGGGTCGCCCACCGGGACACCCGACATGGTCGCGGCCGCCGCCGCCACGGCCTCGTCGTAGCGCTGCCGTGGCACCACCAGCCGGGTGGTCAGCGAGCATCCCTGACCGGCGTGCGTGCAGACCGCCAATGCGGCTCGCGCACAGGCGGATTCGAGGTCGGCGTCGTCGAGAACGAGGAACGCCGACTTGCCGCCCAGCTCCAGGAACACCTTCTTGACGGTCTGCGCGGCCGATTTCATCACCGCCCGGCCGGTGGCGGTCGACCCGGTGAACGACACCATGTCGACGCGGGGGTCCTCGGCGAGCTGCGCGCCGAGCCGGTGGTCGGCGGAGGTGACGATGTTGACCACTCCCGGCGGGAAGTCGGTGTGCTCGGCGATGATGCGTCCCACCTCGGCCGCGCACCACGGGGTGTCGGGGGCGGGCTTGAGCACCACGGTGTTGCCGGCGGCCAGCGCCGGCCCGATCTTGGCCAGGTTGAGGTGGTGCGGGAAGTTCCACGGCGTGATCGCGCCCACCACCCCGAACGGTTCGCGCGCCAGGGTGCGCCGGGTGGTGATGCCCATGGGGGCGGCCTCGCCCAGATCTGAGCGCCAGCGGTAGTGCTCGGCGATGTCGGCGGGGATGGCCAGATCGGCGATCGGGATCTCCAGCTGCCCGCGCCGGGTCAGCGCCACCGGCGCGCCCACCTCGGCGACGGTGATCGCCCGCAACGGCTCGAGGTGGGTGGTCAGCGCCGCACGCAACTGACGCAGGCAGGACACCCGCCGCTCGACGTCGCGGCTCCAGTCGGTGTCGTCGAACGCCGATCGGGCGGCGGCGATCGCGGCGTCCATGTCGGCGGCGGTGCCGTCGGCCGCCTGGCCGAGCGGTTGCTCGGTCGCGGGGTTGACGGTGGCGAAAACCCCGCCGCGTCCGGCGGTCAGCTCGCCGTTGATCAGCAGCGGGGTCGACACCTCGCCAGCAGCGTTCACCCGTTGTTCGCCTGCTGGCCGGTGTCGGGATTCGACTCGCTCATTCTGTGACGTTATACGAGCGGTGTGCGATGCACTGTTTTCGGCACCGGCTACCTCGGCGCGACACACGCGGTGGGGATGGCAGCACTGGGTCACGAGGTGGTCGGGGTCGACATCGACCCCGGCAAGGTGGTCAAACTCTCCGCAGGAGACGTCCCGTTCTACGAGCCCGGGCTGGCCTCGATGCTGCGCGAGAATCTCGCTGCGGGCCGGTTGCGCTTCTCCACCGACTACGACCTGGCCGCGGACTTCGCCGATGTCCACTTCCTCGGGGTGGGCACCCCGCAGAAGCGCGGCGAGTACGGCGCGGACCTGCGTCACGTGCACGCGGTGATCGACGGTCTGGTCCCGCGGCTGACCCGCCCGGCGGTGATCGTCGGCAAGTCCACCGTGCCGGTCGGCACCGCGGCCGATCTGGCCCGCCGCGCCCGGACGCTGACCCGCGACGGGGTGGACGTCGAGGTCGCCTGGAACCCGGAGTTCCTGCGCGAGGGCTTCGCCGTGCACGACACGCTGCACCCGGATCGCATCGTGGTCGGGGTGCAGTCCGACTCGGTGCGCGCGGAGGCTGCGCTGCGCGAGCTCTACGCCCACCTCATCGACGAGGGTGTGCCGCTGCTGGTGACCGACCTGCAGACCGCGGAGCTGGTGAAGGTGTCGGCCAACGCCTTTCTGGCGACCAAGATCTCGTTCATCAACGCGATCGCGGAGGTGTGCGAGGCGGCCGGTGCCGATGTGCGCGCGCTGGCCGACGCGCTCGGGCACGATCCCCGCATCGGCCGGCAGTACCTCAACGCCGGCCTGGGCTTCGGCGGTGGCTGCCTGCCCAAGGACATCCGGGCGTTCATGGCCCGGGCCGGCGAACTGGGCGCCAACCACGCGCTGACCTTCCTGCGCGAGGTCGACAGCATCAACATGCGCAGGCGCGCCCGGATGGTGGAACTGGCCACCGCGGCGTGCGGCGGGTCGCTGCTGGGCGCCAACGTCGCGGTGCTGGGGGCGGCGTTCAAGCCGGACTCCGACGACGTGCGGGACTCGCCCGCCCTCAACGTGGCCGGGATGCTGCAACTGCACGGAGCGACGGTCAGCGTCTACGACCCCAAGGCGATGGAGAACTCCCAGCGGCTGTTCCCGACCCTCTCCTATGCGACCTCGGTGCTGGAGGCCTGCGAGCGGGCCGACGCGGTGCTGGTACTCACCGAGTGGCAGGAGTTCATCGACCTCGACCCCGAGCAACTGGCCGACACCGTCAGCGCCAAGGTGATCGTCGACGGGCGCAGTTGCCTGGACACCGAACGCTGGACGCGGATGGGCTGGAAAGTGTTCGCGCTCGGTCGCAAGAGCGTGCGGTGACCGATCGCGCGCTGCGGGTCGCGATCGTGGCGGAGTCGTTCCTGCCCAGCGTCAACGGCGTCGGCAACTCGGTGCTGCGGGTGCTCGAGCATCTGCGCCGGACCGGGCATGAGGCGATGGTGATCGCCCCGGACAGTCCGCCGGGCCAGGCGCCCGCGCCACGCGTCCACGACGGCATCTGGATCCACCGGGTGCCGTCGCGGATGTTTCCGGCTGTCACCTCGCTGCCGCTGGGGCTGCCCATGCCGCGGATCGCGCGCGTGCTGCGCGGGTTCGAACCCGACGTGGTGCACCTGGCCTCGCCGGCGCTGCTGGGCTACGGCGGGTTGCTCGCGGCCCGGCGCCTGGGCATCCCGACGGTGGCGGTCTATCAGACCGACATCGCGGGATTCGCGGAAAGCTACGGGGTGCGCTTCGCCGCGCGCGCTGCGTGGTGGTGGATGCGCCACCTGCACTCACTGGCCGACCGGACGCTGGCCCCGTCGCAGTCGGCGATCGACGCGCTGCGCGCCCACCGAGTTCCGCGCGTCCACCTGTGGGCCCGCGGGGTCGACCTGTGCGCTTTCGCGCCGTCGGCCCGTGACGAGCGGCTGCGCCGACGCTGGTCGCCGCACGGCAAGCCGATCGTCGGGTTCGTCGGGCGCCTGGCGCCGGAGAAGCATGTCGAACGGCTCGCGGCGCTGGCGCGGCGCGACGATCTGCAACTGGTGATCGTCGGCGACGGGGTCCAGCGCGACAGCCTGCGAGCGCGCCTGCCCGCGGCGGTGTTCACCGGCGCGCTGTACGGGCCGGAGCTCGCGGCGGCGTACGCGAGCATGGACGTGTTCGTGCATCCCGGCGAGCACGAGACGTTCTGCCAGGCCGTGCAGGAGGCGCTGGCCTCGGGGCTGCCGGTCATCGCCCCCGATGCCGGCGGGCCGCGTGACCTGGTCGCGCCCGGCCGGACCGGTCTGCTGCTGGCGGTGCAGGGGTTCGAGTCGGAGCTGAATCGCGCGGTGGATCACCTACTCGCGCACCGCAGGCGCTATGCGGTGGCCGCGCACCGCAGCGTGCTCGGCCGCAGCTGGCCGGTGATCTGCGAGCAACTGCTCGACCACTACGACGCGGTGCGGGCGGGGGATCGCCTAGTGTGTGCCTCGTGCCGAGAGCCGTGCTGCTCCTAGCGTTGTCGACGGCCGTCGCGATGTCGGCGTGCGGTGGCGGTGACGGCACCGCGACATCACCGGCGCGGGCGGGCCTGCCCGACGATGCGACGGTGAGCTACACCTTCCGCGATTCCTCGGTGCCGCCGCCGTTTCACCGCAGCTACGTCATCACCTTCGACCGTGGGCAGGCGCGCATCGTCGTCGATCGCTACGGCGACATCCTGGCAGACCGGACCGCGCCGATGACTCCGGACGCCTGGACCCAGGTGTCGGAGGGCTTCGACGGCTTGCGTGACATCGTCATCGACGAGCCCGAGCAGGGTTGCGTCGGTGGAACGAGTTTCGCGCTGTCGGTCGCCGGGTCGATGACCTTCGATCTGTCCGGCACGCAGTGCGGCGGGGCGAACTCCAATGCCGCCGAGCGGCTGACGGAGTGGATCAGGCCGGTGCGTTCGCTGTTCCCGCCGATGGCGCAACTGGCTCCGGAGGGCTGAGCGGCGCGGTGCGCAGCCGGATGCGGGCGCCGCGACGGGGTTCGAGGATGACGTGCCGCACCCGCTGAGGTTCCCCGGGGGCGTCGGTCGTGCAGAGTTCGACACGTCGAAGTACCTCGCGCAGAACGATTTTCATCTCCACCATCGCAAAACCCGCACCCAGGCACCGGCGGTTGCCGCCGCCGAACGGCAGCCAGGTGGTCGGGGTCAGCGTGGCGTCGAGCATGCGGTCGGGGTCGAAGCGCTGCGGATCGGGATAGAGCCCCGGGCTGGCGTGCACCGGCCCGATACCCCCGGCCACCAGGACGCCGGCGGGTAGCCGGTAGCCGGCGACCTCGACCGGCTGCTGGAGTACCCGGCCCACGTCGAAGACCACCGGGCGCACCCGCAGCGTCTCCTTGCAGACCGCGTCGAGGTACTCGTCTCCGGCCGGGTCGCCGGCCGCGCTGGCGTGCGCGGCCCGCACCGCGCGGTGGAGCACCTCCGGGTGGCGGGTCAGCCGCTCCAGCGCCCAGGACAGCGCGGTGGCCGTGGTGTCGTGCCCGGCGGCCAGCAGTGTCATCAATTGGTCGCGCAACTCGCGGTCGTCCATGTGCCGGCCGCCGTCGTCGGCGGCTCGCACCAGCATGGCCAGCACGTCGGTTCGCTCGGCGAGGTTCGGGTCGGCGCGGCGGTCGGCGATCTCGGCGTAGAGCAGCCGGTCGGCAGCGTCGATGCGCCGCCGCAGGTAGCGCCACGGCAGCCGGCGCATGAGGTGCGGGTTCGCCAGCCCCAGGGTGGACCACGGACCGGTGCGCAGCACCCTGGGCATCACCGCGCGCAGCGCGGCCAGCCGGGCCGGGTCCGAGGCGCCGATCACGGTGCGCAGAATCACCTCGAGGGTGATCTGCGCCATCCGTGGGGCGACCGGGAAGTCCACCCCCACCGGCCAGGTCGCGATGTTCGCGACAGCGGCCTCCGCCATCGCCGGGGCCCGGCGGGCGACGGCGTCGCGCTGGAACGGCGGCATCATCAGCCGGCGCCGGTCGCGGTGCACCTCGTCGTCGATGAGCAGCACCGAGGTCTCGCCGAGGAGCCCGGCCAGCATCGCGTTGGCCTCACCGGCGTGGTAGACCGCCGGGTCACCGGCGAACAGCGTCTTGATGTCGGCCGGATCGGTGAGGTAGACGATGGTGCCCATCGTGGCGATGCGCAGCGTGAAGATCGGGCCGTAGCGGCGCTGGCAGGCGGTGATGTAGCCCGGCCAGGAACGCATGACCAGGGCGGTCTGCACCGAACGCGGCAGCGGCGGACCCGGCGGAAGCGCTTTTCGCGGGCTCATCACTTCACGATACGGGCCCCAGATGCCTGGTCGGCAGCTTCTGCCAGGCGTCGTGGGCGACGAACAGGCCGACACCGATCAACAGCACCGCGGTGATCCAGCGGCCGTGGGTCTTCATGATCCGCTCATAGCCGTCCTTGATGCGGGAACTCGAACCCGGCTTGACCGTCTCGATCACGAACGGCACCAGCGCGGGGATGACCGAGATGGCGGCGAACAACACGATCCCGGCGGTGCGCTGGGTGGGATCGGTGATCTGGGTGATCTGGTGGCCGGCGGCGATCGCGATCGGGAACACCTTCGGGTGCAGTCCGCAGATCGCGAAGCCGGCCAACCCGGCGCGGGCGATGCGCCGCGGGACGGGAAGATCGGCGTTGGGTTCGAACTGGCGCATGACCTTCGGGAAGTGGGTGCGCAGCCACGTCGCCGTCCTGCTGGGCTTCTGCTCGGGTTTGGAGATGTCCGGGATGTCCTGCTTGCGCGCCGCGTTCACCGCGCGATAGATGCCGATGATCAGCAGCGCGGCGGCGATGAGGGCGCGCACGATGAAGCCCGGCCAGGTGCCGTGGCGGTCGGCGGCCGCGCCGGCGCCGGACAGGTGGGCGATCAGCAGGCCGATGGATGTCGCGAAGGCGATGCCCACGATCGCGCCGAGACCGAACGCCGCCGCGGCCAGCCGGGGCACCTTCTTGTCGCTGGCGATGAACAGACCGAGCACCAGCATTTCGGGGCTGAAGAAGATCGCCAGCGCGAGCGAGGTCAGGGCGGCGAAGTGGGAGCTCATGATCCCTTCCTGTGCGTGATCACCCGCATATGGTCGACGGCCTCGTCCAGCGTCCCCCGTACCCAACCGTAGGGCGACGCCGCCGTGGCGCGCAGAAAGTCAACCACTTCGGCGGTGATCACCTCACCGGGCATCACGTTGGCCACCCCCGGCGGGTAGGCGGCCAGCGTGTCGGCCGAGATCCGGCCGATCGCGGCGTGGTGCGGCACCACCTCGTTGTCGGCGAGGAACGCCTCGCGCAGATCCATCTCCCGCGGGCAGTGCGCCGGCAGGGTGATCGGGGAGCGCTCGGAGATCTGCTGCACCGGCAGGGCGTGCAGTGCGGCGGCGACGTAGTCGGTGTCGAGGCGGCTGCCGGCGCCGACGATGCCCACCACCACCGCGTCGGTGGCGACCTCGACGTGGACGCGGCTGGACTCCTCGAGCAGCCGACGCGCCTCGAAGCCGGGCACCCCGCCGGAGAGGGTGTCGACGACTACGTGCAACGGGTCCAGCGCCACCACGTCGGGGGAGGCCAGTATCGCCGGGTCGGGATCGGTGAACCGGCCGCCCTCGGCCAGCAGTGCGCGCACCCGCGCGGCGTCGGCGATGCTGGCCGCGATGCGCGCGCGGCCGGTTTGCAGGTCGCGGCGGGCCAGATCCAGCGATCCCCACAGGATCGCCGAGGGGCTGGTGGTCTGGAACGTGCGCAGCGCCCGGTCGATCAGCGGCTCGAGCAGATCGGCGAACGGGCCCTCGCCCAGATGCAGCATCGCCGACTGGGTGAGGCTGCCGGCCAGTTTGTGGGTGCTGGAGATCACCACGTCGGCGCCCTGCTGCAGCGCCGAGGCCGGCAGTTCGGGGTGGAACCCGAAGTGACTGCCCCAGGCCTCGTCGACGATGAGCGGAACACCGCGCCGGTGAGCGACCTCGGCGAGGGCCGCCACGTCGGAGACCGCGCCGAAGTAGGACGGCGTCACCACGTAGGCGGCGCTGGTGGCGGGGTGGCGGGCCAGCACGGTGTCGAGCGCGCCGGCGGTGACGCCGTGCGCGATGCCCAGCTGCGCATCGACGTTGGGGGAGAGGAACTCCAGCCGAAGCCCGGCCAGGATCGCGCCGTCGATCACCGAGGTGTGCACCGAACGTTGCGCCACGGCGTGCGACCCGAGCATCCGCACGGCCAGACAGGTCGCGTGGTTGCCCTGCGAGGCACCGTCGGTGAGGAACCAGGTGCGCCGGGCGCCCCACGCCTGTGCCGCCAGGTCGAGCGCCTGCTGCAGGGGGCTCGGCCCGCCGGTGCCGGGCGCGCGCAGGTCGACGCCCTCGGTGAAGACCGGGATGTCCATGCTCAGCAACTCCGGTCCGGCGAGCCCGGCCAGCGCCGGGTGCTGGCCGGGCTGGTCCTGATGGGCCGGGATCGCCCAGCGGGTCCAGCCGCCGTGGGCGTTGGCTCGCAGGGCGTCGGCGTAGGGCGCCGGTTCCGGGGCGTCGGGCACCATCACATCCAAGCCGGTGGAGACCCTGAGGGTCCGGAAAAACGCCGTTCGCGGTGGAGTCTGCGGCGGTAACCTGTCGCCATGCCCAGTCCCCCTCCGGCGAAACGCCATCACGTCGTGATCATCGGCTCAGGCTTCGGCGGCCTGACCGCGGCCAAGGCGTTCAAGCGGGCCGACGTCGACGTGACCCTGATCGCCAAGACGACCAGCCACCTGTTCCAGCCTCTGCTCTACCAGGTGGCCACCGGCATCCTGTCGGTGGGTGACATCGCCCCGACGACCCGGCTGATCCTCAAGCGCTATCAGAACGTGCGGGTGCTGCTCGGCGACGTCGAGGAGATCGACCTCACGGCCAAGACGGTCACCTCCCGGCTGATGGCGATGGAGACGATCCTGTCCTTCGACAGCCTCATCGTGGCGGCCGGTGCGGATCAGAGCTACTTCGGCAACGACCACTTCGCCACCTTCGCCCCCGGTATGAAGACGATCGACGACGCGCTGGAGTTGCGCGGCCGCATCCTCGGTGCGTTCGAGGCCGCCGAGGTCACCACCGATCCGATCGAGCGCAACCGCCGGCTGACCTTCGTCGTGGTCGGTGGGGGTCCGACCGGTGTGGAACTGGCCGGCCAGATCGCCGAACTCGCCGAGCGGACCCTGCCCGGGGCGTTCCGCACCATCGACCCCGCGGAGTGCCGGGTGATCCTGGTGGAGGGCGCCGGACAGGTGCTGCCGCCGATGGGCCCCAGGCTCGGCGCCAAGACCCAGCAGCGGCTGGAGAAGCTGGGCGTGGAGGTCAGGGTCAACTCGATGGTGACCAACGTCGACTACATGGGCGTCACGCTCAAGGACAAGAACGGCATCGAGAGCCGGGTGGAGTGCGCGTGCAAGGTGTGGTCGGCCGGGGTGCAGGCCAGCCCGCTCGGCAAGATCCTCGCCGATCAGTCCGACGGCACCGAGGTCGACCGGGCCGGTCGGGTCATCGTCGAACCCGACCTGTCCATCAAGGGCCACCCGAACGTGTTCGTCGTCGGCGACATGATGTCGGTGCCCGGCGTGCCGGGCGTGGCGCAGGGTGCCATCCAGGGCGCGAAGTACGTGACCAAGCTGATGAAGAACGAGTTGAAGGGCCAGGGCGACCCGTCCACCCGGATTCCGTTCAAGTACTTCGACAAGGGCAGCATGGCGACCATCTCCCGGCACAGCGCCGTGGTGAAGGTCGGCAAGATCGAGTTCGGCGGCTACATCGGTTGGCTGGCATGGCTTTTCCTGCACCTGTTTTACCTGGTCGGGTTCAAGAACCGGGTGTCGACACTGTTCAGCTGGATCACTACCTTCACCGGGGACACCCGCAGCCAGCTGGCCACCACCAGCCAGATGGTGTACGCCCGCCTCGCCCTGGAGACCGTCGAGCGGCAGCTGCAGGAGGCGATCGACGACGCCGAGCGGGAGACCCATCAGCTCAACCCGCGGTGAGATTGCGCTCAGCGCGCGTTTTCGGGCGATTCTGCGATCTGTGCGCAATCTCGGTGAGGTAGCGCGGGGCAGCGGGGGTCAGTCGATGAGGCCGAGTTCGGCCAGCAGTTCCCAGCTGGCCACCAGCGCCGCGTAGCGCGGCCAGCGGTGCTCGAGGTTCGGGCTGATGGCGCGCATCGCCAGCGGGAACGGCGTGTAGGCGAGGTCCCAGTGATGGGCGTGGGCCATCGCGACGTGGGTGCTCATGCCGATCGGTAGGACGGCCTGCTTCTGGGTCAGCTGCATGTCGTTGTTGGCGTCGTAGGAGCTGAGCCGCACGGCGTCCATGAACTGGATGTTCGGCACCTCCAGCGGAGTGGTGGCCCCGGTCAGCGCGAAGATCGGGATGCCGATGTCGTCGAGGTAGGCGGCGTGGGTCTTGTTGAACTGCTCGCGGACGTCGGTGCGCAGGTCGTTCAACGCGCCCTTGACGTCGTACTCCTCGAGTCGGCGCAGCCCGACCTGGCTCTGCATGATCGGGCTGATCACCGCCAGCAGCTTCGAGATGTACTCGTAGGAACCGTCGGTGGGCAGATCCTTGATCTGGTCGTGCACGCCGTCAGCGGTGTGCGAGCCGCCGACCGCGCCGGCCCAGGTGAACACCCCGCGGATCTGATCGTGGTACTCGGGGTGGTGCACCAGGAAGGACAGGATGTCCGGGGAGCCCTTGCTGTAGCCGAGCAGGAAGACCTTGCCGCCGTCGGCGCCGGGCGGCTGGGGATTCTCGATCGGGCGCATCAACTCGTCGAGGCCCTCGCCGCGGAACGCCGCCTCGATGTCGGCCTCGTTGGCCTCGCACGAGCGCATCGGATGCACATCCGCGCGGATCGTTCGCCAGCCCCGCTCCCGCAGGATCAGGTCGGCCTCCACCGGGAACGCGTAGGCCTCGGGGTGCAGCAGGCCGGTCAGCAGGCCGCCGCAGAGGATGAGCGTGGTGTTCTCGATCGTGTCGTACTGCGCGGGCGGCATCTCCGCCTGCCATTCGCTGTTGGGCACGTCCTTGAGGAAGCGCTCCGCGATGGCCTGGCGAGGGTTGGACTTCTTGAGTGCCGACGGCAGCGGCACCGAGGAGAGCAGCGCCGGCTTGGAGGCGAAGTCCACCGCCGACTCGTCCTTGACCGCCTCCTGCAGGAACAGATCGCGCCAGCGGCGGCCGATCCACCCCTTGATCCACGGGTCCTTGACGACCTGGCGGTTGAGCGACACCAGCTCCCGGACGTCCTCGATGAGTTGCGGGTAGTTCCCGGCCTCCTCGTGGTGGGCCAGATCGCGGGTCAGTTCGGTGATCTGCATGCTCACCAGGCCATCATGCGGGGTGGGAGCGGCCCCGCGGGCGGGTTTGCCTGCAGGGCTGAAAATCCACCCAGACCCGGGGTCGACATGCTGCGCGAACTCGGTTTACTATTTGCCACACAGGTTATTTTCAGTTGATTCTCAGGGGAAATCGGTGGCAGCGATGGGGGTCGGGCGCGTGGGCGCCCTGGCGGTACTCCTGGGCGCGGGGGTCGCCCTGGGCGTCGGTGTCGCCGCAACTGCATCGGCGGCGTCCGACGAGGCGGCTGCGGCCAGCGTCCAGACGAGTTCCGCCGGGGCCACCGACAGCCGCGCCGGCGCGGTGAGCGCGTCGGCCCGCCGGGCGGGTAAGCCCAGCACGGCCGCACGGCCCGCCGCCACCGCGGTGACACCGCGGCCCTCGGCGGGCTCGGCCACCCCTCAGGCCTCGGCCCCGGCCCCGGCCCCGCGGGACTCCGTGCTGATCCGTGCTTCGGATCTGATGGCCAAGCCGACCAGCGGTGCCGGATGGGACTTCCTGAAGAAGCAGGCCGACAGCAGCTGGGGCACCCCGGATCTGCTGGCGTTGAACAGCTCCACTCAGACCAAGGTGCTGGCCGCCGCGTTGGTCTACGCCCGAACCGGCGACGTCGCCTACCGCGACAAGGTGATCGCCGCGGTGAGCAAAGCGCCGGGCACCGAGCTGAAATCCGGCACGACCAAACCGGTCGTGCTGCCCTTCGCCCGCAACGTGTTCGGCTACGTGGTGGCCGCCGATCTGGTGGACATGCCGCTGAGCACCGTCACCGCCAACGGCAAGACCTGGGAGGAGTTTCTGCGCGGCGCCCGCGAGCGGGTGTTCCCCGGAAACACCCGCTGGCCCAACCTGGAGATCACCTCCGGTGACTCGGCGAGCAACTGGAACGCCTACGCGCTGTCCAGCCACCTGGCCATCAGCCTCGTCCTCGATGACGAGGCCGCCGTCCAGCGCGACATCACCATCTACCGCCGCTTCCTGGGCGACGTCACCTCGCCATGGCCGGCCTTCAAACCGACCTCCGGCTACACCTGGGCCGGCAACCTCCTGACCGGCAGCTCCCCGGGCCGTGGCTGGGACATGACCCCGACCCTGCAGCGCGGCATCAACCCGGCTGTCCCGGGCAACCCGCGCAGCGGGGCGATCATCCTCGACGCGCTGCGCAACTCCTCGGTGCCGGCCGGGCCGTGCTGCAAGCTCGACCTGGCCGGCCGCGCCTACACCGAGGAGTCGCTGGACGCCCTGCTGGCGATCAACATGATGCTGAGGGCGCAGGGCACCGATTTCACCAACTTCGAGGATCAGGCGCTGCGGCGGGCCTATGAGTTCCTGCAGCGCAACGGCGGTCCGTCGGGCTACTCCAACGGCCGCTACCTGGCGCTGGCGATCAACACGATGTACGGCACCAAATACTCGACCGCGGCCGGTGATTCGGTCGGCCGCCATCTCGGGTTCGGCGGCTGGCTGTTCTAGCCGGGGTTATCCTTCGGCAGTGCCCGCCCTGTCGGAACGACGCCTGCCGCAGTTGCCCTGGCTGACCCGGGGACTGGTGGCCGGCGTCTCCGGGACGGCGGCGATGGCGATCTGGTACCACCTCGAACGGGCTCTGCGGCGCGGCAAGTACACCGGCGTCAAGACGCTCGCCGACGGCACCCCCGTTCCAGGTTTGTGGTCGAAAGAAGGTCTGGACTACGACGACAGCATCGTTCCCGGGCAGATCGTGGCTTCCATTCTCAACCTGCCCGAGCCGACACCGCGGGAAGCGGGAGCGATCACCCTGGCGCTGCGCTGGACCTACGGATCGGCGTTCGGAATCGTGCACGTGCTGCTGCGCAACCGTCTTCGCGAGCCGCACGCCACCGCGTTGTTCGGTACCGCCCTGATGACGATGACCTCGGTAGCCTTCCCCCTGCTCGGACGCACGCCGGTGCCGTGGCGCTGGCCGGTCGACGCGCAGATCAGTTCGCTCGGCAGCCATTCCGCCTACATCCTCACCGCGTCGATACTCGACAACGCGCTTCGCTGATGACCTCTCGTCAGCGGGCGGCGCTGTTCGCCCTGTGTCTGGCCGTGCTCATGGTCGCCGTCGACGGCACGGTGATCAGCGTTGCGGTCCCGGCGATCACCGAGCAACTGCGACCGACCTACAACCAGGTCCTCTGGATCGGCGACATCTACGCGTTCGTGATCGCGGGCCTGCTCATCACGATGGGCAACGTCGGAGACCGGATCGGGCGCAAGCGTCTGCTGCTGCTTGCCGCCGTCGCCTTCGGTGTGACGTCGGTGGCCGCCGCCGTTGCGCCCACCGCCGAGCTGTTGATCGCCGCTCGGGCACTCCAAGGTCTGGCGGGCGCCGGCCTGATGCCCTCGACGCTGGCGCTGCTGCGCACCATCTTCCCCGACGACCGTCAACGCATCCGCGCGGTCGGAATCTGGAGCGCCAGCGGCGCGGCCGGCGCAGCGCTGGGTCCCACCATTGCCGGATTGCTGCTGGAGCACTTCTATTGGGGGTCGGTACTGCTGGTCAATGTTCCGGTCGTGCTGCTGATCCTGGCGATCGGATGGGCGGTACTGCCGGAGGCGCGCAGCGATACCCGTCATCCGCTCGATCCGCTCTCGGTGGTCTACTCCACGGCAGGCCTGCTGGCCGTGGTGTTCGGCATCAAGGAACTCGCGCACTCCGGACTCGGTTTCTGGCCGGCCTACCTTGCCCTGATAGCGGGCGCGCTGCTGCTGGTGGTTTTTCTGCGCCGTCAGGTGCGACTGCCCGTCCCACTGCTTGATCTGAATCTGTTCTCGCAGAAAGGATTCAGTGCTTCCATCCTCGCCCAGCTGATCATCGTGTTCGCCAACACCGGAGTGCTGTTCTTCCTGCCGATCTTCCTTCGCCAGGTGGAAGGTTTCTCGCCGCTACAGTCCGGTATGGCGACCCTGCCGGAGTCGCTTGCCAGTCTGGTCACCGCCTCCAGCGCGGCGCACCTGCTCGGTCGGTGGGGACACCGGCGCGCCCTGCTGATCGGATTGTCGGCCGGTACCGCCGGGCTGGTGCTGCTCGGATTGGCGGTGCCGATCTCCTATCCGGCGATGGTCATTCCGCTGATTCTGCTGGGGTTCTCGTTCGGGTTGGTGGTGACGAGCGCCTCGGATCTGGTGCTGATGAGTGCCAGCGCGGATCGCACCGGTGCGGCCACCGGAGTCTCGGAGACATCGTTCGAGCTGGGCACCGCCCTGGGTATCGCGATCATCGGCAGTCTCATCTCGGTGCTGTATCTGGTGTTCAGCGGCGCACCGGCGAACTTCTCCGGGTCGGTCGACGACGGGGCGTTCACCTCCAGCCTGGCCGGCGGCTGCGCGCTGATCGGGATCCTGATGGCCGCCCTGACGACGGTGATCGCCGTCGCACTGGCCCGCCAGTCCGATCGGGCGCCCGATCAGGCGTAGGTGTTGTCCGCCCGCCGCAGACCCGAGGCGGACGATCGAGCCGAATACCCGCGTGCTACAAGTTAGGTCATGTCGGCGCGGCGTTCGGCGGGTCTCTCGCTGACGATGTTGGCGCTGCTCACCGGGTGTTCGTCAGCCCCTCCGCGGACCGAGCCCGCCAAGACCGACCCGGTGATCTCGGCGTGGGGCCCCTGCTCGGAGCCTCCGCCCGCGCCGGAGGCCCGGCTGGAATGCGCGACCATCGCCGTGCCCTACGACTACAACCGTCTCGATGGACCGACCTTCACCGTCCCGCTGATCAGGATCCCTGCCACTGCGGAGAAGCCGCAGCTGTTGCTGATGAACCCGGGTGGTCCCGGAGTCAGCGGTGTGGGTGATCTCCGGTCGGGCTGGGAGTACTACTCGACGTTCTCCGACGTCTACACCGTGGTGTCCTTCGATCCGCGCGGGACAGGCGGGTCGGTCCCGGCGGTGTCCTGTCTCGACGACGAGCAGAAAGCGGCGATCTTCGATCAGCCGAGCGTGCCGCTGTCCGACGCCGACCGCCAGCGCCGGCAGGACCTCGCCGCCTCCATCGGCGATGCGTGCGAACGCCAGTTCAGCACCGTGCTCAGTGCGCTGGGAACCGAGAACGTCGCCCGGGACATGGATGCGATCCGCGCTGCGATGGGCTTCGAGAAGACCAGCTTCCTGGGCTACTCCTACGGAACGTTCGTCGGAGCGCTGTACGCCCAGACCTTCCCGGAGCGCACCAGCCGCATCGCGCTGGACTCGGTCATGGCGCCGCAGCTGGACTACCGGGAAGTCCGGCACGCCCAAGCCAGGGGCATGCAGGCGAGCGTGACCGCGTTCGCGTCGGACTGCCTGCGCCAGAGCGACTGTGCGCTGACGGGCCCGGTGGACAACGCGGTGCGAACGATCACCGACCTGATCGGCCAGCTCGACCGCCAGCCCTACGTCGGGCCCGACGGCCGTCAGCTGTCGGGATCGCGGATGCTCGCGCTCGTCGAGTCCTCGCAGTACCAGCCGATGAGCGGATGGCCGAGCCTGCGCGCGGTGCTCGCCAAGGCGCTGGCCGGTGACTGGCCGGCGGTCGTGGATGCCGCCTACTCGCCCGACCTGATGGTCAACCCCGCCGACTCGGAGTACCTGTCGGTGGTGTGCACGGACTTCGCCGTCGCGCGTGATCCGCAGGCACCCGAGCGACTGGCCCCGGTGTGGGCGCAGGAGAGTCCGGTCAGCGGCGGCAACCGGGCGTGGTCCCTGGCTCCGTGCGAGTCCTGGCCGGTGCCGTCGGTCCGCAAGCCGGGACCGGTCAACCCCAAGGGTGCGGGTCAGGTGCTGATCCTCAACACCGCCGGGGATCCCGCCACGCCATTGGAGTGGGCGCAGTCCCTGCACGACCAGATCAGCGGGTCCTCGCTGCTGGTCGCGCCCGGACCGGGTCATCTGGCAAGTTCGCAGAACATCTGCGCCGACGAGGCCCTCATCGCATTCCTCAAAGAGGGCACGCTGCCCGCCGAGCAGGTCTTCACCTGCCCGCCCAACCCGTAGCCTGAGCCGATGGCGTCCTTCACGGTGCCCTATACCGACCACCAGATCGAGGTGGATACCGAGAAGCGGGAGGTGCTGTTCTTCCGCAACGCCTGGAATCGGGAGTCCAGCGGGTATCCGGACGAGACCTACACCTTCGATGCGTTGCTGGCCGATCGCGGGCTCATGCTGCTGCTGACCGGAATGCTGGCGAGCAACGATGCGGCGGAGTTGGAGCGGCTGGTCGGTTCGTGACCGCGATTCCCGCTGCCGTCACCGCGATGGCTGCGCGCGGTCCGGACTGGTCGGCGTGGGTGGACGGACTGGCGCCCACCCTGCGAAACCTGTTCGCGCAGTGGAACCTACGGCCCGAGGGAACACCGACCAACGGGCACTGTTCGGTGGTTGTTCCGGTACGAACCGCCGACGACGCGTCCGCCGTGCTCAAAGTCGGCTTTCCCGACGAGGAATCCGAGCACGAGCACATCGCGCTGCGACGTTGGGGTGGTCGCGGAGCCGTGCATCTGCTCGCCGCCGATCCCCGCGTGCGGGCCCTGCTGCTGGAACGCCTGGGGCCCGACGATCTGCGCGCGGTGAGCGACCTGCAGGCGTGCCGTGTGGTCGCCGGACTCTACGGGCGTCTGCACGTCCCGGCGTCACCCCGGGTGCGTCCGCTGTCGTCCGCCGTCGCGCGATGGACCACCGAGCTAGCCGAGCTGCCCCGCGCTGCGCCCATTCCGCGACGGCTCGTCGAGCAGGCCGTCGCGCTGGGTCGAGACCTCGCCGGCGATCGTGCCGTCGCCGACCGGCTGCTGCACACCGACCTGCATTACGGCAACGTGCTGGCCGGTTCGCGCGAGCCGTGGCTGGTGATCGATCCCAAACCTCTCAACGGTGACCCGCACTACGAGATCGCGCCGATGCTGTGGAACCGGTGGGAGGACATCGCCGGGGATGTGCGCGCCGGCGTGTGCCGGCGCTTCGCGGTGCTCGTGGAAACCGCCGGCTTCGACGCCGAGCGGGCCCGCGCCTGGGTGGTCGTGCGGATGATGCACAACGCGGCGTCGGCACTGACCGACGGGGCCGATCCGAGGTGGCTGACCACTTGCGTCGCGGTCGCCAAAGCCGTGCAGCCGTAGCCCGGGCCGGCCCGCGCCTCGTCGGCCTGCTTGGGAAATGCGCTGCCTATTCGGCTACTTGGCGCTGACGGTTGCGCCGAAGACGCCGTTGCCCTTGTTGACCCACGACACGGTGCCGTTTTGGAACGGGCTGGTCCATCCGCCGCCGGACACCGTCGGCCCGCCGCCGCTCTCGGTCTGCTCCCCGGTGGGGAAGCCCAGCTCGCCGGTGGGGCCGCCGGCGGCAAGGTAGGCCCGCAGGATCTCGCCGCGGACGACGTGCGCCCCGGTGGAGGGGGAGGAGTAGATGGTGCCGTTGGTGAACGCCACCGCGGTGCCGTCGCCGATCTGCTGCGGCTGCGCGGTCGGCGCTCCCAACGCCGCCTCTCCGCCGGCTTTCTGGTAGGCCTCGGCGGTGGCCCCGTCGAGCGTCACCTCGCCGACGCCGGGTGCGCTGACCGTGGTGGGCGCACCGCTGAGCACCGAGGAGACCACGCTCGAGGCGGCATTGCCCGCGCTGCTCGCGGCGCTGCTGGCCGCGCTGGCTGCACTGCTGGCGGCGCTGCCCGCCGCGCTGCCGACCGCGCTGGCCGCGCTGCTGGCGGCGCTGGCCGCCGAGGAGCCGATGCTCTGGGCGCTGGACGCGATGTCGCTACCGATCTCACGGGCCTGCGAGCAGCTCACCGCCACCGCGGTCGCGATGGCGAGGACGCCGACGACGGCGGCGGCGCGAACAAACGGTGTGTTCATCGCGCCCAAGTATGGGTGGTCGGCTGCGGGGGTGAGGCGCAAACCCGCGGGCCGATGACGGCGTGTCGGGTGCGGCGGGGCGCAAGTCACTGGTGGGGCTGGTGAGCCACGAAAATTCCGGCCGAAACGGGGTGCACAATACTGAGATTTTGCTTAGAATCGGGGTTCTGAGCGGTTATCCTCTCCGAAGGAGCGGCACCGACACCGCTTCGGCGAGGAGCCTCGATGCACGCCAGCTTGCCGCCTAGCAAGGTCCTGGCCGTGCGGGCGGCCGACGGGACCGCCCTGCATGCCGAGGTGTTCGGCCCCCGCCGCGGCTATCCCATCGTTCTGGCACACGGCATCACCTGCTCGATCCGGGTCTGGCACGAGCAGATCAACGACCTCGCGCGGGATTTCCGGGTGATCGCCTACGACCACCGCGGCCACGGTCGCAGCGAGGTGCCCGGGCCCAAGGCCTACAGCCTCGACCACTTGGCCGCCGATCTCGACGCGGTGCTCGACGCGGCGCTGCGGCCCGGGGAGCGCGCCCTGATCGCGGGCCACTCGATGGGCGGTATCGCCATCAGTTCGTGGTCGCGGCGCTTTCCGGAGAGCGTGTCGCGACGCGCCGATGCGGTTGCGCTGATCAATACGACCACCGGCGACTTGCTCAAGGAAATCCGGTTGTTGCGGGTGCCCGGAGTGGTTGCGCCCGCGCGAATCATGGCCGCGCGCAACATGGTCCGGGCGCTGGGCGGTGCGCCGCTGTTCCGTGGCGCACAGCCCGGGAGCCGGTGGTTTCTGCGGATGATGGCGGTCGACGAGCATGCTGACCCGGCCATCTGCGACTTCCTGCACGACCTGTTCGCCGCGACCGCGCCCGCCGGCCGGGGCGCGTGGGCGCGGGTGCTGGTCGACGAGATGGGCTCGCGGCACATCGATCTAAGCGGCCTGACCGTACCGACCCTGGTGATCGGCAGCACCCGGGACCGCCTGCTGCCGATGTGTCAGTCCCGCAAGATCGCCGCAGCCGCACCGAACCTCGTCGAGTTGGTCGAGATGCCCGGTGGCCACTGCGCGATGCTCGAGCATCCCGCCGAGGTCAACCGCAGGCTGCGCGACCTCGCCGCCACCGCCACCTCGGCGCGGCGTATCAGTTAAGCGATCGGGCCACCTCGTCGGCGGCCCGGTGGCCTGAGCGCACCGCGCCGTCCATGAAGCCGGTCCACTCATCAGCGGTCTCAGTGCCGGCCCAGTGCAGCGGTCCGACCGGCCGCCGCAGCAGAGCGCCGAACTGCGTCCAGGATCCCGGCGGCACCGCGGCCGTCGGGCCGCCCGGCGCGAAGGTTTCCGCACCCCAGCGCTGATCCAGGAAGTCGATCGGATCAAGCGCCTGCGGGCCGAAGATCTCGGCGAAGTCCGCCAGGGCGGCCGCCCGTCGCTGCTCGGGGGGAAGAGAATCGAATCCCCGCGGGTCGGTGAAGCCGAGCAGGATGCCGGGCCCGGCGGCGTCGGGGCTGACGTCGAAGGTGATGAACACCGGACCGCGGTCGGACAGCGACTGCCCGGACAGCCCGCTGTCGCGCCAGAACGGGCGGGGGTAGGCGGCATAGGACTTGGTGAGCGCGCCCTGCGGCCAACGCTGGGCGAGTTGCTGGAACTCGATCGGCGGGGCGGGGGCGATGTCGATGTCCAGCCGCTGAGCCGGTGCGACGGTGACCACGGCCCGCCGACCCTCGACGGTGCCGGCCGACGACGTCACCGCGACCGCGTCATCGGACCACTCGATGCGGGAAACCGCTGCGCCCAAACGGATCCGGTCACCGAGCTCGGCCGCCATCCGCACCGACATCTCGTGGGTTCCGCCGGGGAAATGCTCCTGCTGGGCTCCGCCGGGGGTGTCGAGCATGCGGTTGAGCCCGCCTGCCGCCTTGACGTAGCGCGCGGTGTGCAGCAGCGAGAGCTCGTCGGGTTCGGCGCCCCAGCTGACCCGCGTCATGATCGCCATCAGGTCGCGGGAACCCGAACTGGCTTTGATGGAGCGCAGCCAGGACCCGAGGCTGACGCTGTCCAGTTTCGCGGCGTCCGGCGAGGACCACGGCTCGGCGAGGTTGACCCCGCGCATGATGCGTTCGAACTGCCACTGGATGCGGCCCATGTCGAGCAGACCGAGCAGGCCGAGTTTCGGGATGGTGCCCTGGTAGCGGCGGAGCGTGCCGCGCCAGCGGATCAGGTGGGCGCCGGTGTCGTGGGTGGGCACGGTGGTGCAGCCGAGGTCGGCGGCGAGTTTGAGCACCGCGTCCTGGGTGGGGCCCACGAACGAGGCGCCCAAATCGACCGGGACGCCCGCCAGGGTGGCGGAGTTGGTGCGTCCGCCCACCCGGTCGCGGCCCTCGAGCACGACCACGTCGAACCCGCGGCCGGTCAGATCACGCGCGGCGGTCAGCCCGGCCAGGCCGGCCCCGACCACCACCACATCGTGTGCCATGACTCCAGTCTCCCCGATCTGGGCGCGCAAACGTGCGCCTACCGCCGGTTTGCGCGCCGAAGTGGCAGCGCCGACCCAGTAGGGTCGAGTCACCGTGAAAGTGCTCACCGCCCTGTTCGGGCCCTCCGATGCCGTCGAACGGGCGCGGGTGCTGCGGGAGGCCGGCGCCGCGGGAGTGTTCACCTTCGAGGGTCCGCACGATGTGTTCGCGCCGCTGACGCTGGCGTCGACCGTCGGCGGGCTGGACCTGATGACCAACGTGGCGATCGCGTTCCCGCGCAACCCGATTCAGCTGGCGCATCAGGCCTATGACCACCAGCTGCTCAGCGGGGGCAGGTTCACCCTGGGTCTGGGCACCCAGATCCGCACCCAGATCGAGAAACGCTACGGGGCGCAGTTCGACCGGCCCGCCGACCGGATGCGCGAACTCGTCGAAGCGCTGCGGGCGATCTTCGCGGCGTGGCAGTACGGCGAGCGCCTGGACTTCCGCGGCGAGTTCTACCGGCACACCCTGATGACCCCGACGTTCACCCCCGGCCCCAACCCGCACGGGCCGCCGCCGATCTACCTGGGGGCGCTGGGGCCCAGGATGACCCGGGCGGCCGCCGAGGTCGCCGACGGCCTGCTGGTGATGCCGTTCTCCTCGACACGGTTCCTCGGTGAGGCGACGATGCCCGGCGTGCGCGCGGGCCTGGCGGCGTCGGGCCGCTCGACGGCGCCGTTCGCGGTAGTGCCCGAGGTGATCGTCTCGGCGGGGGAGGACCCCGCCGACCACGAGGCCACCCGTCGGCTGCTGGCGTTCTACGGATCCACGCCGGCGTATCGGCCGGTGCTCGACATCCACGGCTGGGGCGACCTGCAGCCCGAACTCAACGCGCTCTCCAAGCAGGGCCGGTGGGCCGAGATGGGCGGCCTGATCACCGACGAGATCCTGCACACGATCGCCGCCTGCGGAACGCCGAGGCAGATCGCCGAGCACATCCGCGCCCGCGTCGGGGCCACCGGCGGGCAGGCCGACACCGTCTGCCTCTACCAGCCGGGGCCGATCGCGGCGGAGACCCTCGCCGCGATCGTCGACGAACTGACCGGCTAGCGCCCGACGCCGACGGGCCCGACCGGCCCGGCGACCGGGCCGAGGCCGCCCACGCCCACCGGGCCCACCGGTCCGACCACGGGATCCGGGCCCACGCCCACCGGTCCCACCGGTCCGACCACGGGATCCGGGCCCACACCGATCGGGCCGGCCGGACCGACCACCGGATTCAGGGCGTTGAGGCACGCGTTGAGCTCGACGTTCCAGTACATGTTCGGGGTGTCGCAGAACTCGCACTGGTTGGTGACGGGGTTCCAGAAAAAGTTGAAGGCGCAGTTGTCCACGGCGTGGCTGACCGCCGGAGCGGCAAGGGCGGCCAGCGGGAACGCGGTGGCCGCCAGCGCGAAGGCGCCCAGCGCGGCGCGGAGCTGTGACGGGAGCTTCATCTTTGGATCTCTCTTGTCGTAGGACGGGGAGCTTTCATCAATCTCACCATTACCTGTATCGCGCCGGCCACCCGGTTCGTTTCAGACTTGTCGGCCGGTGTCCTTAGTATCGAAAATATGTTCGAAGACGTGCTCGCGATCGACCCGGCCGCCGACGAGCGGGCGCTGATCGCGCGGATCGACGCCCTGGAGCGGCTGAAGTCCGCGGCCGCCGCCGCGCAGGCGCGCGCTGCCGCCGCCTTCGCGTCGGCCCGGCGGGCCGCCGAGGATGCCGCCGGGGTGCCGGTCCGCCGGCAGGGCCGCGGTATCGCAGCCGAGATCGCCCTGGCCCGGCGGGATTCCCCGGCTCGGGGAAACCGGCATCTGGGTTTCGCCACCGCCCTGGTGCACGAGATGCCGCACACGCTCGCCGCCCTGCAGAGCGGCGCGCTCTCCGAGTGGCGGGCAACGCTGATCGTGCGGGAAAGCGCGTGTCTGAGCCTCGCGGACCGCCGCACCCTGGACGCCGAACTCTGCGCCGATGCCCGCCGACTGATCGGCCTCGGTGACGGCCGCATCGCCGCCGAAGCCCGTGCGATCGCCTACCGACTTGATCCGCGCGCTGTCGTCGACCGGGCGGTACGGGCCGAGGGGGAGCGCACCGTCACGATCCGGCCGGCGCCCGACTGCATGACCTATCTGACCGCGCTGCTTCCGATGGCCCAGGGTGTCTCGGTCTATGCGGCGCTCACGCGAGCCGCCGACGGCTGCGGCGACGGACGGGCTCGCGGCCAGGTCATGGCGGACACCCTCATCGAGCGGGTCACCGGCCGGGCCGCGGCGGTCGCCACGCCGATCGGAGTCCATCTCGTGCTCTCCGATGAGACCCTGCTGGCCGGAGCGAGCACGCCCGCGACGGTGCCCGGCTACGGCCCGATCCCCGCCTCGGTGGCCCGCACGCTGATCGCCGCGGCCGCTGCAGACCAGCGTTCCCGGGCGACGCTGCGCCGGCTGTACCGCCACCCGCGGTCCGGTGCGCTGGTGGCGATGGAGTCGCGGTCGAGGTTGTTCCCGGCCGGGCTGGCGAGGTTCATCGCGCTGCGCGACGGAACCTGTCGGACGCCGTACTGCGACGCCCCGATCCGGCACACCGACCACGCCACGCCCGCGGCCCGGGGCGGTCCGACCAGCGCCGCCAACGGCCAGGGCCTATGTGAAGCCTGCAACTACGCCAAGGAAGCCCCCGGCTGGACGGCGGCGGCACGCATCGACGATGACGGCAGGCACACCGTTGTTCTCAGCACTCCGACCGGGACAACCCACCAGTCGACCGCTCCTCCGATCGTCGCGGTGGCCTGATGGGGCGGTCAGGGGGCGACGGTGAGCCAGTCGGGGAAACCCGAGGGGTCGTGGCGGCCCAGCGCGCCGTGTTCGAAGAGGCCCCAACCCTCGACGCTCGTGCCGTCGGGCTGGTGACAAACCGCCCGGCCGACGTGGTCGATCACCCCGAAGCCGGCGCGGCCGACGATCGCCGGGTCGGTCATGTCGTAGGTGCGGCGCTCGACGAACTTCTCGCCCTTCCACTCACCGTGCAGCCAGTCGATGTCGCCGCCGTAGCCTCCGCCGACGTGGATGGGCACCGCGAGTTTGGACTCGACGTCGAAGTGCAGCGCCTGCCCGCCGGCGTCGGTGGCGTCGATGGTCGCGCCGGTCGGGATCCGGGTGCCCGAACGGTAGTGGATCGTCACCCGCGGCCAGCCCAGCTGTTCGACGCGGCCGTCGCGCCAGATGCGGGTGCAGTCGTTGAGCGAGCGGAACCCGCTGGGCTCCTCCTGAAGGATCACCACGATCGCGAAGTCCTCGAAGGCCATCGGCACATAAAGCCACCACATGCCCTCGAACGGCGGATCGGCCGGCCGGCCGGCCGGTTCGCGCTCGCCGACCGGGCGGATGCCCCACGAGCGGTCGCGGGTGCCGATCCAGACCGCCGGATCGACGGGAATCTCCTCGCCGTCGACGACCAGTCCGCCGCTCCACGAGCCGACCTGAGCGAACCGCTGGGCGTCCAGGGTCACCCGGGTGCCCGAGCGCAGCACATGGCGCTGCTCCTGGACGACCGGGAACAGGCCCTCCCAGGTCAGGTCGGCCGCCACGCCCTCGGTCTCCTCCAGGACGATCCGGATCTTCCGCAGCGGTTCGATGACCTCGACGTGGTAGCCGTTGACGCTCTGGTGCAGGCGGTTCTGGTCGATGGCGTCAGACAGGTGCACCGCGGTCTGCTCGTCGCCGCGGCGGACCAACAGGAACGCGTCCTTCACGCCGAGGTTGGGGTAGTAGCCGATACCGGTGACGACGAAGACGTCACCGGTGCGGTCATGTGCGTTGAAGTAGGAGCGGTCGTAGAAGTTGCGATCCGACGAGCCCGGCCAGGCGATCGGATGGGGAATCTGGTGGACGGGGTACTCGTCGAGCGGTCCGATCACACGGCCTCCCCAGGTTGGTCCAGAAGCCGGCGCAGCAGGCCCCCGTGATAGAACAGCGTCTCGACATCGGCGGGTTTCTCGATCTCGCCGAAGTGCACGCGGCGCGCGCCGGTTCGCATGAACACCACGCACCAGATCACCCCGCAGAAGATGTAGAACCATCGCAGATCGCCGAGGTCGGCACCGGCGAGCTGGCGATAGGTCGCGCGAACGTCGTCCTCGCGCAGGACGTCGGGCAGGCCGGGCAGGCCGGCAAGTCCGGCGAGTTCCTGGAAAACCATGTGCGCAAAGATGATCCACGCCACGTCGAGTTCGCGCGGCCCCAGGGTGGCCATCTCCCAGTCCAGCACCGCAACCGGCCGGAAGTCGTCGTAGAGCACGTTGCCGATGCGGGAGTCGCCCCAGATCAGGACGGGTTGTCCGGCGGCGACGTCAGCGGGGAAGTTGTCCTCGAGCCAGGTCAGCGCCCGCTCGACCAGCGGGGAGATGCCGATGTCGGGGATCGCGAACTCGTACCACTCCCGCAGCCAGTTGAAGTGCCGGCGCAGCGGGGTATCGCCCGGAGGGTCGGCCTCGGAGAGGAACCCGAATGTCGTGGCGGCGTCGGGGATCGCGTGCAGTTGGGCCAGCACCCCGACCGTCGAGTCCTGCAGCAGCCGCCGGCGTTCGGCGGGTGCGTCGGCGAACCAGTTGCCGCCGAAGGTGTAGGGCATCACGTCGGGCGGGACGATGCCCTCGACGTGATCCATCAGGAAGAACGGGCTGCCGAGCAGCTCGCCGGTGGGTTCGAGCCAGCGCACCCGCGGCACGGGCACGTCGGTCAGCTCCGACACCAGGCGGATGACGTCGAACTGGTGGTCCATCCGGTAGGCGGGGAAGACCGGGACGTCGTCGGCTTTCGGCGCCACCCGCGCTACCCATTTCTGCTCGACCGGACCGCCCTCGTCCTGCCAGCGGCCGGTGAGGATGATCGTCTCCGAGGACATCCCGTTGGAGTCCACGCCGCTTTCCACGGTGACGTCCGGTGTGCGCCCGATCTGGGGCGAGAGCCAGTCGGCGAGCAGAGTCGGGATGGCGGTGACGTCGCGGGCCGAGCGCTGCAGACGCTCAACCTCGGTGTCGACCCGCGGTTGGTCTCGGCGCCCATCCCCGGCCACGGCCCAACCCTAGCCGAGCCTCGTTGACTCGCGATCATGATCCGCATTACGGTCGACACAGCAAACTCAGCCGGGGGGCTGCGAGGGGGTGGTGCCTGATGCCTGGTCATGGCATGCGGTTGGGGCTGGCGGTCTGCGCGGCGGGCCTGTCGATGGCGGCGGTCCCCGCGGCGATTGCGACCGCGGACAGCAGCGGCGACGACCCCGCGGCCAGCGCTTCGGAGAGCCGGGCCGCGCACACCGGAGCCCATCGCCGGGCGACCCGCGCGGAAGCTCGCCCGGCCGCGGCCCGGGCGGTAGGGATCCGCACGACGGCCAAGCCGGGGCGATCGACACCCCGCGCGCCCGAAGGCCTGTCTGACCTGACGCTCAACCCGGTCACCGAGTTCATCCAGGGAGCGCTGCTGCTTCTGCGGCGCGCCACCGCCCCGGCGGTGTCGCCGGCGATCGGACTCGACTTCAGCACCGCGTTGGCCGATCCCGCACCCGGCTACACCCAGAGCGTGGGCGTGGTCAGCGGGCAGGGCATTACCCGACTGCGGATGTACGACATCGTCCCCGAGGCGCTGACCGCGATCCAGACGCAGATCCCCGACGCCCGGGTGTCGGTCGCGGTGCCCAACGGTTCGGTGCTGCAACTGGCCACCGACCCCGATTACGCCGCCACCGTGGTCGGCGCGCTTGCGCCCTACGCCTCGATCGTGGATGCCGTCGTCGTCGGCAACGAGGTCGACGCCGCGTTCGGCGGTGAGCTGGCCACAGTCACCGCCGCCGTGCAGAACATGCAGTACGCCCTCGCCCTCGCGCAGCTGCCCGTGAAAACCACGGTGTCGTTCACGATGGGCGTGGTGACCGGGTCCTATCCGCCGTCGAATGCGACCCTCAACCCAGCGCTGACCGGACTGACCGATCTGCTCGGCGCGCTCAAGGACTACGTCGAGATCGACATCTACCCACTGCTGACCCTGCAGGAAAACCCGGGCATCCCGCTGTCGTACGCGCTGGGGTCGCCGACGTGCCGCAAGAGCAACGACTGCGCGGTGGTGGACCAGGGCGTGGTCTACCACAGCCTGTTCTGGGCCGAGTACGACGCGGTGCGGTGGGCGCTGAACAAAGCCGGTGTGCAGCTGCCGCTCTACGTGGGCGAAACCGGCTGGGCGACGGACTCGTCCGGCGGGGTGTTCCCCAACGCCAACGTCGCCAACGCGCGGTCCTACAACCAGAATATGATCACCAGCCTGCTTACCACCGGGTCGCCGAAGTTCAACGTGAGCGCCTTTCCGACCCACCTCTTCGAATTCATCGACGAGAACCAGAAGACCGGCGGCATCTTCGAGCCCTACTGGGGACTCAACTCGTACTCGGGCACTCAGATCACCCCGAAGTACACACTGAACCTGTCGCCCTCGTTGAGTGCGCGGCCCAGAACCGGCCGAACGATCACCCTGGGCACCGGCACCGCCGAGGCCACCCAGGTGGTGCCGCGCAACGGCTGGCGGGCGTTCGAGGTGATCGCCGCCGGAGCCAACCCGGGCCGGGACGGCTCCGACTGGACGATGCCCGGCACCTTCGACGGCCTGGGTGCACAGAAGGTGAACGACACCTCCCTGCGTGTGCAGATCAACCACGAGGAACTCGACGGCGCCATTAGCGAGGTCACTCTCGACCTGGGTGCCTTCAGCACCGCGATTGAGAACGTGATCGAGCAGGGCAACCCCGGTGCGGTCCCGTTCGTGACCTCGGCGCGGCAGGCCTACCGGCGCTGGAGCGCCGACGGCGGCGAGACGTGGACCGCTACCTCGGACCCGTCGACGACCGCGTTCAGCCGGTTCTGCTCGGGACAGTCCTACGTCGCCGACACCTTCGGTGCCGGCCGGGGGTTCGCGGACGACATCTACATCACCGGTGAGGAGATCGGCGGGGGCCGACTGTTCGCGCTGGACCTGGCCAACCGTGACTTCTACCAACTCAGCGGGGTCGCCGGGGCGGCGTCCGGCGGGGTGGCCGGGATGCCCTTCGACGCGTGGGAGAACGCGGCACTGGTGGACACCGGCGAGACCGGTCATGTCGCGCTGCTGCTCTCACCCGACGGCGGCACCCGGAACCTGACGCTCTACATCGGCGAGAAGGGCCGGGACGCCAACGGTGCCGCGGCGTCGGACTTCCTGTCCCGCAACGGCCTGGCCTACGGCAGCTACTACTACCTCAACGGTGCGCTGCCCGCCGCCGGAACCAGCGCGGACGGGACCTTCGACACCAGCGCCGCCGGTGCGCTGAGCGCGGCGAAGCTCGAGGACGTGGACACCAGCCCCGCCGACCCGACCCGGGTCGTGCTCGGGGTGCAGGAAACCGGACTGTTCACCTTCCGGTTCGACCTCGACTTCGGCTCCGGCGGGTTCGACCCGGCCGGATCGGGCTTCACCGTCTCGGGAATCCAGGGCCACGTCAACGACACCGACGGGCAGTTCGGCGACGCCGACAACGTCGACTGGACCGCGCCCACCGAACTGGGCGGGCAGAACTTCCCCGACGGATTGATCTTCGTCAACGAGGACTCCGGAACGGCCAACGGGGAGATCTGGATGCTGCGCCCGGACGGCAGCGGCCTGACCGCCATCGCCGACACGGTCGGCGTCGACACCGCCGCGGAGACCTCCGGCGTGCTCGACATCTCCGCGTTGGTCGGGTACCGCCCGGGCAGTGTCCTGCTGACCAGCAATCAGGGCGCGCGCAGCGCGCTGACCGTGCTGATCAACCCGGCGGCGCAGCGCTAGGTCAGAAAGACCGCGGCGCGCTCGGCCAGATCGAGCAGCGGTTGGGGAAGCGCGCCCAGGACGAAGGTGATCAGCGCGGTCAGTCCGATCGCGGCCACACTCAGCGAGCTGGGCGGTGACACCTGGGGTGCGTCCTCGGGCGGATCGGTGAAGAACATCAGCACGATCACCCGCACATAGAAGTACGCGGCGATCGCGCTGGCCAGCACACCGACCACCACAAGCGGGACCGCCCCGCCCTCGGCAGCGGCCTTGAACACGGCGAACTTGCTGACGAATCCGCTCGTCAGCGGGATGCCCGCGAAGGCGAGCAGGAACAGCGAGAACACCACGCCGGCGACGGGGTAGCGCCGGCCCAGTCCGGCCCAGCGGGACATATCGGTGCATTCCGTGCCGTCGCCGTCGCGGACGACGCTGACGACGGCGAAGGCGCCGACCGTGCTGAAGCCGTAGGCGGCGAGGTAGAACAGCGTGCCCATCAACCCGGCGTCGTTGGCGGCGATCACGCCGGTCAGGATGAACCCGGTGTGGGCCACCGCCGAGTACGCGAGCATCCGCTTGACGTCTTTTTGAGTGACCGCCGCGATGGTGCCGACCGCCATGGTGAGGATGGCGATCGCCCAGAGCAGCGGTCGCCACTGATCTTTCAGATCCGGCACCGCCACGTAGAACACCCGCAGCACCGCACCGAAGGCGGCGATCTTGGTGGCCGCAGCCATGAACGCGGTGACCGGCGTCGGAGCTCCCTGGTAGACGTCGGGGACCCAGGCGTGGAACGGCACGGCACCGACCTTGAACAGCAGCGCCACCGCGACCAGCGAGACGCCGATCAGGGCCAGGCGGGTGTCGTCGCCGATCGCCGCCGCGATTCCGGTGAGCGAGAAGGTGCCGGCGTAGCCGTACAGCAGGGCGGTACCGAACAGGAAGAACGCCGAGGAGAATGCGCCGAGCAGGAAGTACTTCAGCGCCGCCTCCTGCGAGAGCAGTCGGCGGTGGCGGGCCAGACCGCACAGCAGGTACAGCGGCAGTGAGAAGACCTCCAGCGCGATGAACATGGTCAGCAGGTCACCCGAGGCCGGGAAGAGCATCATGCCGCCGATGGCGAACATGGTCAGCGGGAACACCTCGGTCTGCATGATCGCGGCCTTGATCGCGACCTGCTCGGTCACGCTGCCCGGCACAGCCGAGGCCTGCGGGGTGAACGCGTGCAAACCCGACGAGGCGGACCCTCCGGTGCGTCGCTCGGCGATGAGCAGGACGCCGATCACCGCGACGGCCAGGATGGCGCCCTGCAGGAACAGCGCGGGCCGGTCGATGGTGACCGAACCCATGACCGCCTGCTGGCCCGTACCGATCCCGCGGTAGACGCCAACCAGGGCGACGAATGCCAGAACCAGACCGGACACGCTGAGTACGACCTGTACCGGGTAGCGGCTGCGACGGGGCAGGAACGCCTCCACCAGCACGCCGACGATGGCGACGGCGAACACGATCAGCATCGGTGAGAGCACGCCGTACTCGACGCTGGGAGTGGTGATCACTTCGCACCTCCTGCCGTCAGGGCGGGCGGCGGGTCGGACTGGTTGATTGACGACAGCGTGTCGTACACCGCCGGGTTGATCACGTCGAGGGCGATCTTGGGATAGATGCCGAGCACCAGCAGCAGCGCGATCAGAGGTGCCACCACCGCCACCTCCCGGGGACGAAGGTCGCTCACCTTCTCGTTGCCGGGGGTGACCGGCCCGGTCATCATGCGCTGGTACATCCACAGCACGTAGACCGCGGAGAGCACCAGCGCGATCGAGGCGAAGACCGCCAGCACCGGATAGCGGGTGAACGTGCCGATGAGAACCAGGAACTCGCTGATGAAGGGTGCCAGCCCGGGTAGCGACAGGGTCGCCAGTCCGGCGACGAAGAAGGTGCCGGCCAGCACCGGCGCGACCTTCTGCACCCCGCCGTAGTCGGCGATGGCGCGTGTCCCGCGGCGACTCACCAGGAATCCGGCGATCAGGAACAGTGCGGCGGTGGCGATGCCGTGGTTGACCATGTACAGCGTCGACCCGGACTGGCCCTGACTGGTCATCACGAAGATGCCCAGGATGATGAAGCCGAAGTGGCTGATCGAGGTGTAGGAGATCAGTCGCATGACGTCGGTCTGCCCGATCGCGACAACCGCGCCGTAGATGATGCCGATCACCGCGAGAGTGACGATCAGCGGCCGGAATGTGGTCGCCGCATCACCGAAGAGCGGCAGGCAGTATCGCAGCATCCCGAAGGTGCCGACCTTGTCCATCACCGCCATCATCAGCACGGCCGACGCCGGGGTGGCGTGCACGGCGGCGTCGGGCAGCCAGCGGTGCAGCGGCCACAGTGGCGCCTTGACCGCGAAGGCGAACATGAAGCCGGCGAACAGCGCGTTGGCCACCGCCGGAGACATGGCGAACTCCCCGGATGCAATCGCGTCGGAGATCTCACGGAAGTCGAAGGTGCCGCCGTCGAACGCACCGGAGTTGGCGGTCACCACATAAAGGCCGACCACCGCGGCGAGCATCACCAGCCCGCCGAAGAGGTTGTAGAGCAGGAACTTCACCGCCGCCTTCGACTTCTCCGGGCCGCGCGCGCCGAAGCCGCCGATCAAGAAGTACATCGGGATCAGCATCGCCTCGAAGAAGACGTAGAAGAGCAGTACGTCCAGGGCGGTCAGCGAGACCAGCACCATGCCCTCGACGGCGAGCATCAGTGCCACGTAGCCCTGCGGCGAGCGACTGCCCGGCTGCTCGTCGGCGTCACGCCAGCCGGCGAGCAGCAGCAGCGGCATCAGGACCGCAGTGAGCACCACCAGCGACAGCGCGATGCCGTCGACGCCCAAGATGTAGCCGGTACCGAAGGACCGGATCCACACGTGCTTTTCGACGAACTGATAGCGCTCGCCTGCCGGGTCGAAACGCACCGCCAGCGCGGCGGTCAACGCCAGCACCGCCAGCGAGACGGCCAGTCCGGCGTACTTCGCCGCGCCGCGCAGCGACGCTGGCAGCAGGATGATGACGGCGGCACCCAGCACGGGAAGTGCCCACAGTGCGGTCAACCACGGGAAGCTCGTCACCGGTTCACCTCCACACCGTGGACATCAGGACGACTCCGACCACGAGTGCCGCGCCGGCCAGCATCGACAGCGCGTAGGTGCGCGCAAAGCCGGTCTGCAGGCCGCGCAGTCCGTCGGAGACCCGGCCCACCGCCCGGGCCAGCGCGCCGACCCCGCCATCGATGGCCCGGTCGTCGACCGCGACGAGGGTCCGGGTCAGCTGCTGACCGGTCCGCATGAACGCGGCTTCGTTGAGGGCGTCGCCATAGAGATCCCGGCGGGCCGCGACGGTCAGCGCCGAGACCTCCACGGGGGCCTCCCGCAGAACCTCGCGCATCGCGTACTGGCGATAGGCGATGACCACGCCGACCGCGACCGCGCCCAGCGCCAGCGCGGTGGTCACCCAGACCGGGACGTGGTGGTGGGCCTCGTGCGCTCCGACGACGGGCTCCAGCCAGTGGGCCAGGGTCTTCCCGACGGCGAGGACCGCGCCCGCGCCGACCGAACCGAGTGCGAGCACGACCATCGGAGCGGTCATCACCGCCGGCGATTCGTGCGGGTGCACGGCTGGCTCCGACTCGGTCCAGCGGGGCCGCCCGAAGAAGGTCAGCAGCATCACCCGGGTCATATAGAACGCCGTGATCGCCGCACCCAGCAGCGCGGCACCGCCCAGCAGCACACCCTTGGCGCCGCCGGAATTGATCGCGGTTTCGATGATCGCGTCCTTGGAGAAGAAACCGGCGAACGGCGGCACGCCGATGATGGCGAGGTAGCCCAGCCCGAACGTGACGAAGGTGACCGGCAGCAGTGTCCGCAGTCCGCCGTAGCGGCGCATGTCGGTCTCCTCGTCCATGGCGTGCATCACCGAGCCGGCGCCGAGGAACAGTCCGGCCTTGAAGAAGCCGTGGGTCAGCAGGTGCATGATCGCGACCGCGTAGCCGGCCGGACCGAGCCCGGCGGCCATCACCATGTACCCGATCTGGCTCATCGTCGAGGCCGCCAGCGCCTTCTTGATGTCATCCTTGGCGCAGCCGATCACCGCGCCGAACAGCAGCGTGACCGCACCGACGACGACCACCGCGGTCT
Source organism: Mycobacterium sp. (assembly GCA_018882965.1). GTDB lineage: Bacteria > Actinomycetota > Actinomycetes > Mycobacteriales > Mycobacteriaceae > Mycobacterium. The sequence goes on along the minus strand of VEQY01000011.1, from coordinate 26,878 downwards.
GGGCGGCCGGGGCGAGGTTGAACACCGGCCCCGAGCGCACGATCAGATACACCCCGGCGGTCACCATGGTGGCGGCGTGGATCAGCGCGGAGACCGGAGTGGGACCTTCCATCGCGTCACCGAGCCAGGACTGCAGCGGAACCTGGGCGCTCTTGCCGCACGCGCCGAGCAGCAGCAGCATCCCGACCGCGGTGAGGGTGCCCTCGCTCATCGACGGTGCCGCGGCGAACACCTCGGTGAAGCCGACCTTGCCGACCGTGGCGAACAGCACCATCAGGGCGATGGCCAGGCCCATGTCGCCGACCCGGTTGACCACGAACGCCTTCTTGGCCGCGGTGGCCGCGCTGGGCTTGCGATACCAGAATCCGATCAGCAGGTAGGAGGCCAGGCCCACACCCTCCCAACCCAGGTAGAGGCCCAGGTAGTTGTCGGCCAGCACCAGCAGCAGCATCGCCGCGACGAAGAGGTTGAGGTAGGCGAAGAAACGCCGGCGGTCGGGATCGTGGGACATGTAGCCGATCGAGTAGATGTGGATCAGCGCACCGACGCCGGTGATCAGCAACACGAAGCAGACCGACAGGGCGTCCAGCTGCAGGCCGAAGTCCACCTGTAGCACGCCGACCGGAACCCAGGAGAACAGCACCTCGCGGACCACCCGGTCCTCGGCCGGCCGGCCCAGCAGGTGGGCGAACAGCGCCGTCCCGCAGAGGAACGAGGCGATCACGGTCGCGCAGCCCAGGAGATGGCCCCAGGCGTCGGTGGCCTTCCCGCCGAGCAGCAGAACCACTGCCCCGATCAGGGGCAGCGCAATAGTCAGCCAGAGCAATGTCGTCATAGGGAACCTGTCAATGCCGCAGCAGGTGGGCTTCGTCGACGTCCGAGCTGCGACGGGTGCGGTAGATGGTCACGATGATGGCCAGCCCGACGACCACTTCGCAGGCGGCCACCACCATGGTGAAGAAGGCCACCGCCTGACCGTCGAGGCTGCCGTGCATCCGGGCGAAGGTGACGAAGGCCAGGTTGGCGGCGTTGAGCATCAGCTCGACGCACATGAACATGACGATCGCATTGCGCCGCAGCAGCACCCCGGCCGCCCCGATGGTGAACAGCAGGGCAGACAGGTAGAGGTAGTTTTCCGGGTTCATCGCGACTCCCGGATGATCGCGCTGACCGAAGACTCCTCTTCGGATCCGTCGGGCAGCAGCGCCGGGGTGTCGACGGCATTGCGCCGCGCGAAGACGCCCGGGTTGGGCAGCGGGGTGGCCCGCCCGCCGGTGCGGAAGCGTTCGATGACCAATTCGCGCTGGGTCATGCGCCGCCCGATGCGCTCTCGGTGGGCGAGCACCATCGCGCCGAGCGCGGCGGTGATCAGCAGGGCGCTGGTCAGCTCGAAGGCCCACAGGTAGCGGGTGAACAGCAGTGCGGCAAGCCCCTCGACGTTGCCGCCGGCGTTGGCCTGGGTGAGCCCGACGAAGGGGCGGGTCGAGGCGGCGCCGATCGCGGCGATGAGCAGGATCCCGAAGCCCAGACCCGCCAGGATGCCCGCGAGCCGTTGCCCGCGAATGGTTTCCACCAGTGACTGTGCCGAGTCCACGCCGACGAGCATCAGGACGAACAGGAACAGCATCATCACCGCGCCGGTGTAGACCACCACCTGAACGACGCCCAGGAACACCGCATCCTGGGCGACGTACATGATCGCCAGGGAGATCATGGTGGTCGCCAGGAAGATCGCCGAGTACACCGCCTTGGGTGCGGCCACCACACCGATCGCACCGAGTACCGCCAGCGCACCGAGGATCCAGAACGTGACCGCCTCGGCGGTGGAGGTGCGGGTCAGCGCGTCAGCGGAGAACACCGCGAGTGGCATCATCGGCGCACCTCCCGCCCGCGCACGCCGCCGGGCGTGATCCGGCCGAGGTAGTAGTCCTCATCGGTGGACTCGGGCGCCATGGGGTGCGGGGGCTCCACCATTCCCGGCTGCAACGGGGCGAGCAGTTTGTCCTTGCCGTAGATCAGGTCGGACCGGTTGTCGTCGGCCATCTCGTAGTCGCCGGTCATGGTCAGCGCACGGGTGGGGCACGCCTCGATGCACAAGCCGCAGCCGATGCAGCGCAGATAGTTGATCTGATACACCCGGCCGTAGCGTTCGCCGGGGGAGTACCGCTCGGTCTCGGTGTTGTCGGCGCCCTCGACATAGATCGCGTCGGCCGGGCACGCCCACGCGCACAGTTCGCAGCCGATGCACTTCTCCAGACCGTCGGGATAGCGGTTGAGCTGATGGCGGCCGTGGTAACGCGGCGCGGTGGGGCCCGGCTTCTCCGGGTACTGCTCGGTGATGGGCTTCTTGAACATCGTCATGAAGGTCACGCGGAAGCCCGCGAGCGTATCGAGCAAGCTGGGGCGGGCCTTAGGCACGGGCGGTCTCCTTAACCTGGGGTGGCATCGGCGGGACCGGGAACGATCCCGCGCCCGGCGGTGGTGGCGGCGGAGGCGGGGGGATCTCCCGCTCGGCGGCGCGGCGTCGCAGCGCGTTGACCGTCAGCAGCACCGCAAGCAGTGCTGCGGCCGCGAGCAAGCTGGGAACCACACCGGTCAGACCGGCGGTGCGCAGCGACGCCACGACCAGGATCCACACCAGCGACACAGGGATCAGCAGCTTCCAGCCCAGTGCCATGAACTGGTCGTAGCGCAGCCGGGGCACCGTCGCCCGAAGCCACATGAACACGAACAGGAACACCCAGACCTTGGCGATGAACCACAGCAGCGGCCACCAACCGGTGTTCGCGCCGTCCCACAGGCTCAGCGGCCACGGGGCGCGCCAGCCGCCGAGGAACATCGTGGCGGCCAGCGCCGACACGGTGGTCATGTTGACGTACTCAGCGAGGAAGAACATCGCGAACTTCAGCGAGGAGTACTCGGTGTGGAACCCGCCGACCAGCTCGCCCTCGGCCTCGGGCAGATCGAAGGGCGCGCGGTTGGTCTCGCCGACCATCGCGATGAGGTACACCGCGAACGACGGCAGCAGCAGCACCACGAACCAGACCCGGGTCTGGGCGTCGACGATGCCGGAGGTGGACATGGTCCCCGCGTAGAGGAACACCGCCGCGAAGGTCAGAGCCATCGCGATCTCGTAGGAGATCACCTGGGCACTGGACCGCAGCCCACCCAGCAGTGGGTAGGTCGAACCGGACGACCAGCCGGCCAGCACGATGCCGTAGACGCCGATCGAGGAGATCGCGAGCACGTAGAGCACCGCGACCGGCAGGTCGGTCAGCTGCAGCGGCGTCTGATGTCCGAACACCGAGACCACCGGGCCCAGCGGGATCACGGCGAACGCCATGATCGCGGTGATCACCGAGATCACCGGCGCGAGCAGATAGATCGGCTTGTCGACGCCCGCCGGGATCAGGCCCTCCTTGAGGGCGAGCTTGATCCCGTCGGCCAGCGACTGCAGCAGGCCGAACGGCCCGACCCGGTTGGGGCCGTAGCGCATCTGCATGCGGCCCAACAACTTCCGCTCCACCAGGATCGCGACCAGAACCGTCAGCAGCAGGAATACGAACACGCCCACGGCCTTGCCCAGCATCAGCCACCAGGGATCGTGACCGAAGATCGCCGGGTCGGGGTAGGTGACGGCGGGGTTCATGAGGCGCTCCCCGAACGGATCTGCACGACCGCGCCGACGCAGACCCCGAGTTGGCGGGCCACCGCGCTGCCCGGGGAGTTCAGCGGCAGCCACACCACGCGGTCGGGCATCTCGGTGACGACCAGCGGCAGGCTGATCGACCCGCGACCGGTCGACACGGTCACCGTCGAGCCGTCGCGCGCGCCGATTCCTTCGGCGGTCGCCGCCGACAGGCGCGCCACGGGGGGTCGCGCCGTTCCGGCCAGGTGCGGCTCGCCGTCCTGTGACCGCCCGGAGTCGAGCAACTGCCGCCAGCCCGCCAGCACCGCTTCGTGGTTGTCCAGCACCGGCGCCGGCGCGGGATGAGCCTGGGGAGAGGGGCTCGGCGTGCCGCCCCAGGGGCCAAGGCGATCCATCTCCGCGCGTGCCTCACCGGCGGTTCTGAAGCCGAGATCGACCCCGAGTTCGTCGGCGAGGGTCTGCAGCACGCGCAGATCCGGCGCGGCGTTGGACTGCAGCGCCGCCTCGAAGGGCCGGATCCGGCCCTCCCAGTTGGTGAACGAGCCGGTCTTCTCGGCCACCGGCGCGACCGGGAACACCACGTCGGCCAGCGCGGTGACCTCGGACTCACGCAACTCCAGGCTGACGACGAACCCGGCCGCCTCGATGGCCGCCAGTGCGGCTGCCGGATCGGGGAGGTCGGCGGGCTCGATGCCGCCGACCAGAAGCGCGTCCAGCTCGCCGAGTGCGGCGGCGGCGAGGATCGTGTTCGCGTCGCGCCCGGGCTCGGCGGGCACCTCCCCGGCGCTCCAGAACCGGGCGATCTCCTCGCGGGCCGCCGGGTCGGCGACCGGTCGGCCGCCGGGCAGCAGGGTGGGCAGGCAGCCGGCGTCGAGCGCGCCGCGTTCCCCGGCGCGCCGGGGAACCCAGGCCAGGCGCGCACCGGCGGAGCCCGCGAGCCGCGCCGCCGCGGACAGCGCTCCGGGGCTGGTGGCCAGTCGTTCGCCGAGGAGGATCACCGTGCCGGGAGCGAGGTCTCCGGCCAGGGCGTCCAGCGCGGCGGCCTCGCCGCCGGGTGCGGTGGCAACGAGCTCGGCGCCCAGCTTGGTGGTCCCGCGCGAGGCGAACGGTGCGACGGCCACGACACGAAGACCGTTCTTGCGCACGGCCTTGCGCAGCCGCAGGAACACGATCGGCGACTCGTCCTCGGGCTCGAAGCCGACCAGCAGCACCATCGGTGCGGCCTCCAGGTCGGCATAGCCGACATCGATCCGGCCGGCGACGTGCGCACCCAGGAAGGCGCTCTCCTCGTCGGAGACCGGCCTGGCCCGGAAGTCGATGTCGTTGGTGCCCAGCGCGATCCGGGTGAACTTCGCGTAGGCGTAGGCGTCCTCGGCGGTGACCCGGCCACCGACCAGGACCCCGGTGCGCCCCGCGGTCAGCCCGGCTGCGGCCCGCTGGATGGCCTCCGACCAGGATGCCGAGCGCAGGTTGCCGTCGTCGTCGCGCACCATCGGTGTGGTGATGCGATCACCGACGCGGGTGTAGGTGAACGACCACCGGCCCTTGTCGCAGTTCCACTCCTCGTTGACCTCCGGGTCGTCGCCGGCCAGCCTGCGCAGCACCACCCCGCGACGGTGGTCGGTGCGCTGTGCGCAGCCCGACGCGCAGTGCTCGCACACGCTCGGTGAGGAGACCAGGTCGAACGGACGCGCCCGGAACCGGTAGGCGGTACCGGTCAGCGCGCCGACCGGGCAGATCTGCACGGTGTTGCCGCTGAAGTAGGAGTCGAATGCCTCCCCGCCGGCGATACCCACCTGCTGCAGCGCGCCGCGTTCCAGAAGTTCTATGAAGGGGTCGCCGGCGATCTGGTTGGAGAACCGCGTGCATCGGGCGCACAGCACGCAGCGCTCGCGGTCCAGCAGCACCTGGCTGGACAGGTTGATGGGTTTGGGGAAGGTGCGCTTGACGTCGGTGAAGCGGGTCTCCACGCGGCCATTCGACATCGCCTGGTTCTGCAGCGGGCACTCGCCGCCCTTGTCGCAGATCGGGCAGTCCAGCGGGTGGTTGATCAGCAGCAGCTCCATCACGCCGTGCTGGGCCGCGTCGGCGGCCTCGGAGGTGACCTGGGTGCGCACCACCATGCCGTCGGAGACGGTGGTGGTGCAGCTGGCCATCGGCTTGCGCTGGCCCTCGACCTCCACCAGGCACTGGCGGCAGGCACCAACGGGCTCGAGCAGCGGGTGGTCGCAGAACCGCGGTATCTGCACGCCGATCAACTCCGCGGCGCGAATCACCAAGGTGCCCTTGGGCACCGACAGCGTGGTGTCGTCGATGGTGATGGTCACCAGGTCGATGTCGGGGGGAGCCTGAGTCATCGAGCGGCTCCCTCGGGGGCGGCGAGCATCGACGCATAGGGGTCGAAGGGGCAGCCCTCGGCCAGGTGCGCCTCGTACTCGGGCCGGAAGAACTGCAGCGAGGAGAGGATCGGAGCGGCGGCCCCGTCGCCCAGCGCGCAGAACGACTTGCCGTTGATCGTGTCGGAGATATCCAGCAGCTTGCCGAGGTCCTCGGCGTCGGCGCGGCCCTCCTCGAGGCGCTCGTAGATCTGTGCGAGCCAGTAGGTGCCCTCGCGGCAGGGCGTGCACTTGCCGCAGGACTCGTGGGCGTAGAACTGGGTCCACCGCCGCACCGCGCGCACGACGCAGGTGGTCTCGTCGAAGATCTGCAGCGCCTTGGTGCCCAGCATCGACCCGACCGACGCCATGCCCTCGTAGTCCAGCGGGGTGTCGAGGTGCTCGGCGGTGAGCAGCGGGGTGGAGGAACCACCGGGGGTCCAGAACTTCAGCTGGTGGCCCGAGCGCACCCCGCCGGCGTACTCGAGGAGCTCGCGAAGCGTGATGCCCAGCGGCGCCTCGTACTGTCCGGGCCGGTTGACGTGACCCGACAGCGAGTAGAGCGTGAAGCCGGGCGACTTGTCGGAGCCCATGGACTTGAACCAGTCCACGCCCTTGGCCAGGATCGGCGGCACCGAGGCGATGGACTCGACGTTGTTGACCACGGTGGGGCAGGCGTAGAGGCCGGCGACCGCCGGGAAGGGAGGCCGCAGCCGGGGCTGGCCGCGACGGCCTTCCAGGGAGTCCAGCAGGGCGGTCTCCTCACCGCAGATGTAGGCCCCCGCGCCGGCGTGCACCACCACGTCCAGGTCGAAGCCTGAGCCCAGGATGTCGGTGCCGAGGTAGCCGGCCTGATAGGCCTCGGCGACGGCGTTACGCAGCCGGCGCAGCACGCTGACCACCTCGCCGCGCAGATAGATGAAGGCGTGGCGCGCCCCGATCGCGTACGCGGCGATGATGACGCCCTCGACGAGGAAGTGCGGCGTGGTCATCATCAGCGGCATGTCCTTGCACGTGCCCGGCTCGGACTCGTCGGCGTTGATGACCAGGTAGCGCGGCTTGGTCGAGTTGCGATCGATGAACGACCACTTGGTGCCGGTGGGAAAACCCGCGCCGCCGCGTCCGCGCAGACCCGATTCCTTGACTTCGGCGATGACGGCTTCCGGGGACATGCTCAGAGCACGGCGCAGTCCCTGATATCCGTCGTGCTGCTGGTATGTCTGCAGCGTCCACGGCTGTGGCTGGTCCCAGAACCGGCTGAGCACCGGTGTCAGCGGCGTCATGAGCGCATCCCCAGTTCTCCGGCGACCCGCAGGCCGGCGAGCGTGGCTTCGCCGGGTCCGGCGCCGGGGTCGCGATCGTCGCCGGTGTCGAGACCGGCCAGTTCCCGCTGGATCTGGCGGAACCCGCACAGCGGCCCGCCCCGAGAAGGGGTCACGGTCCCGCCACCGCGCAGCGTGGCGACGAGTTCCTTTGCACTGGAGGGTGTTTGGTTGTCGAAGAACTCCCAGTTCACCATCACGACCGGCGCGTAGTCGCAGGCCGCATTGCACTCCACGTGCTCGAGAGTGATCTTCCCGTCCTCGGTGGTTTGTCCGTGGTGGATGCCGAGATCGTCCTGCAGCGCCTCGAGGATCGCGTCGCCTCCCATGATCGCGCACAGGGTGTTGGTGCACACGCCGACCAGGTACTCACCGGTCGGAGTGCGCCGGTACATCGAATAGAACGTCGCGACCGCGGTGACCTCGGCGTCGGTCAGATCGAGTTGGTCCGCGCAGAACGCGATGCCGGCCTTCGTCAGGTAGCCGTCCTCGGCCTGAACCAGATGCAGCAGCGGCAGCAGCGCCGAGCGCGGTTCGGGGTAGCGGGCGATGATGCCGGCGGCGTCGGCGGCCAGTCGTTCGGTCACCTCGGCGGGGTAGGACTGCGCGCCGCCGACCGGAGGCCCGGGTTCGTCGGGCCGCGGTCCGAGGGTCAGGTCGATCGTCATCGGGCTCTCACCTATCCACACCGCCCATCACGGGATCAATACTTGCCACCGCGGCGATCACGTCCGCGACCATGCCGCCCTCGCACATCGCCGCCACCGCCTGCAGGTTGGTGAAGCTGGGATCGCGGTAGTGCACCCGGTAGGGCCGGGTGCCGCCGTCGGAGACCATGTGCACGCCCAGTTCGCCGCGCGGCGACTCGACAGCACTGTAGACCTGCCCGGCCGGCACCCGGATGCCCTCGGTCACCAGCTTGAAGTGGTGGATCAGGCCCTCCATCGAGGTGCCCATGATCTTGGCGATGTGGGCCGGGGAATTGCCCAGCCCGTCCGGCCCGATCTGCAGGTCGGCCGGCCAGGCCAGCTTCTTGTCCTCGATCATCACCGGACCCGGCTCGAGGCGCTGCAGGCACTGCTCGACGATGCGCAACGACTGGGTCATCTCACCGACCCGGATGAGGTAGCGCCCGTAGCAGTCCGCCCCGGTGTCGGTGACGACGTCGAAGTCGTAGTTCTCGTACCCGCAGTACGGCTGGGACTTGCGCAGATCGTGCGGCAGCCCGGTGGACCGCAGCACCGGTCCGGTGATGCCCAGGGCCATGCAGCCGGTCAGGTCGAGGTAACCGATCCCCTGGGTGCGGGCCTTCCAGATGTAGCTCTCGGTGAGCAGATCGGAGAGCTCGCGCAATCTGCCCGGCAGAATCTTGAGCAGTTCGGCGATGCGGGTCGTCCCGTCGACAGGCAGGTCGGCCGCCAGCCCGCCCGGCCGGATGTAGGCGTTGTTCATCCGCAGCCCGGTGATCGCCTCGAACGTGCTGAGGATCAGTTCGCGCTCCCGGAAGCCGAAGAACATCGGCGTCATCGCGCCCAGTTCCATCCCGCCGGTGGCCAGCGCCACCAGGTGCGAGGAGATCCGGTTGAGCTCCATGAGCATGACCCGGATCACCGAGGCGCGCGCCGGGATCTCGTCGGTGATACCCAGCAGCCGTTCCACCCCGAGGCAGTAGGCGGTCTCGTTGAAGAACGGCGACAGATAGTCCATGCGGGTGACGAACGTCACGCCCTGGGTCCAGGTGCGGTACTCGAGGTTCTTCTCGATCCCGGTGTGCAGATAGCCGATGCCGCAACGGGCTTCGACGACCGTCTCGCCGTCGATCTCCAGGATGAGCCGCAGCACGCCGTGGGTGGACGGATGCTGGGGGCCCATGTTCACCACGATCCGCTCGCCGGCTTCGCCCGCCCGGGCCGCGGCGAGGACCTGCTCCCAGTCCTGGCCGCCGAGGATGACCGTGGTCTCCGGCTCCGAATTGATACTCATCAGTGGTAGGACCTCCGCTCGTCGGGCGGGGGGATCTGAGCGCCGTGGTACTCCACCGGAACGCCGCCGAGCGGATAGTCCTTGCGCTGCGGGTGGCCGACCCAGTCGTCGGGCATCTCGATGCGGGTCAGCCCGGGATGGCCTTCGAAGACGATGCCGAAGAAGTCGTAGGTCTCGCGCTCGTGCCAGTCGCACGTCGGGTACACCCCGAACAGCGACGGGATACGCGGGTCCTCGTCGGGGCAGGAGACCTCGAGTTGCACTCGCCGGTTGTGGGTGATCGACATCAGCGGGTAGTAGGCGCGCAGCTCCCGGCCGGTGTCGTCGGGATAGTGCACACCCGATACGCCACAACACAATTCGAAGCGCAGTCGCTCGTCGTCACGCAGCGCGGCGGCGACGGCGAGCAGATGCTCGCGGCGCACGTCGAGGGTCAGCTGTTCGCGGAAGACGACGATGCGCTCGATGGCCGCATCGAAGGTCGCCGTGCCGAGAACCTCCGCCAGCCGGTCGACGACTTCGTCGAAGTAGCCGCCGTAGGGGCGGGGAGTGCTGCCCGGCAGCGTGACCTTACTGACCAGCCGTCCGTAACCGGAGGTATCCCCGCTGCCGTCGATACCGAACATGCCACGGCGGGTGGTGATCACCTCGCCGTCCTTGTCCTCGCTCACCGCAGCAGGCCCTTGAGTTCGAGGGTGGGCTGACTGGCCAGGGCGGCCTGTTCGGCCGCGGCGACCGCCTCGGCGCGATGCACTCCCAGTGGCATCTCGGCGATCTTGGCGTGCAGGGCCAGGATCGCGTTGAGCAGCATCTCCGGGCGTGGCGGACAGCCGGGCAGGTAGATGTCGACGGGCACCACGTGGTCGACGCCCTGCACCACCGCGTAGTTGTTGAACATTCCGCCACTGGAGGCGCAAACACCCATCGCGAGCACCCACTTGGGTTCAGCCATCTGGTCGTAGACCTGGCGCAGCACCGGGGCCATCTTCTGGCTGACCCGACCGGCCACGATCATCAGGTCGGCCTGGCGCGGAGTGGCGGAGAACCGTTCCATGCCGAAGCGGGCGATGTCGAAACGCGGCGATGCGGTGGCCATCATCTCGATTGCGCAGCAGGCCAATCCGAAGGTGGCCGGCCACAGCGAGCCCTTGCGGAAGTAGCCCGCGACCTTCTCCACGGTGGACAGCAGGATGCCGCCCGGCAGTGATTCCTCTAATCCCATTCAAGACCTCCCCGGCGCCATACGTAGGCGTAGGCGACGAACACCGTCGCCATGAAAATGGCCATCTCAACCAGCGCGAACAGCCCCAGTTGGTCGAACGACACAGCCCACGGATACAGGAAAACGATTTCGATGTCGAACACGATGAACAGCATCGCCGTGAGGTAGTACTTGATCGGGAAGCGCTGGCCGATCGGCTCTCCGGTCATCGGTTCGATCCCGCACTCGTAGGCGGCGAGTTTGGCGCGGTTGAAGCGGCGCGGCCCGACCACAACGGCAACCACCACCGACACCACCGCGAAAGCAGCAGCGATGACGCCGAGCACCAGGATCGGTGTATAGAGGTTCACGCCGCTTCACCCTTCCTCGCTCAGGCGGCCGGTGGGGGATCGGAATCAGCCTAGCGGGGGGCTATTGCACCGGCGAACGCAGCAGGCCCACCACCGCATCACCGAGGCGGATGGGGTCGATCGGGTGCGGCACGGCCGCCTCGGCCCTCGACCAATTGGCCAGCCACGCGTCGTCGGCCCGGCCGGTCAGCACGAGAATCGGCGGGCAGTCGCTGAGTTCGTCCTTGAGTTGTTTGGCGATGCCCATCCCGCCGACCGGGGACGCCTCGCCGTCGAGGATCACCAGATCGAAGCCGCCGGCGTCCATCAGCGTGATGACCATGGCCCCGGTCGCGACCTCGGTGTAGGTCAGCTCCGGCAGTTCGGGATGGATCCGCCGCCCCAGGGCCAGGCGCACCTGCTCGCGGGTGCGGGCGTTGCTGCTGTACACCAGGAGATGCAGCGGCGCCTCGGGACCTCGGCTGGACACGCTGCGAATGCTAGCTTGCCGATTTTCTGAACACGGCGTCGGCCGTCAGGGTGGTGGTCGTGGGCATCATGCCGAACATGTTGCCGCTGACGCCCCATCGGGTGCGGTCGACGTGAGCCCGGGCGGTCACCCGCACGCTGTCCTGATCCACCCTGACGATGGTGGCGCTGAGCGGGACCGCCAGCGTCGTGCCCCGGACGCTGAGGGTCGCGTCGAGCTCGCCGTCCGGCCTGACGCCGGTGACCTCGACGGTGATCTCCGGGAAGGCGGCGGTGTCGAAGAAGTCCGCGGAGCGCAGGTGCTCGTCGCGTTTGCCGATCCCGGTTCGCAGCGAGGCCGCTCCGATGGTGAGTCGGCCGGAGACGGCGCCGCCCGGCTGTAGGCGGCCCTGCCCGCTGATGTCGGTGAAGTGGCCGTTGACCGGAACCAGACCCCACAGCGTCTTGTTGGTGAAACTCACCGACGACCGGTCGGGCACCAGGGTCCAGGTCCCGATCGCAGCGGGATCGTCGAGCACGCTCTGCACAGTCACAGAAGTGATTGTGACCGATCGGTGTCAGGGCGCCTCACGGTAGCCCGGGTGGGCGATCGCCACCCGGTGTCCCACCACGGCCCGCAGGCAGGCTGAGACCTCGGTATCGCGGCCGTCGAGTGCGCCGGCGCGGATCGCCTCGGCCAGCGCATTCTCGTCGGCGAACCCCAGGCGTGCCAGCGCCGCCTGCGCCTCGGACGCGTCCTGGTCGAGGATCTCGCGCTGCACGATGCGCAGCGCGTTGGCGGCGACGAGGGCGTGGAACCCGACTGAAGCGGGAGCGGCGTCGCGCACCTCGCCCTCGAGGAACTCGGCGACGGCGGCGAGCAGTTCGGCGGCGGTGGGCCGTCCGTGGGCGCCGTTCACCGCGCCTGCTCCAGCAACTCCAGGATGTCCCATTCCGTCTCGCAGACCCGCCGGCCGATGGTGGCCAGTTCCACCGACCGGTGCTGGCCGGACAGGTGGCGCTCGGCCTGATAGCGGCAGATGATCCCCCAGCGCAGCGTGCCCAGCACCAGCCACCAGTGCAACGCCGCGCGGTCCACGGCCACCCCGCCGGCCTGCTCGTAGGCCGAGACGAAGTCCTCGATGCCGCCCAGCCCGCCGGCCGCGGCGTGCGCGGGCGCTCCGAACCGCCACGCCCGCAGGCAGAACCAGGCGAGGTCCTCGTAGACCTCGCCGAGGTGCACCGCTTCCCAGTCGAGCACGGCGGCCAGGGTGCCGCCGTCAACGATCAGGTTGCCCATCCGGAAATCGCCGTGCACCAGCCGTGGCGGCGTGGCCGGCGGCCGGCGCGCGGCAAGCCAGCGGAAGGCCCACTCGAAGGTGGCCGTGGTGTCGGCGATGTCGTCGAGGCGCTGCCGCCATTCGGCGAGTTGGTCCTTCACGACCAGGCCGGGTGCGTCGGTGTCGGACCGGTGGATCGCCGCCAGCGCCTGCGCGCACTGGGTGAGCAGGGCGCGGCGGCCGTCGGTGTCGAGGGTGCGCTGGATGCGGCGCACGATGGTCTCGCCGGCGACCTCGTCGCAGATCAGGAACGGGTCACCAAGCGCCGCGCTGGAATCCGAGGCGACCAGAATGTGCGGCACCGGCGCGCCGGCCTGTGCCGCCGCCGCCTGGGCGGCCGCCTCGAGTTCCATGCTGGCGTAGTTGCCGTCCGGCGGTGCGCTGCGCAGGATCAGCGCCCGGTGCTCGCCCGCTGCGCTGACCGCGTCGAAGGCCCACGTCGTCCGGCTGGCACCGCCGGTCAGCAGCCGCAGGTTGGCGACCGAGGTCTCGCCCAGCAGCGGCTGAAGCACCTCGGGGAGCCGCGCGGCCAGCTCGTCGTTCACCCCCGGCCGAACCTGAACATCCGCTGCGCGACCCGGCGCATCTGAATCTCCTCGGCTCCCTCGGTGATCCGATAGCGGCGGTGGTGGCGGTAGATGTGCTCGAACGGTTCGTGGCGGCTGTACCCGATGCCGCCGTGGATTTGCATGGCCCGGTCGGCCGCCTCGCAGACCAACCTGTTGGCACGGTAATTGGCCATCGACACCTTGTCGGACACCTGCATGTGATGGTCACGGTCGAGATGCCAGGCGGCGTAGTACACCAGCAGGCGCACCATCTGCGCCTCGGTCTGCAACTCCACCAGCGGCCACTGCACGGCCTGGTTCACCGACAGCGGCTTGCCGAAGGTGACCCGCTGTGACGCGTAATCCACGGCGCGGTCGATGCAGTACTGCGCGGCGCCCAGGCTGCTGGCCGCCTGCCGTATCCGGTTCTCGTGCAGGAAGGTCTGGGCCACCTCGAGGCCCCGATCGACCTCGCCGAGCACCGCGTCGGCGGGAACCCGGACGTCGCGCAGCACGACCTCGCCGTGATCGCTGGGCATGTTGAAGGTCCACCAGTAGAACGGCACCTCGAAGCCGGGGCTGTCGCAGGGCACCAGGAACGCGGTGATGCCCAGCGCCTGGCCGGGCTCGCCGGAGGTGCGCGCGAAGATCAGGTCGTGGGTCGCGCGATGCACACCGGTGTTCCACCGCTTGGAGCCGTTGATGACCCAGCCGGCGTCGGGTCCGCCGCCGTCGCGCCGGGCGGTGGTCTCCAGCCAGGTGGCGTCACTGCCGTGCGCGGGCTCGGTGAGGCCGAAGGCCATCGACCGTTTCCCGGTGAGCATGGCGTCGATCCACTCGCTCTGCTGTGCCTCGGTCCCGAACCGGTCCATCATGATCACCTGCGGGAAGTTGCCGATGATCGAGGACTCGTCCTGCAGATCGTTGTGCAGTCCGAGCCCGCGGTGCGCGAGGTGCTCGCGGATGACGGCCATGTCCAGGTTGGATCCGTCGCGACCGCCGAACTTCGACGGCAGCCCGTAGCGCAGCCAGCCGGCGGCGTCGGCGCGCCGGCGCATCTCGTCGAGCAGGTCCTCCCATTCGCGGCGCGGGACACCGCCGTTGTCGAGGTCGGTGCGCGCGAACTCGCGACGGCGGTCGAAGTACTGCAGGTGTTCGTTCTCCAACGGTTTGATTTCCGCCTCGATGAAGGCGTCGATCTCGGCGAGCAGCGCCGGAAGATGCTCGGGCAGGTTGAAATCCATGTTCACTCCCTCGGTGGACCGTAGAGCGTTCTCATCCAGATGGCGGACAGCGTGCTGACCGCTTCCGCGTCGGACACCGGCGACCCCAGGGCCGCGGCGTCGGGGCGCAGGCACACCGTGGTGAATCGCTCGAAGAGCAGGGCGATCGCCAGTGCGGTGTGCTCCGCGTCGAGCCCGGCGGCGTACCCCTGCTGCTGCGCGCGCAGCACCGATGCGGAGACGACGTCCATGCCGAAGCGCCGGAACTCGTTCTGCACGGCGGCGAAGCGCGCCTCGGTGGCCGCGAGCTGGTCAACGGCGAGCATGATGCCGATGTGCTGCTTGAAGGCGTTCCAGTAGGAGCTGACGGCCGAGACGAAGAACCGGGTGTCCGAGGGTGACTCGGGCAGGTGCACGCGCTGCGGTGTGACGTCCTCGAGGAAGGACTGCGCCAGCGAGGCCAGCAGGTCCTCCTTGTCGGTGAAATAGCGGTAGAACACCGCGGGGGACTTGCCGGCCGCGGAGGTGATGTCGGCCAGGGTGGTGCCGTGGAAGCCGCGTTCGGCGAACAGCTTGCGGGCGGCGTCCTCGATGGCCAGCTGGGTCTGGCGGCCCTTGGTGCTCAGTGTCTTGACGGGGGTCATCGGCGCTTCCTCATCCGCGCCGGTCGCCGGCGCGCAGCAGCGCGCCGGGCAGGTCGTGGCCGACCACCGACCGAGCGACGTTCGCCGCCTCAATGGCCGCCGCGAGGTCGACGTCGACGGCGACTCCGCTGTCGCGCAGCAGGTACACCAGATCCTCGGTGGCGATGTTGCCGCTGGCGCCCGGCGCGAACGGGCAGCCGCCCAGTCCGCCGACCGAGGAGTCCAGCCGGGTCACACCCGCGGTCACCGCGGCCCAGGCGCTGGCCAGCCCCGCGCCGCGGGTGTTGTGGAAGTGCGCGCCCAGCGGCCGGTCGCCGATGCGCGGTCGCACCACGTCGACCAGTGCGCTCACACGGCCCGGGGTGGCGGTGCCGATGGTGTCGGCCAGCGCGACCCGGTCGGCGCCGTGCGTGCAGGCGGCCTCGACGACGTCGAGCACCCGGTCGGTCGGGGTGGGCCCGTCGAACGGGCAGTCCCACGCGGTGGCGATGATGACCTCGACGCTCGCCCCCGCGTCGTGGGCGATCGCGGCGACGTCGGCGATCTGCGCGCACGCCTCGGCGCTGGAGCGCCCGACGTTGGCGCGGCTGTGCCCGTCAGCGGCGGAGACGACGTACTCCAGCGAGCGCAGGCCGGCCGCGACCGCTCGCTTGGCCCCTCCCGCGCTGGCGACCAGCGCGGAGAACTCGATGTCGGGATAGTCGCCCAGGGCCGCGGCCAGTTCTGCGGCATCAGCCAGGGCGGGCACCTTCGACGGCGAGACGAAGGCGGTGGCCTCGACCTCGCGGACGCCGGTGCGCGCGATCGCGTCGAGCAGGCGCAGTTTGGCCGCCAGCGGGACGGGGGATTCGATCTGCAAGCCGTCGCGCATCGCGACCTCGCGGATCGTGACGTGGGCGGGCGGGCTCACAGCACGCCCTGATCGGTCAGGTCGGCCAATTGCGCGGGGGTCAGGCCGAGCAGTTCGCCGTAGACCTCGGCGTTGTGACAGCCCGGCCGTGGCGGCCCGGCCCGGCGGACCGTGCCGGGGGTGGCCGAGAGTTTGGGGATCACACCGGGACCGAGGACGGCGCGCCCGACCCGTTCGTCGTAGTGCTCGACGAGCATGTCCCGGGCCAGCAGCTGCGGGTCGTGCACCACCTCGGCGACGGTGTTGATCGGTCCGGCGATCACCCCGGCGGCGCTGAGGGTGTCGATGACGTCGGCGGGTGCGCGGGCGGCGGCCCACTCGCCGATGATGGTGTCGAGCAGGTCCTGGTTGCGTCCGCGGGCACCGTGGTCGACGAAGCGTTCATCCTCGGCCAGCTCGGGCCGGCCCATCGCCGCGCACAGCCGCCGGAAGACGGTGTCCTGATTGGCCGCGATGACCACCCAGCTGCCGTCGGCGGTGCGGTAGATGTTCGAGGGGGCGATGCCCTCCAGCCGGGTGCCCGACGGCCCCCGCACCACCCCGCCCACGTCGTAGTCGGGGATGGTGGATTCCTGGATGGCCAGGCAGGCCTCGGTCAGCGCTGCGTCGACGACCTGTCCCTCGCCGGTGACGGTGCGCCGGTAGAGCGCCGCCAGCGCGCCGAGGGCGGCGAACATGCCCGCCAGGCTGTCGCCCAGCGACAGCGCCAGACGCGGTGGGGGACCGCCGGGGAATCCGTTCATGTAGCGCAGGCCGCTGGCCGCTTCGGCCACCGAGGCGTAGCCGGCTTTGTTCGCATCCGGCCCGTCCTGCCCGTAGCCGGAGACCCGCACCAGGATGATGCCCCGGTTGCGTTGGCGCAGAACGTCATAGCCCAGGTCCCACTTCTCCAGCGTGCCCGGCCGGAAGTTCTCCACGATGATGTCGGAACGCTCGGCGAGGTCGAGGAAGATGTCGCGGCCGCGGGGCTGGCGCAGGTCGAGGGTCACCGACCGTTTGTTGCGGGCGTGCACGGTCCAGAAGAAGTGCTGGCCCTCCAGCTCGGCCTGACCCCAGGTGCGCAGCGGGTCGGGCGCGCCGGGCGGTTCGATCTTGATGACGTCGGCTCCCATGTCACCGAGCAGGCGGCCGGCGAACGGGCCGGAGATCAGGGTGCCGACCTCGATCACGCGGATGCCGTCGAGGGCACCGGCCGTCACGACACCGACCCCGCGAATTCGTGGCGGGCCAGCCAGTCGCTGATCACCCCGACGGCGGTGTTGAGCGCGTCGCGCTGCTGAGGACCTGCGTAATAGTGTGTGGCGCCTGGGATTTCGTGCAGTTCCTTGTCGCTGTACCCGATCGCCTCGAACAGCCGGCGGGTGTGGCTGGGTGTGCAGGCGTCATCGGCGAGGTTGCCGATCACCAGCGTGGGTACCGCGACGTCGCGACCGCAGGTGACGCCGTCGCCGTGGGCGTCGTCATAGCTCCACTGTGAGAGCCAGCTGCGCAGCGTGCAGTACCGGGCCAGGCCGACCGGGCTGGTGTTGACCCAGCGGGGATCACCCAGATAGCAGGTGCCGGGGGTGCGTTCGTTGGGGTCGACGGCGGGATCCAGCCAGCGCGGGTCGGCCATGGTGCCGTGCACGACGAAGCAGAACTCCTCGTCCCCGCGGCCCTCGGCCTTCAGCTCGGCCAGGGTGGTCTTGACCCAGGCCGTGATCCGGCGGTTGCGGGCGATCTGCGCGCTGCGGTAGCGATCGAGGAATTCGTTCGTGTAGGGCGGCTGGTTGGGGTTGGCGGGGTCGTAGAGGTCCAGTTCGGGGTCGCGGTCGCGCGGGTTCGCCTCGTCACGAATGGACGCGTCGAGCCACTCGGTGAGCGTTCCGTGCCGGCTGACATGGGCGGCCAGCAGCATCACCCCGTCGGCGGGGATCAAGCCCAGCCGGGTGAGATCCGGGCCGTCCCCGGACGGGCTGGCGGTGACCGTCGGCCGCTGAGCCTGCTGCTGATAGAACAGCGACAGCGACCCGCCCCCACTCCACCCGGCCAGCACGACCTTGCGGTACCCCAGCCGGTCGCGCGCGTCCCTGATCGCCTCGCCGAGGTCCTGGACGACCTTCTCCATCAGCAGCGAGGAATCGGTGCCCCGGTAGCGGCTGTTGGCGTAGATCACGTGGTGGCCGGCGCGGGCCAGGGCATTGACCATCGGCAGATACGCCCCGCCCCCGATCGGGTGCATGAACACCAGCACGGTGTCGCTGGGGACTTCCCGGGGCTTGAGGTGGTAGCACTCCAGCACGACCATCTCGGCGACGCCGCCGTAGACGTCGCGCACACCGGAATCGTTCTGGAAGGCAACCAGATACGGGATCCGGTCGTAGGCGTGCTTGGTCATGCGTGCTGGCCGAGGTCGCTCGCGAGGACCTCGGGCGAGGGCGTCAGCCGCTGCCGGGTGTCGATCGCGATGACCTGCCAGTCCACGGTCGAGTACTCGTTGAACTTGCGGCGGGTGCTCTCCCGCGCCCGCTCGGGCGCACCGTGGTGGATGCCCTGCGGGGCGTGGCTGATCAGGCCGGGCGGCATCGGGATGCCGTAGAGCGAGCCGCCGTGGAAGAAGGCGATCTCGTCGAAGTCGACATTGCGGTGGTACCAGGGCGTGCGCTCGGTGCCCGGTCTGCCCTCGGCGGGCCGCGGCAGGAAGTTGCACACGTACACCCCGGTCGCCTCCATGAACAGATGCACCATCGGGGGCAGGTGCACGCTGTCGGAGGTGACGACGTTGTAGTCCTCGACGTTGAAGGTGAACGGGAAGTTGTCGCCGCGCCAGCCCTCGACGTCGAGCGGATTGTGCCGGTAGAACAACGCGCTGGCGCTCGCGCCGTCGACCGGACGGTGGTAGAGCCGTACCTCGTACTCCCCGTCGGCCTGCGGTCCTTCGTCGTCGTCGAGCGGTGCGGGCTCGGGGATGGTGGCCTGCGAGGGGTCGAACGGCCAGTGCCGCCCGAGGGTGCCCGGGGGCGGTGTCCGGAACTCGTCGGACGCCTCGATCATCAGCCAGGTGGTCTCGCTGAGCGGCACCTGCCGCCACGTGCAGGCCTTGGGCAGGTAGATCCAGTCGCCGACGCGGTAGTCCAGCGGACCGAACTCGGTCTGCACGCGGCCGGCGCCCTGGTGCACGAAGCACAGCAGGTCGCCGTCGATGTGGCGTACGTAAAACGGCATCGCGTCGCTGCGCCGGCTGAGCAGGACCCGGCAGTCCGGGTTGGAGAACAGCAGCAGCGGGGCACCGGCCGGGTCGGTGGCGTCGGACGGTTTCAGCTCGCCGGCCAGCACGTCGACCGGCCGCAGCGGGCCGGTCGCGCGGTAGGCCACCGGATCATGGCGCCGGTAGAGGTTGGCGGTGCGGCCGACGAAGCCGCCGCGGCCGAGTTCGTCGTCCTTGAGACCGTTGAGATCGGCGTGCAGTCGCCGGGGGGTTGTGCCTTTACGCAGGTGGACGAAGGATTCCATGGGTGCTCCCGGGGGCGGCGCGGTCGGAGATCTACCTGAAAACTGAAGATGATTTTAGTTTTGTTTCACCACGCCGCCGAGCCTTTGGTCACAACGGGGTAACGATTCGGATTTCTCTGGGTCGCTGCGCCGTGATTTACTCAGTGCTGCAATCCGACAATTCTTAAAGAAAGCTGTGGTGGGTTGGTGAAGTCTGTCTTCGACAAGGTGCGCACATGGTCGCGCCGGATCACGGTCGCCGCGATCGCGGCAGCAACGGTTCCGGGCCTGATCGGCCTGGCCGGCGGTACGGATACCGCGGGAGCCTTCTCGCGACCCGGTCTGCCGGTCGAATACCTTGACGTGCCCTCGCCGAGCATGGGCCGCAACATCCGCATCCAGTTCCAGAGCGGTGGCCCGAACTCGCCGGTGGTCTACCTGCTCGACGGTCTGCGCGCGCAGGACGACTACAACGGCTGGGACATCAACACCCAGGCGTTCGAGTGGTACCTGGACTCCGGGCTGTCGATCGCGATGCCGGTGGGCGGGCAGTCCAGCTTCTACGCCGACTGGTACCGCCCCGCGTGCGGCAAGGCCGGCTGCTCGACCTACAAGTGGGAGACGTTCCTCACCCAGGAGGCGCCGTCCTGGCTGGCCGCCAACCGCGGCGTCAAGCCGAACGGCAGCGCGGCGATCGGCCTGTCGATGGCCGGCTCGGCGTCGATGATCCTGGCGACCTGGCACCCGGACCAGTACATCTACGCCGGGTCGATGTCGGGATTCCTCAACCCCTCCGAGGGGTGGTGGCCGTCGCTGATCGGGCTGTCCATGGGTGATGCCGGCGGCTATAAGTCCCAGGACATGTGGGGTCCGTCCAGCGACCCGGCCTGGCAGCGCAACGACCCGATGGTGCAGATTCCGCGCCTGGTCGCCAACAACACCCGGCTGTGGGTGTACTGCGGCAACGGCCAGCCCAACGAGCTCGGCGGCGGCGATCTGCCGGCCACCTTCCTGGAGGGCCTGACCATCCGCACCAACGTCTCGTTCCGCGACAACTACCTCGCGGCCGGCGGGAAGAACGGCGTGTTCAACTTCCCGAACAACGGCACCCACAACTGGGCCTACTGGGGCCGCGAACTGCAGGCGATGAAGCCCGACCTGCAGCGCGTCCTCGGCGCGGTCTAGGCGCCGACCCGCACCACCGCGCGGCCGGTGAACGCACCCGCGCGGACCTGATCGACCACGGCGAGCACGTCGGCCAGGTCGACCTCGTGGACCAGGTGCTCCAGGCGGGGTGGCTTGAGTGGGCCGCCGAGGCGCTCCCAGAGTGCACGGCGCGCCCCGATGGGCAGCTGTACGGAGTCGATGCCCAGTAGCGCCACCCCGCGCAGGATGAACGGCATGACCGTGGTGTGCAGGGCCGCGCCGCCGGTCAGCCCGCTGGCGGCGACCGCCCCGGCGTAGTCCAGCGTGCTGAGAACGTCGGCCAGGGTGGCCCCGCCCACGCAGTCCACCGCACCGGCCCAGCGCGCCTTGGCCAGCGGCCGCGGTTTGGCCTCGGGGTCGGCGGGCAGCCGGCCGATCACCTCCGCAGCACCCAGCCGGGTGAGCAGTTCGGCGGCCTGCGGCTTGCCGGTCGAGGCCACCACCCGATACCCCGCGGCGGCGAGCAGGTCAACGCTGACCGAGCCGACACCGCCGCTCGCCCCGGTGACCACGACCGGTCCGTCACCCGGCTCGATCCCGTGGCGCTGCAGCGCCTCCACGCTCATCGCGGCGGTGAAACCCGCGGTGCCGATGGCCGCACCCTCGCGCGGTGTCAGCGATCCCAGTGCGACGACCTGCTCGGCGGGCAGCCGCACGTATTCGCCGTAGCCGCCGTGGCGTCCGGTACCGATGTCGTAGCCGTGCGCCAGCACCTGGTCGCCGACCGCGAAGTCAGGCGACTGCGACGCGACGACCTCGCCGGTCAGGTCGATGCCGGGAACGATCGGATAGTCGCGCACCACCCCGCCGCCGGCGGTCAGCGCGAGGGCGTCCTTGTAGTTGACGCTGGAGTAGGCCACCCGGATGGTGACGTCACCGGGCGGGAGGTCGGCCATGTCGAGCGTCTCGATCGAGGCGGTGACGACGTCGCCGTCCTGGCGTGCCAGCAGAGCGCGGAATGAAGACACCCGGGCTACTTCAGTTCGGCCGAGGTGAGACCCAGCAGGCGGCGGGCGACCACCAGCAGCTGGATCTGCTGGGTGCCCTCGAAGATGTCGAGGATCTTGGAGTCCCGCGCCCACTTCTCCAGCAGGGTCTGCTCGGAATAGCCTGTGGTACCGGCCATTTCGACGGCTTTGAGGGTGACGTCGCTGGCCACCCGGGCGGCCTTGGCCTTACCCATCGAGGCCTGCATCGAGTTGGGGATCGCGTTGTCGGCCTGCCACGCGGAGCGCAACGTCAGTAGATACCCCGCCTCCCAGTCTGCCTCCATCCGCAGGAACTCCGCGGCGGCGGCGCTCTGGGCGTGGGCGGGTTTGTCGTAGCTGATCTGCACGCCCGCCTCGGTGAGGATCCGGCGCAGTTCCTCCAGCGCGGCGCGGGCGACGCCGACGGCCATCGCCGCCACGATCGGGCGGGTGTTGTCGAAGGTCTCCATGACGCCGGCGAAGCCCTTCTCGACCTCGATGTCGGGGCTGCCGAGCAGGTTCTCCCGCGGGACGCGCACATTGTCGAAGCGGATCGCCGCGGTGTCGGAGGCTTTGATGCCCAGCTTGTGCTCGAGGCGCTCCACGGTGACACCGGGATGCTCGCGGGGCACGACGAACGACTTGATCGCCGCGCGGCCCTTGGACTTGTCCAGCGTCGCCCACACCACGATGTGGGTGGCCCGTGCGCCGGCGGTGACGTAGATCTTCTCTCCGTTGATCACGTAGTCGTCGCCGTCGAGCACCGCCGTGGTCGACACCGCCGCGGAATCCGAGCCGAAGGACGGTTCGGTGATGGCCATCGCCGCCCAGATGTCGGTGCCCAGACGCGCGAGTTGCTCGTCGGTGGCGACACCGGCGATGGCGGCATTGCCCAGGCCCTGCCGCGGGACCGAAAGCAGCAGGGCGATGTCGCCCCAGGCGATCTCCAGCGAGTTCAGCAGAATGGACATGTTGCCGCCGTTGACATTTCCCTTCGGACCGTCGTCGCTGTCGCGGAACGCGTCGGTGCCTTCGAAAGAAATGGTGTTGGCGGCGGTGATCCCCTCGAACAGGGTCGCCAGGGTGTCCAGTTCGACGGGATAGGCGTGCTCGGCGAGGTCGTACTTCCGCGAGATGGGGCGCAATATCTGCGTCGCACCCTTGTGTGCCATGTCGACGACGGCTTCGAGCTTGCGGGGCAGTTCCAGGTTGATCGCCATTTAGAGAACCACCACTCCCTCGGCGATGCCGATAGCTCGAAGATCCCGGTACCAGCGCTCGACCGGGTGTTCCTTGGTGAAACCGTGGCCGCCGAGCAGCTGCACGCCGTCGAGGCCGATCTGCATGCCCTTGTCGGCACCCAGCTTGCGGGCCAGCGCGGCCTCGCGGGCGAACGGCAGCCCACGGTCGGCGCGGGCCGCCCCGCGCCAGGTGATCAACCGCAACCCGTCGAGCTCGATCGCGATGTTGGCGCACATGAAGGCCACCGCCTGGCGCCGGGCGATCGGCTCGCCGAACGCCTCGCGCTCCTTGACGTAGGGGATGACGTAGTCGAGCACGGCGTGCGCGGTGCCGACCGCCAGCGCCGCCCAGCCCAGCCGGGACAGCGCGATCGCCTCGGAGTAGTCCGCGTCACCGGCCTGTTCCTCACCGAGCCGGGCCGCCAGCGGCACCGTCACCCGGTCGAGTTCGACTCGGGTGAGCGCCGCGGCCCGCAGGCCCATGCTGCGGTCGGCGGTGACGGACAGCCCGGGGGTGTCGGCCTCGACGATGAACAGGGCGGGCTTGCCGTTGAGTTGCGCTGCCACGATGAACAATTCGGCGTCGGCGCCCGCGGGAACCAGTGACTTCACCCCGTCCAGGCGGTAGCCGGCCGGGGTGCGCACCGCGGTGGTCTTGAGCATGGTCGGGTCGAAGAGGGGGTGCGGCTCGGTGATCGCCACGCAGGCCTGCGGGACGCTGCCGCCGGCGAACTCCCCGAGGTAGGTGGCCTGCTGGTCGGCGCTGCCCCAGTGGGTGATCGCGGAGGCCACCCCGCCCGGGGCCAGGATCGGCAGAGCAAGGCCCATGTCGCCGTAGGCCAGCGCCTCGGCGACCAGAGCGTTGGTGACGGTGGTGCGGTTCTCGGCGATGCCGTCGTACTGCTCGGGCACCTTGATCGCGGTGATACCGAGTTCGGCGGCCGTGGCGATCAGGTCGGCCGGGTAGGCCGCAGCGTCGTCGGCGGCGCGCGCGGCCGGGCGCAGCACCTCCTCGGCGAACTCGGTGACCGTCTCGACGATCATCTTCTGGTCGTCGTCGGGGGTGAGGTCGAAGTAGTCCGCCCCGCTGGGGGCCAGGCGCACCGGTGGCCGGCCGAGCCCGCGGATGCGCTTGAACTGGCGGGTGGCCGCACCGGCCGCAGAGAACACCCCGCGGGCGCCGAGCTTCAGTCCCCGGTTGAGCGGGTCGCGCAGGCCGTGACGGTCCAGGAACTCCCGGCCGAGCAGGGGGGTGAGCAGGGCAAGCCCGACATCGGTGGCCGAGCGCCGGTGCCGGTACTGGCCGATGGCGCTGAGAGCGGCGCGGGTGCTGCCGCGGGTGGGGGCATCGGTCATGTCGGCGACCTCGTCGGTGTCGGGCGGTGCGAGCGAGTTGCCCGCAGCCTATCTTACTCCAGAGTAAGTTAAGGTCCCGCTGTCGCCGATCTCACACGCCGGAGAGTTGTGTCAGTACGGCGGGGTGGAGCAGTCCGTTGGTGGCCACCGCGCTGCCGCCGTGCGGCCCGGGAGCGCCGTCGAGATCGGTGAACGACCCGCCGGCTTCGCGGACCAGGATGTCCGGCGCGGCCAGGTCCCAGAGTTTGACCTCGGGTTCGGTCGCGATGTCGACCGCGCCTTCGGCGACCAGACAGTAGGAGAAGAAGTCCCCGTAGCCCCGCACCCGCCACACCGCGTCGGCCAGCGACAGGAAGGCCTCCCGCCGTCCCCGTTCGGCCCAGCCCGACAACTCGGAGAACGACAGGCTGGCCGACCCGAGATCGGCCACCCCGGAGACCGCCAGCCGCCGGGGCTCACCCGCACCGAAGGCGACGTGGGCGCCCAGGCCGCGGGCGGCCCACCAGCGCCGGTTGAGGGCGGGTGCGCTGATCACCCCGACGGCCGGGGAGCCGTCGTCCAGCAGCGCGATCAGGCTCGCCCACACCGGCACGCCGCGCACGAAGTTCTTCGTGCCGTCGATCGGGTCGATGATCCACTGCCGCCCGCGCAGCACCGGCGTCCCGCCCTGCTCCTCGCCGAGGATGGCGTCCGCGGGCCGCTTGGCCGCCAGGACGGCGCGCACCTCGGCCTCGACCGCCTCGTCGGCGTCGGTGACCGGGGTCAGATCGGGCTTCTGCTTGATGCGCAGGTCCAGCGCGCCGAACCGGGCCAGGGTGATGGCGTCGGCGCGGTCGGCGAGGTCGAGGGCCAGCGCCAGGTCCAGGTTCAGGTCCAGGTCCTGCGCTACTCCCGTCATGGCTGCAGTCCTACCATGGCCCCGTGATGGCGTCATGATGGAGTTCGCGGCCGTACTGCTCATTCTCGGCGCGCTGGCGCTCGTGCTGGGGCCGCGGCTGATGCGCCGGGGGGCACGCGGGGGAGCGCGCGGGGAGATGGCTCCCGGCACGCTCCTGGTGACCGGGGTCAGCCCGCGCCCCGATGCCGTGGGCGAGCAGTTCGTCACGATCAGCGGGGTGATCACCGGCCCGACGGTCAACGAGCATGTGGTCTATCAGCGGATGGCGGTCGACACCGCCAACTGGCCGACCATGGGCCAGCTCATCCCGGTCGTCTACTCGCCGAAGAACCCGGACAAGTGGTTCTTCGCGCCGCCGGAGCAGCCCGGCGTCTGACCCCGGCCGGGTTCAGTCGTGGGCGATCCGCAGTAGGTCGGCAACCCGGGCCAGTTTGCGCCGCGGCCGGCCGTGCGGCTCGCCGGCGGAACGTTCGTGGGTGTCGATGAGCTGCCAGTGGTCGTCGCTGATCAGTTGCGGCTGGCGCTCGAGCAGCCAGAGCACGAGGTGTTCGGCGTGGTCGGGGTCGACCTCGCGCGGCGGAGTCGATGCCAGGTCGGCCATCAGGGTGTCGACGGTGTCCTGGGAGTCCTTCTTGTTGGTGCCGATCACCCCGGACGGGCCCCGCTTGATCCAGCCGGCGACGTAGTCGTTGGCCCGGCCGACCACGCGGCCCGACTCGTGCGGGATGGTGCCTGCCGCGTCGTCGAACGGCAGCCCGGGAATGGCCACCCCGCGGTAGCCGACCGCGCGCACCACCAGCTGCGCGGGCAGGGTCTCGCGCTCGCCGGTGTCGCGGGCCACGGCGCGGCCGTCCTCGGTGACCAGTTCGTTGCGGCCGAGAATGATCTCCTCCACCCGCTCGGTGCCCCGGATCTCGATCGGCGAAGCGCAGAACCGGAACACGATGCGGCGCAGGCCATCTCGGGATTCCCCGGCCTGCCGCTCTGTCGACGACTGCGCGTAGCCGCGGAGCACCTTGATGTTGCCGGCGATGATCTTGCCCGCCGCGGCGGCGTCCTCGTCGGTGATCTCAGCGAGGTCGGCGGGGTCGACGACGACCTCGACACCGGCCAGTTCGCCCAATTCCCGCAACTCCAGGGTGGTGAAGGCCGCCTGCAGCGGGCCGCGGCGGCCGACGATCACCACTTCGGCGACGCCGCGTTCGTGCAGCGAGTCCAGGGCGTGGTCGGCGATGTCGGTGGCGGCCAGCACCTCGGGATCGGTGACCAGGATGCGCGCGACATCGATGGCGACGTTGCCGTTGCCGATGACGACCGCCCGGCCCTCGTCCCGGGCGGAGATGTCCGGAGCCATGTCGGCGAAATGCGGGTGGGCGTTGTACCAGCCGACGAAATCGACCGCGGCGATGCTGCCCGGCAGGTCCTCGCCGGGGATGCCCAGGGGCCGGTCGGACTGGGTGCCGACGGCGTAGATGACCGCGTCATAGCGCTGCGCCAGCTCGTCGGCCGACACGTGCTGCCCGACGGTGATGTTGCCGAAGAAGCGGAACCGCGGGTCGGATGCGGTCTGCTCGAAGGTGCGGCTGACCGACTTGATTTTCGGGTGGTCGGGCGCCACTCCGGACCGCACCAAACCCCAAGGAGTGGGCAGCATTTCGAGCATGTCCACGCGCACGTCCGGGCCGTCCCCGGAGACCGACGCGTCGGCGGATTTGAGCAGCGACG
>VEQY01000010.1 GCA_018882965.1 Mycobacterium sp. | reverse complement strand
TACCACTCCTCGGTCGAACAGGCGGCGGCCACCGCAGCCCGCGCCGGAGTGAACACCCTCGTACTGACCCACTACGTTCCCCCGCTGGTCCCCGGCCAGGAGAGCCAGTGGCGCGACCTGGCCTCCCAGGAATTCGGCGGGCGGATCGAACTCGGCGACGATCTGCTCACCGTGTCGGTCGGCAAGCCTCCGCGCTGAAAATTCAGGCCAGCCGGGTGATCTCCACGACGACGTCGAGGTCGGTGGAACCCTGGCCGGAATAGATGCCCTTCAGCGGAGTGACATCGGCATAGTCACGTCCAACGCCGACACTGACGTACTGCTCATTGATCTCGACATCGTTGGTGGGGTCATAGTTCCACCAGGCACCCGTCCATACCTGAACCCAGGCGTGGCTCTGGCCCTCGACGGTCTCTCCGATGGCGGCGGTGCGGTGTGGGTGCAGATATCCCGACACGTAGCGGGCGGGTATTCCCATGCCGCGCAGCAGGATCAGCGACAGATGTGCGAAGTCCTGGCACACTCCCTTACCCTCGCGCAGCGCATCCAGACCGGACGAGTGCACGCCGGTGCTGCCTGCGACGTAGTCCAGCTCAGTGCGCACCCAACGGGCTGCGGCGACCACCGCCTCGCGCGGGTCGGCAGACTTGGCGATCTTGCGGCCAACCCGCTCGATCCGCTTGCTTGCCGGGGTGTACCGGGTGGGCCTGAGGACCTCGTCAAACCGGTCCAGAACCGCCTCGGCACCGAGGTCTGACCAATCGAGCGCGGTCTCCGGCGGCTCGGGCAGGTCGGTCTCCACCACCGAAGCCGCCGTCACCTCCAGTTCGGAGTGCGGCGCGTGCAGGTCGAAGGCCGTCACTGCGGTCCCCCAGTAGTCGACGTATCGGTAGGACCTGCTTGCCGGCACGGTTTCGACCCGGTTGAGGATCACGTTCTGGCGGGCGTCGGACCGCGGCGTCAGGCGAGCCTCGTTGAACGATGCGGTGACCGGTGACTTGTAGGCATAGCCGGTAGCGTGCACGACGCGTGTGCGCCACATCAGATCTCGCCCTCCTCGATCACCGACGCACCCTGTTGTCCGGCGTCGGACCAGGCCACCCACGGCGCCGAGTGGAAGTACTGCAGAGCCACGGCGTCTCCGGCCTCGCGGCAGGTCGCCTGCAATCCGGCGAGGCGCTTCTCGAGGGAGTCGAGCAGTACCCCGGGGCCGATGAACTCCAACTCACTTCGTGCGCGCCCGAGCAGGCGAACCGCCTCGGCAGTAGCACCGACCCGGCTGTGCGGGCGGTGCATCAGTTCGTCGAGGCTGTGTTCGGCGAGTTTGAGCGAGTAGTAGACAGAGCGCGGGAACAGCCGGTCGAGGAGCATGAATTCCACCACCCGCTTGGCGTCGAGGACTCCCCGGTAGGCGCGCAGATAGGTGTCGTGCGCGCCGGCCGAACGCAGAACGGTCACCCACGCCGGCGAGGACGGGCTGTCACCGGCTCGCGACAGCAGCAGCCGCACCGTCATGTCCACTCTCTCCAGGGCCCGGCCGAGCACCAGAAAGCGGTAGCCGTCGTCGCGGGACAACGTGGAGTCCGCCAACCCGGCGAACATGGCGGCACGGCTTTCGATGAAGGAGAAGAAGAGGTGCGGACCCAGCCGCCGGGCGGCCCGTTCCCGCTCGGCGAGCGCGTTGTAGGTCGTGTTCAGGCACTCCCACATGTCGCTGGAGGTCACCTCCCGCGCGGATCGCGCGTTCTCGCGTGCCGCCGAGATAGCGTCGACGATCGAGCACGCTCCGGGCAGTCCGCGGCTGAAGGCGACCAGGTCGGTCAGCGACCACAGGTCGAGCGTCGCATCCGGGGGCGTGATCCCCAGCACCTGCAGTAGCACCCGGGAAGCCTGGTCGGGGTCGGCACTGGAGTCCTCCAGTAGTTGGTGGACGGTGACGTCGAGGATGCGGGCGGTGTCGTCCGCGCGCTCGACGTAGCGCCCGATCCAATACAGCGCCTCGGCATTGCGGGCCAGCACTACCGCATCACCCCCTGCTGCTGCTGCTGCTGGGCCGCCTTCTGCTGCTGCTGTTGCGCGGCCGGCTCGGGCAGGGCGTCGGCGACCGCCGTCTTGCGCACCACCCCCGGTGCGCCCAGTTCGCGCTCGCCCGCCGAGGACCGCGAGGCGAGCACCCAGGTGTCCTTCGATCCCCCGCCCTGACTGGAGTTGACGACCAGCGATCCCTCCGTGAGGGCCACCCTGGTCAGGCCGCCGGGCAGTACCCAGACCTCATTGCCGTCGTTGACGGCGAAGGGCCGTAAATCCACGTGCCGGGGCACGAGTTCGTCGCCGACCTTCGTGGGAACCGTCGACAGTTGCACGATCGGCTGGGCGATCCACCCGCGCGGATCATTCTCGATCTTGCGGCGGACGGCGGTTAGTTCACGCTCGGAGGCCGTCGGGCCGAACACGATCCCGTACCCGCCGGAACCCTCGACCGGTTTGATGACCAACTCCGTGATCCGGTCGAGCACTTCGGTGCGCTCCTCGTCCAGCCAGCAGCGCAGCGTGTCGACGTTGGGCAGCACCGGTTTCTCGCCGAGGTAGTACTTGATGATGGTGGGCACGTAGGTGTAGACCAATTTGTCATCACCGACTCCGTTGCCTACTGCGCTGGAGATGGCGACGTTCCCCGCGCGCGCCGCATTGAGCAGTCCGGCGACCCCGAGCACCGAATCCGGTCGGAATTGCAGCGGGTCGAGGAAGTCGTCGTCGATGCGGCGGTAGATGACGTCGACTTGGCGCTCCCCGTCGGTGGTGCGCATGTAGACGACGTTGTCGCGGCAGAACAGATCGCGGCCCTCCACCAACTCCACACCCATCTGGCGGGCCAGCAGGGAGTGCTCGAAGTACGCCGAGTTGAACGGCCCCGGGGTCAGCACGACCACGGTCGGGTCCGCCTCGTTGGTGGCGGCGGCGTTGCGCAACGCCCGCAGCAGATGCGAGGCGTAGTCGCCGACCGCCCGCACCCGGTGGGTGGCGAAGAGGTTCGGGAACACGCGCGCCATCGTTCGCCGGTTCTCCATCACGTACGACACTCCCGACGGGGAGCGCAGATTGTCCTCCAGCACCCGGAAGGTGCCCTGGGCGTCACGGACCAGATCGATGCCGGCGACGTGGATGCGCACCCCGTTGGGCGGGGAGATGCCCGCTGCCGGGCGGTGGAAGTGCTCGCAGGAGGTCACCAGCCGACGCGGGATCACCCGGTCGCGGAGAATCTGCTGGTCGCCATAGATGTCGTCGAGGAAACGCTCCAGCGCGACGACCCGCTGGGTGATCCCGCGCTCCAATCGCGACCACTCGGCAGCGGAGATCACCCGCGGCACGAGGTCGAGCGGGAAGGGCCGCTCCTGACCGGACAGCGAGAAGGTGATGCCCTGGTCGATGAACGCCCGGCCCAGCGCCTCGGCCCGAGCCTCGAGCTCCCCGGAGTCCGTGGGGGCCAGCTCGGCGTGAATCCCCCGGTAGGGCGCGCGCACCTCGCCCTTGCGGTCGAACATCTCGTCGAAGGCCGCGGCGTAGGAGCCGAGGTCGTCGTAGCCGCCGAAGATGGCCGGCCGCCGCCGGCTCTCCCGGTGCTGTGGGGGGTCGCGGCGCGCGCGGGGGGGCGCCGTGGGCGGCTCAAGGAGGCTCACCCATCACATGCTGCATGAGGTTCGCCGTTTCCGCAGGCTGGAGAAGGCGGCTTTGGGACATTACGGGGCCGGCTGGTAGTCTGAGGACTCGCTGTCGGGCGGTCTCTCAGGAGCTGCCGGCAACCCCTCCGATGATGAGTTAAGGAACTTCGCGCGTGGCCAACATCAAGTCGCAGAAGAAGCGCATCCTCACCAACGAGCGCCGCCGACTGCGCAACAAGTCGGTGAAGTCCTCACTTCACACGGCCATCCGCGCCTTCCGTACCGCCGCCGCCGAGGGTGACAAGGAGAAGGCCGCCGGCCTGCTCGTCGCGACCGGCCGCAAACTCGACAAGGCCGCCAGCAAAGGCGTGATACACAAGAACCAGGCCGCCAACAAGAAGTCGGCCCTCGCCCAGGCCTTCAACAAGCTCTGATCACCGGCGGCGCCGGTCACCGCCGGTGGCCAGTCGCGCGATCTGCGCGACCGCAACCTCGAGCACGTAGTCAGCGTCGGCCGCCCCGCCCTTGACGTCGGCGTTGAGTCCGGCCACCAGCTTGGTCGCGGTCGATACCGTCGTTCGCGACCAATGGCGTGACTGCCGCCGGGCTTTCTGCACCCGCCACGGCGGTATGCCCAGGTCGGCGGCCAGCCGGTACGGGTCGCCGGTGCGCGGACCGACCCGCGCGATGGTGTGCACCGCCTCCGCCAGAGCATCGGCGATCAGGACGTGGGCCACGCCGCGCAACATCGCCCACCGCAGTGCTTCGGCCGCCCCGGACTCATCGCCCACCACCGCCTTGTCGGCGATCTCGAAGCCCGACACTTCGGCTTTGCCGCTGTGATACCTCCGGATCGCGGCGACGTCGACCCGGCCCCCGGTGTCGGCCGCGAGTTGCGAACAGGCCGAGGCCAGTTCGCGGATGTCCGAGCCGACGGCGTCGAGAAGTGCGCCGACCGTCTCCTCATCGGCCTTCACCTGCAGCGCGCGGAACTCTGCCCGCACGAATTCCGCCCGCTCGGGGGCTTTGGTGATCCGCGCACAGCGATGGACCTGCGCGCCCAGCTCCCGGAGCTGGCCGGCGAGCGCCTTGGCCCGGCCGCCTCCGGAATGCACCACGACCAGGACGGTGCCCGCCGGCAGGTCGGCCGCGGCGGCGGCGATCAGCGCGGATGAATCCCGGCCGGCCTCCGCCGCCGACTCCAGCACCACCAGCCGCTCGTCGGCGAACAGCGACGGGCTGAGCAGTTCGGCGAGATCGGCGGTGGACACCTCGCCGGCCCGCATCCGGTCAACCGGCACGTCCGCGGTGCCGGCCTCGGCGCGTACCGTCCGCAGGATCCCGGCGATGGCGCGTTCGACGAGCAGGTCTTCCTCGCCGAGCACCAGATGCAGGCCGACGTTGCTCACCGGGTGATCGTGTCACGACCCACCGACCAGGCCGACACCAGAGCGCCACCACCGCCGATGCGGCGCCACCCACCGTCACCAGGCCCAGCCAGCCGGAGGGCACGGCGATCGCGGCTCCGGGAATCGCCGCGGAGATCTCGGCGACGCGCAGCAGCCACCACAGTTCCGGCCCGGCGAACCGGATCATTAGACCGGCGACCGTGGGCACCAGCGGGCACACGGCTGCGGCGGCGGTACCGAGCACGGTAATGAGCGGGATGACCGGAGCGACCACGAGATTGGCAGCCAGCGCAACCACGCTCAGTTGTCCTGAGACGGCCGCGACAAGCGGGGCGGTCACCAGTTGCGCGGCCGTCGCGACACTGAGTGCGTCGGCGAGCGGCTTGGGCCACCCGCGCGCCGTGAGCCTTGCTGACCAGACCGGTGCGACGACGACGAGAGCGCCGGTGGCGAGCACCGAAAGCGCGAATCCGATGTCCACGGCCAACTCGGGGGTGATGACCATGAGCAGCAGAACGGTCGCGGACAGCGCCGGCAGGGCTTGTCGGCGCCGGTTGGTCAGCAGCGCAAGCAAGGCGATCGCGCCCATCACCGCGGCGCGCAGGACACTTGCGGTGGGCTCGACGATCACGACGAAACCCGCCAGTGTCAGCCCGGCGAGCACGGCCGCTGCGCGGGGTCCGATCAGTCCGGCCGCGAGCAGCACCGCACCGCACACGATGGCCACGTTCGCGCCCGACACCGCGGTCAGATGGGTCAAGCCGGCCGTGCGGAACGTCCGGGCGGTGGTGGCGGGGATCGCGGCGGTGTCACCGAGCACCAGCGCGGGCAGCATCGCTGCCTGATCGGCGGGCAGCGATTCGCTCGCCGCCGCCGCGAACCGACTACGCAGCGCGTGCGCGGCCCGAAGCAGCACCGGGGCCTCGCCCACCACCGGCCGGCCGGTGGCGTTGAGGACGGCCACGGTGAGATCTCTGCGCGCCGGTGCGGACACCCGGGCACGGAACCGCACTGGCTGGCCCGCACTGAGGTCGGCGAACCCGTTCAGCGGTGCGAACACCATCACCCTCCCACCGGCTGGCGCGTCGGCTCCGAGATCGGCGCGGAACATCAGTCGCCCGCCGCGGGCCGGACGCGGGGTCTCGGTCGGAACGACCGTGACCGACACGGTCGCTCCGAGGTGCTCGAGGAGCGGATGGTCACCGGCGGCATCACTGCGCAACCCGGCGGCAAGCCCGAACCCGGCGGCGACGACCGCGACGGCAATCGGGCCGCTCCGGCACCGTCGCGGCGCGCCGGATGACCGCGACGCGAACCGGAGAGCCACACACCAACCGCTCGCCGCAATCGCGCTCACCGCCGCAATGCCCGGCCCGGCCCGCCAGGCGATCCCGACGGCGGTCACGGCCCAGGCGGTCAGCGCGGCCGGCACCAGTCGCAGGTCCAGTGGCGGCCGGTCCGGGGCCGCGGCGATCAGACCCGCACCAGCGGGCGCAGCTTCTCCAGCCGGGCCGGGCCGATGCCGTCGACCTCGGCGAGTTGGTCGACAGAACGGAAACCGCCGTTGGCGGCCCGCCAGCCCACGATCGCCGCCGCGGTGACCGGTCCGACGCCGGGCAGGGTGTCGAGTTCCTCGACGGTCGCAGAGTTGAGGTCGACGGGAGCCGCCGGCGCGGCGGGTGGGGCGGTGGCGCTCACCGGCGTCGCGGGCAGGTTCGAGTTGATCGAACTGCCCAGGGCGGCGGGCTGACCGGCCGGACTCGCGATACCGACGACGATCTGCTCACCGTCGACCACCCTGCGGGCCAGGTTGAGCCCGAGGGTGTCCGCGCCACCGAGCGTCCCGCCCGCCGCCGCGACCGCGTCGGCGACGCGGGCGCTCGGGGCGAGGGTGACCAGGCCGGGTTGGTGCACCAGACCGACCACACTGACGACCGGACTGAGGGCCGGACCCGCGTCGCCCGCGGCCGGCCCCCCTGAGGAGACCGGTGCGACCGGGGTCTGCACCGGCGGCAGCTTCGCCGAGGCGACCGGCTCGGAGCGCCCGCGGGCCAGGGTGACCATGGTGACCACGACCGCAAGCACGGCGATGACCGCCAGGGCGATGGCACCGGCCCGGCCGGGGTCCGCGCGGATGGCCTCCCACCAGTCTTTGCCCCGCGCGGGCCGGCCGTCGGGCACCCACTCGGGGACCGGGCCGCCGGCCTCGGCGCAGTCACAGCCCGGATCGCACCCGGAAGCGCAGCGATCGTCATCGGCGTGAAGCTGCCCCTCCGGCCGGTGGCTGACGGCCAGGCGGCGGTGGAGGTTCGCGATCGGGTTCTCGTTCGGCACGGGTCCGACGGTAGGTCCGTCGACCCCCGCCGATGCCCTACCGACGCCCGTCGGGCGGGCGGCTGTGGACGAAATCGGGACTGTGCATAGCTTCATGCCCATACTGCAAGTTCAGAGTCCCGCACCGACCCCAGGAGAGACCCGATGACCGCGATGTCAACGCCGCCCTACCGGGTCATTCAGTGGACCACCGGGAATATCGGCCGACGCTCGCTGCACGCCATCATCGACCGCCCGGACATGGAGTTGGTCGGCGTCTACGCCCACAGCCCCGACAAGGTCGGCGTGGATGCGGCCGAACTGGCCGGCTGGCCGCTGGGCGCGGGGGCGCTGACGGGGATCACCGCGACCGACGACATCGACTCGCTGTTGGCCGCCGAGCCCGACGCGTGCTGCTACAACCCGCTGTGGCCGAGCATCGATGAACTCGAGCGACTGCTGGCCGCCGGGGTGAACGTCTGCACCTCGGCCGCCTGGATCACCGGCGCAAAGCAGACGCCGGACGACCTTGAGCGGATTCGGAAGGCCTGCCGGCAGGGGGATTCCACGATTTTCGGCAGCGGCGCCCACCCGGGTATGACGAACATGGTGGGCATGGTGCTCACCGGCGCGTGTGAACGGGTCGACGAGATTCGCATCACCGAGTCGGTGGACTGCTCGACCTACGAATCCGCGGCCACCCAGACCGCGATGGGGTTCTCCTGCGATCCGGACACCCCGGGCCTGGCCGAGAGTGTGCGGCGGGAAAGCGAGGTCTTCGCCGAGTCGGCGGCCATGATGGCCGACGCGATAGGTGCAGACCTGGACCGGATGACCTTCGACGTCACGTTCACCGCCGCCACCGGCGACTCAGATCTGGGTTTCATGACCATCCCCGCGGGCACCGTCGGCGGCGTGATGGGCTACCACCGCGGCTGGGTGGGGGACCGAAACGTTGTCAGCGTCGGGTTCAACTGGATCATGGGCGATCACGTGACCCCGCCCAAGCCGCTGGAGCACGGCCACGTCATCCAGGTCTTCGGGGTGCCGAATATGCGCACGGTGCTGCACTGTCTGCCGCCACGGGACTGGGCCGAACCGGGATTCATGGGACTGGGAATGATCTACACCGCGATGCCGGTGACCAATGCGATTCCGGCAGTGGTGGCCGCCGAACCGGGGATCGTGACGCTCAAGGATCTGCCACCGGTCACCGGCCGGTTGGGGTAGCTTCCGGCCGATGGACATCGAGCGTCGCACATTCATGGCGGGACTCGGCGGGGCCGCGATCGCCGCTCCCCTGCTCGCGGCCTGCGCTGGGGACACTCAGAAGGACACCGAAAAGAAGGCCGGCGGGGCCGCCCCCGCCACACCGAAGCCGATGATCCCCGAACCTCCGAAAGGCGAACCGGGAACTTTACTGTCACAGGAAAGGCAGGACACCGGGATCAAGGACGCTCGCGCCTGGCGCGTGCGGTATGTCTCCCGCGACGTCAACGGCACCGCACACGAGGCCAGCGGCCTGGTCATCGCACCCCAGGCCAAAGGTGCGGACAGACCGATCCTGACCTGGTGCCACGGCACCACCGGCCTGGGCGACGCCGCCTGTCCCTCGGCGCAGCCCGACCCGGCCCGCGAACTCATCACCTACTTCACACCCGAGGCCACCCAACAGATCGACTACGGAGTGCCCGGATTGCAGGGTTTCATCGACGACGGCTGGGTGGTGTGCGCCACGGACTATCAGGGCCTCGGAACGCCCGGGATGCACCAGTACACGGTGAACATCACCAACGCCCGCGACGCGGTCTACCTGGCGCGCGCGGTGCGCGACCTCGATGTCGGCGCGGGAACGGTCCTGGGCTGCGCCGGATGGTCACAGGGCGGCGGCGCAGCGGCGGCGGTAGCCGAACTGGAGCCGGCCGATTACGGCGATCTGAAACTCATCGGAACGGTGCCGATGTCGCCGGGCGTCGGCAGGATCGCGTTGGACAATCCCGCATCGGTCACCGCAGCACTGAACAATCCCAGCATCCCTCCGGACTCGCATCTGGTGATGGTGCTCGCCGGCACCTACGCGGCCAATCCGACAAAACTCCAACTTTCACAAGCGTTCACACCGCTCGGTGTCGAGATCATCGAGAAGGCCTGGAACAACCAGCCCGTGCATCACCTCAACGACACCATCCTGCGCATGTTCAGGCTCAGGGGCGCAATACTCAACCCGAGTCCGCCCAACTTCAGCGAGTGGAAGGACGCCATCGATGCCGGCTCGGCGGCGCAGAAGAAGCCCGTGGCACCCGTGCTGGTCTGCATGGACACCTTCGACGGCGGGACTGTCGTCCCGGTGATCTGGCAGACCACCTACGCCGATGCGGTCCGCAAACTCGGCGGCACCGTCGAGACGCGCGAGTACCCGAAGGACGACCACTTCTCGCTGCCGCAGAGTTGCGTGGGCGACGCGCGGGCTTGGCTGAACACGCTGCGCGGCTGAGGCGGGTCAGCGTTCGCCGTCGTGGGGTACGCCGGCCTCCGCAAGGGATTTGAGCATCAAATCAGCTACGGCCTCGTGCGCTGGGAAGTTCCAGTGGATGCCGTCCGGGTTGCCGCAGCCGCCGAGCACGTGTTCGGCAACCGCGGCCTTGAGGTCCACCAGCGGAATATCGTGCTGCGCCGCCCATGTCGTGATTGCGGCTACGGTGCCCGGACGGCCGTGGTGGGCCCTGCCGTAGGTGTCAGCGACGTGCACCGACGGCAGGCAGGCCACGATCGGGATGCCGGGCCGGTTGAAGTCGATGGCACCGCGGGTCAGTTCGAGATACTCCACCGTCAGCTTGGGCGGCAGCGCCGACCGCGATACCGGCGAGAGCCGTGGCTGCACCCATCCGTAGCCGTCGCGCAGCCACCGGCGCAGCGGGGTGGGGCGGGCATAGCGGATCAATTCCCGCATCGCGGTGGGTAGCGGCGAGGGCAGCGAGTCCATTCCGCTCGTTGCGAAGATCACCGCACCGGCGCGGGGTAGCGCAGACCATGCCCGCGGATCCTGGGTCGCCGCCCACCAGACGTCACGACAGGTCCATCCGATACGACCGATTAGCTCAAGGTCCCAACCAAGTTGAGCGGCAACGATATTCGGCCAGATACGCGGATCATCGGAGGGCAGGCCGCCCTGCGGTCCGTAGTAGGACAGCGAGTCGCAGAAGACCAGAAGGGTCTTGCGAGGGTCATCAGAGGACATCGTTGGCCACCTGTGCCGAGGCGTTCCATACGTCGAGTCGCCAGCGGATGGCACCGAAGTCCACGTCGGGATCGCCGTGGCCGGACAGTTGCGCCCAGCTCGCGTTGCCCATACCGCCCAGCACCGGCCAACTGTCCACCGGCAGACCGATCAGCGCGGCACTCAGCGCGGCGATCAGGCCGCCATGCGCCACCAGTACCACCGGCCTGTCGCAGCCCTCCTGGCCCCAGTCGGGCTCCCCGGTCACCAATTCGGCGACCAGCGGCAGGCTTCGATCCGCGACGTCGATGCGGCTCTCTCCGCCGTGGGGCGCCCATCGGGCATCGTCCCGCCAGGCCAGGCGCGCGCCGGGGGCGGTCGCGTCGACCTGCTCATGGGTCAGACCCTGCCAGTCCCCCAGGTGGGTCTCCCGCAGGCGGGTGTCCACCCGGACCGGCAGTCCGCCGCGCTCGCCGAGTGCCTCCGCGGTGTCGCGGGCGCGGCGCAGGTCCGAGGACACGATCAGCAGCGGCTGCCTTTTGGCCAGCACCTCCGCCGCCGCGACCGCCTGCGCCCGGCCGAGGTCGGTCAGCTCGGTGTCGAGCTGACCCTGCATACGGGTGCCGGCGTTGAATTCGGTTTGGCCGTGACGCAGCATGACCAGCCGGCGCACCCTCACGTGGGCTCGCTCTCGGTCGCCTGCAGGTCGGCTTCGATGAGCGGACAGTCCCGCCAGAGCCGATCGAGCGCATAGAAGGCCCGCTCGTCGGAATGCTGGATGTGCACGACGATGTCGATGTAGTCCAGCAGCACCCAGCGCCCCTCTCGGGCGCCCTCTCGCCGGGCCGGTTTGTAACCGGCGAGGCGCATCTTCTCCTCGACCTCGTCGACGATCGCGCCGACCTGCCGCTCGTTGGAGGCCGAAGCGATGACGAAGCAGTCGGTGATCACCAGTTGCGAGGACACGTCGATGATCACGATGTCCTGGGCCAGCTTCGAGGCCGCGGCCCGCGCCGCCACCGTCGCCATGTGCACCGCCTCCGCGGATGCCGTCACGAGAGCGCCTCTTCCGCGAGGGGCGCCAGCTCCCGGTAGAGCCCCCGCTTGGCGACGTATTGCACGACGCCGTCGGGGACGAGGTACCAGATCGGCCGAGACTTCGCCGCCCGCGAGCGGCAGTCGCTGGAGGAGATCGCCAACGCCGGGACCTCGACGAGCGTCAGGGCGTCATCAGGCAGGCCGTCGAAGGCCGCGAAGATATGGTCACCGGTCAGCTCGTAGCCGGGTCGGCTGACGCCGACGAACCGCGCGAGGGTGAACAGGTCGTCCACGTTCTGCCACGACAGGATGGATGCCAGTGCATCAGCTCCGGTGATGAAGAACAGGTCACTGTCGGGGTGTAGCGCCTTGAGATCCCGCAGGGTATCGGCAGTGTAGGTGGGACCATCCCGGTCGATGTCGACTCTGCTGACCGAGAAGCGCGGGTTGGACGCGGTCGCGATGACGGTCATCAGGTAGCGGTCCTCGGCGGCGGAGACCCGGCGACGACCCTTCTGCCATGGCTGACCCGTCGGTACGAACACCACCTCGTCGAGCTCGAACAGGTCTGCAACCTCACTCGCGGCAACGAGGTGACCGTTGTGGACGGGATCGAAGGTTCCGCCCATCACGCCGAGCCTGCGCCGAGATCGCATGGTCTGCAAGCCTACTGGTCGAGCCCGGCCTCAGACCGGCAGCAGCCGGTCGATGACGGCGGCGAGCTGCTTGGCCGAGCGGCACTCGTGCATGGTGATGATGTCCTCGTATCGTGGGACCGCGGAGTCTCCGCTGCCCCACAGATGCCTGGGCTCAGGGTTGAGCCAGTGCGCATGACGGCTGGCGGTCACCATCCGGGCGAGCACATCGGTGGCGGGGTTGCGGTAGTTGGTGCGCCCGTCGCCGAGCACCAGCAGCGAGCTTCGCGGGGAGAGCACCTCGGGGAAGTTCTCGGTGAAGGAGACGAAAGCGTTCCCGTAATCGGAATGCCCGTCTCGGGTGTAGACCGCCGACTCCCGGGTGATCCGCTGAACCGCGACCGCGAGGTCCGCATCGGGACCGAAGATGTGGGTCACCTCGTCGCAGGTGTCGATGAACGCGAATACCCGCACCCGGGAGAACTGCTGGCGTAGCGCGTGCACGAGGAGCAGGGTGAAGTGACTGAACCCGGCCACCGACCCGGACACGTCGCACAGCACCACCAGCTCGGGTCGGGCCGGACGGGGCTTGCGCAACACCATGTCGATCGGCACCCCGCCGGTCGACATGGACTTGCGCAGCGTCCGGCGCAGATCGACCGAACCGGCACGGGCCCGACGGCGGCGCGCCGCCAGCCTGGTGGCCAGCATCCGAGCCAGGGGTGCCACCACGCGACGCATCTGACGCAACTGGTCGCCGGAGGCGCGCAGGAACTCGACGTTCTCCGCGAGCTGCGGAATGCCGTACATCTGGACGTGGTCACGGCCGAGCTGCTCGGCGGTTCGGCGCTTGGTCTCGCTCTCCACCATCCGGCGCAGCTGGGCGATCTTGCGCGCGGCGGTCGCCTTGGCGATCTGCTCGGTGGCCGGCGAGGGATCGTCGCCGTGCGGCGCAAGCAGGCCGGCCAGCAGGCGGCCCTCCAGCTGATCCAGCGACATCGCCTTGAGCGCCTGGTAGGACGAATACGACGGACCTCGGCTGGAGGTGTAGCGCCCGTGCGCCTCCACGATCGAGGCGATGACGGCGACCAGCCGCTCGTCGAGGTCGCTGATGTCGGGGTTGTCGATGAGCAGGTCGAGCAGCATCGACCGCATCGCCTCGACATCAAGGGGCACACCCTCCCCTCCGGCCGGACCGTCGTCGAGCACGGTGCGCCCGCCCAGCGCGGCGGGCCACCACAGTTCGAAAAGCGCGTCGTAGGTCTGACGATGGTCCGCGCGCCGGAGCACCGCGCAGGCGAGACCTTCGCGAAGGGCTTCCCGGCTACCCAGGCCCAGCACGGCGAGCGCCTGGCCGGCGTCGACGGTCTCCGACGGCCCCACGGCGATGCCCTGCGCCCGCAACGCTTCGACGAAGCCGACCAGATGACCGGTCAGGCCGTGCGGCGCCAGCGGCTGCGGGGGTCGTGTCCTGCGTGCTGCCATCTCGCCCTAATTCAGCCGCAACTCGCCGGCGGCGCGCTGCTGGTCGGACTGGTGCTTGAGCACGACTCCCAGAGTCGCCGCGATGGTGGCGTCGTCGATGGTGTCCATGCCCAGCGCGAGCAGGGTGCGGGCCCAGTCGATGGTCTCCGCCACCGAGGGCAACTTCTTGAGTTGCATTGCGCGCAAAACCCCGATGATCCGCACGAGTTCTTCGGCCAGCCTCTCGGGAAGCTCAGGCACCCGGGAGAGCAGGATGCGCCGCTCCAACTCCGCACTGGGAAAGTCGATGTGCAGATACAGGCAACGCCGTTTGAGAGCCTCGGACAGCTCCCGGGTGGCATTGGAGGTGAGCACCACGAAGGGCTTGCGCACGGCGGTGATCGTGCCCAGTTCGGGCACGGTGACCGCGAAGTCGCTGAGAACCTCGAGAAGCAGACCCTCGATCTCGATGTCTGCTTTGTCGGTTTCGTCGATGAGCAGGACGGTCGGTTCGGTGCGCCGGATCGCGGTCAAGAGCGGCCGGGACAGCAGGAACTCCTCGCTGAAGACATCGGATTTGGTTTGATCCCAGTCCGCGCCGTCGGTGGCGTGCTGTGCGGTCTGGATGCGCAGAATCTGCTTGGCGTGATTCCACTCGTAGAGTGCGCGCGCTTCGTCGACGCCCTCGTAGCACTGCAGCCGGACCAGGCCTGACCCGGTGGCCTGGGCCACCGCACGGGCCAGTTCGGTCTTGCCCACCCCGGCCGGACCCTCGACCAGCAGAGGTTTGCCGAGCCGGTCGGCGAGGAAAACCGCTGTCGCCGTCGCGGTGTCGGGTAGGTAACCGGTCTGGGCAAGCCGCCGCGCGACATCCTCGATGTCGGCGAACAGTGGCGCCACCGGCGCCGGGGAATCGGTCACTGGTCTCTCGTCCTCACGCCGGCCGGACATGACCGTCACCGATGACGATCCACTTGGTCGATGTCAACTCGGGCAGACCCATCGGACCGCGGGCGTGCAACTTCTGTGTGGAGATGCCGATCTCGGCCCCGAAGCCGAACTGCTCGCCGTCGGTGAAGGCGGTGGAGGCGTTGACCATCACCGCGGCCGCGTCGACCCGATCGGTGAACCGCTGCGCGGCAGCGAGATCGCCGGTGACGATGGCCTCGGTGTGACCGGTGCCGTAGGTGTTGATGTGTTCGATTGCGGCATCGATACCGTCGACGACCGCCAGCGCGATCTCCATGGACAGGAACTCTGCATGCAGTTGATCCTCGGTCGGCCGTTCGTGCACGGTGACCCCGGCCTGCTGCAACGCCGCCACCAGCCGGGGCACGGCGGTGTCCGCGACGGCGCGATCCACCAGGAGGGTCTCCGCGGCGTTGCAGACACTGGTCCGCCGGGTCTTGGCGTTGAGCACGATCCGCTCCGCGACATCGAGATCGGCCGCGGCGTGGACGTAGACGTGGCAGTTGCCCACCCCGGTCTCGATGGTCGGCACCGTCGCGTCACGAACCACCGCGTCGATCAGTCCGGCGCCGCCCCGCGGGATCACCACGTCGACCAGTCCGCGGGCCTGGATGAGATGGGTGACGCTGGAGCGCTCGACGGGCAGCAACTGCACCGCGTCTTCGGGCAGATCCTCCTCGCTCAGGGCACCGCGCAGGACGCTGACCAATTCCGCGTTGGAGCGCGCGGCCGACGAGCTGCCGCGCAGCAGCACTGCGTTGCCCGACTTGCACGTGAGCCCGAATGCGTCCACGGTGACGTTGGGCCGTCCCTCGTAGACGATGCCGATGACCCCGAGTGGAACCCGCTGCTGGCGCAGGTGCAGCCCGTTGGGCAGGGTCCGCCCGCGCAGCACCTCTCCGACCGGGTCGGGCAGGCCGGCGACCTGGCGCAGACCCGCGGCGATGCCGTCGATGCGATGCGGGTTGAGCGCGAGGCGGTCCAGCATCGCCTCGGGGGTGCCGGCCTCGCGGGCGGCCTCGAGGTCCTCGACGTTGGCGGCCAGGATTCGGTGGGACTGACCCAGCACCGCATCGGCGGCAGCGTGCAGGGCACGGTCCTTCACCATGGTGGTCAGCGTCGCAAGGGTGCGCGCCGCGATCCGGGCGCGCCGGGCCGCGTCGTGGACGGCCTGCCGCACATCGGCGTCCAGCACACTGGGTTGCGCGCTCATCGGCCCAGCTTATCGGCCGCGCCTTCGCCGTCAGACCCCAGGAACGCGAGTAGGTCGGGCCACGCCGCGCGATCCTGCGCGAGGAATCCATGTCCGCCCTGGTAGACGCGGAACTGCGCACCGGCGATCCGCTCCGCGATCGCCTCTCCGTTGGCCATCGGCGCGATGCCGTCGAAGCGGCCGCTGCCGACGAAGGTGGGGCAGGACACCCGGACCAGGCGATCGAGCACGTCATGGCCGCTGCGGGCCTGCAACTGAAGAACCGCGCCCGGCGTCCCGGCCGTCCCGTCCGGCGTGGCAAAGCTCGCCAGCGCGGCCTGATCGGGATGGGCGGCCAGCCACTGCGGGGTCCAGCGACGGTCGGTCAGAGTGAGGATCCGCTCGGCGCGTTCGGCGTCGGGAAGGCCAGCGAGGGTCTCCAGCGGATAGGAGGCGAAAGCGCCGCCGGGGGAGGTCGCGAGCAGCGCCAGCCGGGTGACCCGCTGCGGGTAGGTGACGGCGAACTCCTGGGCGACCATGCCACCGAAACTCAGCCCTATCATCGCGGTGTCCTCCCAGCCGAGCGCGTCGAGCAGCCCGGCGACGTCCGCGGCGAGATCAGCCATCGCGTAGGAGTCGGTCACCGGCGTACTGGCGCCCAGACCCCGGTAGTCGAAGGCGACCAGGTCGAAACCGGCTGCCAGGGGAGCCAGCATCGGCCACGTCGATGCCAGGGTGACCCCGGAGCCGTTGCAGTACAGCAGACGGGGGCCGGCGCCGAGGCGTTCATAGTGCAAATCGACCACGCCCGACTCACACCCCCGATCAGCCCGGCGGAATGCAGCGCTCGATCTCCTCCAGCCACACTGTCGCGGCCATGTCCGAGGGGGCACGCCAGTCGCCGCGCGGCGACAGCGACCCGCCGTGCGAGATCTTGGGCCCGTTGGGCATGGCCGAGCGCTTGAACTGGCTGAACGAGTAGAAGCGCTGCGCGAACACCGCCAGCCAGTGCCGGATCTCGGCCGGCGAGTAGCCGGTGCGCTTGGCCTCCGGAAACCCGGGCGGCCAGCTGCCCTGCGCGGGATCCATCCAGCAGTGCTGAGCCAGGAACGCGATCTTGGCCGGGCCGAAGCCGTAGCGCAGGACGTAGAACAGGGTGAAGTCCTGCAGTGCGTACGGACCGACCGTCGCCTCGCTGCTCTGCACCTGCTCGTTCG
Organism: Mycobacterium sp.; assembly: GCA_018882965.1. GTDB lineage: Bacteria > Actinomycetota > Actinomycetes > Mycobacteriales > Mycobacteriaceae > Mycobacterium. The sequence continues at coordinate 55,950 of VEQY01000010.1, read as the reverse complement.
CGCCGGCGGGGACCAACTCCGGGGTGATCTCGGTGTCCAGCACCGAGCGGAGGATCTCGCCGACCTCCTCGTCGAACTCCTCGGCGGAGATCACCCAGCGGATCAGGTGCTGGATGAGGGTCTTGGGCACCCCGGCGTTGACGTTGTAGTGGCTCATCTGGTCGCCCACCCCGTAGGTCGACCAGCCCAGGGCCAATTCGGAGAGGTCCCCGGTTCCCAGCACGATGCCACCACGCTGATTGGCGATCCGGAACAGATAGTCGGTGCGCAGCCCGGCCTGGACGTTCTCGAAGGTGACGTCGTAGACCTTCTCGCCGCTGGCGAACGGGTGCCCGATCTCTGCCAGCATCAGTTCGGCGGTGGGCCGAATGTCGATCTCGGCGAAGGTGACGCCCAGCGCCTTGGACAGCTGGATCGCGTTGGTCTTGGTGCGCTCACCGGTGGCGAACCCGGGCAGCGTGAAGGCGAGGATGTCGCTGCGCGGGCGGCCCTGCCGATCCATGGCCTTGGCCGCCACGATGAGTGCATGGGTGGAGTCGAGTCCGCCGGACACCCCGATGACGACCTTCGGATGGTCCAGAGCGTGCAATCGTTGCTCGAGACCCGAGACCTGGATGTTGTAGGCCTCGTAGCAGTCCAGTTCGAGCCGCGCCGGTTGACTGGGCACGAACGGAAAGCGCTCCACATCCCGGCGCAGTCCGATGTCGCCACGTGGCGGATCGAGCTCAAACCCGATGCGCCGGAAGGACTCCAGCGCATCCCGGTGGTGCCGGCGATTGTCGTCGAAGGTGCCCATCCGCAGCCGTTCGGCGCGCAGCAGATCGAGGTCGACATCAGCCACCGACCGCCGGTCGCCGGTTGCGAATCGTTCGGACTCGGCCAGCAGGCGGCCGTTCTCATAGATCATCGTCTGGCCGTCCCAGGCCAGGTCGGTGGTCGACTCGCCCTCGCCCGCTGCGGCGTAGAGATAGGCCGCCAGGCAGCGCGCGGAAGCCGAGCGGGCCAGCAGCTTGCGATCCTCGGCCCGGCCGATGGTGATGGGGCTGCCCGAGAGATTGGCCAACACCGTCGCACCGGCCAGCGCGGCCTGCGCGCTCGGCGGGATCGGCACGAACATGTCCTCACAGATCTCGACGTGCAGCACCAGACCCGGGACGTCATCGGCGGCGAAGAGCAGGTCGGGACCGAAGGGCACCGGCGATCCCAGCAGACTGATCGAGCCGCCCATGTCGTCACCGGACGCGAGTTGGCGGCGCTCGTAGAACTCCCGGTAGGTCGGTAGGTAGGACTTGGGCACCACGCCCAGGACCCGGCCGCGATGTACCGCGACCGCGCAGTTGTAGATCCGGTGCAGGTGCCGCAGCGGTGCGCCGACGACGAGCACCGGAAGAAGGTCGGCCGATCCGGCGACGATCTCGGCCAGGGCGGTCTCGACGGCGGCGAGCAGGGTGTCCTGCAGGAGGATGTCCTCGATCGAGTAGCCCGACAGGGTCAACTCCGGGAACACCGCGACGGCGACTCCGTCGTCATGGCAGTCCCGCGCGATCCGCAACACCGACTCGGCGTTGGCCGCGGGGTCGGCCAGCACGGTCGTGTGCGTGCATGCGGCGACCCGGGCGAAGCCGTGCCGGTAGGCGGAACCGAAGTCCGCGGCGGAGTCCACTGTTCAATTGTCGCCCGTCGCGGCGCTCAAACCCAGCCCAGGTGGGCGTTTCGGCGCTTTCGGGTGGAATTTAGGCTGGTGACATGGACGCTCCCGAGCTCGTCGCGCTGCTGGCGGGGCGTCGGGTGGCAGTGCTGACCGGGGCGGGGATCTCCACCGACTCCGGCATCCCGGACTATCGGGGACCGGACTCGCCGCCGGCCAACCCGATGACGATCCGGCAGTTCACCTCCAGCCGGGACTACCGCCGGCGGTACTGGGCCCGCAACCACGTCGGCTGGCGGCACATGGCCACCACCATTCCGAACGCCGGCCACCGCGCGCTGGCGGCACTCGAGCACGCCGGTGTGGTGACCGGGGTGATCACCCAGAACGTCGACCTGCTGCACACCAGGGCGGGCAGCCGCGTCGTGATCAATCTGCACGGCACCTACGCGCGGGTGGTGTGCCTGGACTGCGGGCACACCCTCTCGCGGGCCGCGCTGGCCGAGCAACTGGAGGCCGCCAACCCCGGTTTCACCGAACGCGCCGAGCGGGTCGGCGGGTTGGCGGTCGCGCCGGACGCCGACGCCACCGTCGCCGACACCGATTCCTTTCACTTCGTGGACTGCCCGGCGTGCGGCGGAATCCTCAAGCCCGACATCGTCTACTTCGGAGAGACCGTGGCCAAGGACGTCGTCGCCGAGGCGTACGCGCTGATCGACCGTTCCGATGCCCTGTTGGTGGCCGGGTCGTCGCTGACCGTGTTCTCCGGCTACCGGTTCGTGCGGCATGCCGCTGCAGCCGGGATGCCGATCGGGATCGTCAATCGCGGTCCGACGCGTGGTGACAGCCTCGCGACGGCGAAGGTGGATGCGGGCTGCTCCCCCATCCTCACCCTGCTCGCCGACGAACTGCCTCTGCTGGCGCCGCGGCTACCCTAGACCGCGACGAGATCGTCGGCGTGCACGGCGGGCCGACGCATCTCGGCGGGCAGGTCAGATGTCGACCGCCCGATCATCGTCGCCAGCTCTGCGGCGTCGTAGGCGACCACCCCGCGCGCGACGACATCGCCGTCGGGCCCGTGCAACTCCACGACGTCACCGCCGTAGAACCGGCCCGACAGCGTGGTGATGCCGGCCGGTAGCAGTGATCGGCGACTTGTGATCACCGCGCGGACCGCGCCGGCGTCCAGCGTCAGTGATCCCGCGACCTCGGCGGCGTAGCGCACCCAGAACTTGCGGGCCGACATCCTCTCGGTGTTCGGCGCGAACACCGTGCCGACCGAGGCGTCGGTCAGCGCCGCTTCGATGTCCGCCGCCGCGGCCAGCAGGACCGGGACGCCGGCGTCGGCGGCCAGCAGCGCGGAGGACAACTTCGAAGCCATTCCGCCGGTGCCCATCCGGCTTCCCTTTCCAGCGACCACGCCGTGCAGGTCGTCGGGCCCACCCACCTCGGTGATGAAACGCGCCGTCGCCCCCTTCTTGCCGCGCGGGTCACCGTCGTAGAGACCATCGATGTCGGACAGCAGAATGAGTGCCTCGGCGCCGACCAGATGGGCGACCAGAGCCGAGAGTCGGTCGTTGTCGCCGAAGCGAATCTCGTTGGTGGCCACGGTGTCGTTCTCATTGACGATCGCGACCGCGCGCAGGGCGCGTAGTCGATCCAGCGTGCGCTGGGCATTGGTGTGCTGGACGCGCTGGGAGATGTCATGAGCGGTCAGCAGCACCTGACCGACGGTGCGGTGGTACCGGGCGAAGGCAGCACTCCAGGCGTTCACCAGTGCAACCTGGCCCACGCTGGCAGCGGCCTGTTTGGTGGCCAGATCCACCGGCCGGCGGTTGAGTCCGAGCGGCTCGATGCCGGCCGCTATCGCGCCGGAGGAGACGATCACGACATCCGAACCGGCTTTCATGCGGGTCTCGATCGCGTCGGCCAGCACCGCAAGCCGGCCCGTGTCGAAAAGACCGGACGGGTCGGTCAGTGCGGTCGTGCCGATCTTGACGACGATGCTGCGCGCGGCACGGATCGCCTCGCGGTGCGCACTCACCCGTCCGCACCGCCCTCGCGGCGACGCCGGCGGGCCTGCTTGCGCTCGGCGGCGCCCACTCGCTCGTTGCGCTCCACCCGCGCGTCGGTGCCTCGGCCGCTGGGCACCACATCGATGCCGGCCGGGGTCTGCGGTTCCCAGTCGAAGGTCATCTCACCGATGGTGACCGCGCAGCCCGGAGTGGCACCCAGGCGCAGCAGTTCGTCCTCCACCCCGAGGCGCGCAAGCCGGTCGCCGAGGTAGCCGACCGCTTCGTCGTTGTCGAAGTCGGTCTGGGCGATCCATCGTTCCGGCCGCGAACCGCGCACCACGAACCCGCCGGGGTGAGCCGGATCCGGGGTCACGCTGAATCCGCTGGCGTCGACCGGCATGGGGCGGATCACCGGGCGGCGGGCGACCACCGGCGGCTGGGCGGCTCGGTAGCGCGCGACCATGTCCCACAGCGCGAAGGACAACTCGCGCAGGCCCTCCCGGGAGACGGTGGACACCTCGAAGACGGGCCATCCGCGCGTCTCGATCTCCGGCCGCACGAAGTCGGCGAGTTCCCTGGCCTCGGGCACGTCGATTTTGTTGAGCACCACCGCGCGCGGCCGTTCGGCCAGATCGCCGAGGGTGGTGTCGCCCTGCAGGGTCGGGCGGTAGGCGGCCAACTCCGCTTCGAGAGCGTCGATGTCGGAGATCGGGTCACGGCCGGGTTCGATGGTGGCGCAGTCGACGACGTGCACGAGGACCGCGCAGCGCTCGATGTGGCGCAGGAAGTCCAGCCCCAGTCCGCGGCCCTGCGAGGCGCCCGGGATCAGTCCGGGCACATCGGCGACGGTGAAGGTGTTGTCCCCGGCCGACACCACGCCCAGATTCGGCACGAGGGTGGTGAACGGGTAGTCGGCGATCTTGGGTTTGGCCGCGGAGATGCTCGACACCAGCGACGACTTGCCCGCCGAGGGGAAGCCGATCAGGCCCACATCGGCGACGGTCTTGAGTTCCAGGGTCAGGTCGCGGGCCCGGCCCTTCTCGCCGAGCAGCGCGAAGCCTGGCGCCTTGCGGGCCCGCGAGGCCAGCGCGGCGTTGCCCAACCCGCCTCGGCCACCCTCGGCGGCGACGAAGCGGGTGCCCGCTCCGACCAGATCAGCCAGCATCCGGCCATTCTCGTCGAGCACGACCGTGCCGTCGGGAACCTTGACCTCGAGATCGCCGCCGTTGGCGCCGTCGCGGTTGCCGCCCATGCCCTGCTTGCCGGAAGGCGCCAGGACGTGGGGGTGGAAATGGAAGTCGAGCAGGGTGTGCACCTGGGGGTCGACGACGAGGATCACGCTGCCGCCACGCCCGCCGTTACCGCCGTCCGGTCCACCGAGCGGTTTGAACTTCTCGCGATGCACCGACGCGCATCCGTTGCCGCCGTTGCCGGCGCGCACGTGAATTACGACGCGGTCGACGAACCGGGCCATCGGGGCGTCCTTTCACTCGCCGAACGTGAACTCACTGCGGGAAACCGGCCTCGATTTCGCAGCGGTCGCAGGTCCGCGAAAAGAGGCCTACTCCGGTCGTGTGGGGCGAACGACGTTGACGGTCTTGCGCCCGCGCTTCTCACCGAACTGGACGGCACCGGGCGCGGTCGCGAACAGGGTGTCGTCACCTCCGCGGCCGACATTCACGCCGGGATGGAAGTGGGTGCCACGCTGGCGAACGAGGATTTCGCCGGCCTTGACGGTCTCTCCGCCGAACCGCTTGACGCCCAGTCGCTGGGCGTTGGACTCGCGGCCGTTGCGCGAACTGGAAGCGCCCTTCTTGTGTGCCATGTCTGTGTCGCTCCCTGTCGCTACTTGATCCCGGTGACCTTGAGCACGGTCAACGGCTGACGGTGACCCTGCCGCTTGTGGTACCCCGTCTTGTTCTTGAACTTGTGGATGCGGATCTTGGGGCCCTTGGTGTGCTCGAGGACCTCACCGGTCACCGAGACCTTGGCCAGGTCTGCGGCGGCGGAGGTGACCGTGGCGCCCGCGACGACCAGGGTGACGGGCAGGGACACCGTCGCTCCGGGCTCGGAGTCGAGCTTCTCCACTTTCAGCACGTCACCGACGGCGACCTTGTACTGCTTGCCGCCCGTCTTGACTATCGCGTAGGTCGCTGCAGCGGCGGGCTTGTCGGCTGCCATCGGGTCCTCTTCGTGTCGCGGACACGCGCCACTCGGGGCGCGCGAACTGGTCGGGGGTGTGGGCTGCACCGGGCTGACCGGCGCGTCCGCTGCCGCCGGCGAAGCCTCGCGGCAGCTCTCTTAGGTTACGTGACCAGCATCGGAGGGTCAAACCGCGCCGGCGTCGGGCGGACCCGCGGGCCGGGCCGCGGACCTTCGGCGGGGTCGCCGACCAGCAGACGGCACCGCGCTGATCTGGTCGATCGGCTCGTCGGCTCGCTCCTCGTCGTCCTCGTCGTCGTCCTCGTCCTCATCCCCGTCCTCGTCCTCGTCGTCGTCCTCGTCGTCGTCGTCCTCGTCGTCCTCGTCGAACTCGTCCTCGTCGTCGTCCTCGTCGAACTCGTCCTCGTCGTCCTCGTCGTCGTCGTTCTCGTCGTCGTCCTCGTCGAGGTCGAGATCGTCATCCTCGTCGATGACGTCGTCATCGACTTCGTCGAGTTCCATCTCCACGGCCTCTGCCGCCTCGGCGGGGACGACAATCTCCTCGGATTCGACGTCTGCGACGATCTCGCCCTCGTCGTCGGTCTTGGTCGCGGCAGCCATCGCCTTGAACATCGGGTGTTCCCCGGCGGCGTGCGCCGGGACCCGCGCGACGGCGGTGTCCTTCGCCTCCTCCGCAGCGTCGCCGCCCTTGGACTTTCGCCCGCGCCGATTACGGCGGCCACCGCCCTCCGACTTGCGGCCGGCCGCGGCGGCGGTGTCCACCGGATCGGCATGCATCAGCACTCCGCGTCCCGCGCACTCCGGGCAGGTCGTGGAGAAGGCCTCGATCAGCCCGATGCCCAACCGTTTGCGCGTCAGTTGCACCAGGCCCAGCGAGGTCACCTCGGAAACCTGATGGCGGGTGCGATCGCGGCCGAGCGCCTCCGTGAGCCGGCGCAGCACAAGGTCGCGATTGGACTCGAGCACCATGTCGATGAAGTCGATGACCACGATGCCGCCGATGTCACGCAACCGAAGCTGGCGCACGATCTCTTCGGCCGCCTCCAGATTGTTCTTGGTGACCGTCTGCTCGAGGTTGCCACCGGAGCCGGTGAATTTTCCGGTGTTGACGTCGACGACGGTCATCGCCTCGGTGCGGTCAATCACCAGTGTGCCGCCGGACGGCAACCAGACCTTGCGATCCATCGCCTTGGCCAACTGCTCGTCGATACGGTGCACGGCGAAGACATCCGGCCCGTCAGGACCGCCGGGCGGGTCATACCGCGTCACTTTGGCCACGAGTTCGGGTGCCACGGAGTGCACGTAGGAGTTAATGGTCTCCCAGGCCTGTTCGCCGGAGACAACGAGACCGGAGAAGTCTTCGTTGAACAGGTCGCGGATCACCTTGACCAGAACGTCCGGCTCCTCGTAGAGCGTCACGGCCGCACCGGAGGCCTTGGCCTTGGCGGTCTCCGCCTGTTCGGCGATCTCGGCCCAGCGCTGCTGAAGGCGTTCGACGTCGGCACGGATGTCCTCGGCCTTGACACCTTCGGAGGCGGTGCGGATGATGACGCCGGCATCGGCGGGAACGACCTCGCGCAAGATCTCCTTGAGCCGCTGACGTTCGGTATCGGGAAGCTTGCGGCTGATCCCGGTAGACGACGCGCCGGGCACATAGACCAGATACCGGCCGGCCAGCGAAACCTGGGTGGTGAGCCGGGCGCCCTTGTGACCGATGGGATCCTTGCTGACCTGCACGACGACATAGTCGCCGGACTTGAGGGCCTGTTCGATCCGGCGGTTGGAACCGCCGAGTCCGGCCGCCTCCCAGTCGACTTCACCGGCGTAGAGCACCCCGTTGCGGCCGCGCCCGATGTCGATGAAGGCGGCCTCCATCGAGGGCAGCACGTTCTGGACCACGCCGAGGTAGATGTTGCCGACCAGAGACGCCGACGCAGCCGAGGTCACGAAGTGCTCGACGACGACCCCGTCCTCGAGGACCGCGATCTGGGTGTAGCGGGCGCCGACGTGCGGGGCCTCGGTGCGGACCTTGTCGCGCACCACCATCAGCCGGTCCACTGCCTCCCGGCGGGCCAGGAATTCGGCCTCGGACAGAATCGGCGGGCGACGGCGGCCCGCGTCGCGGCCGTCCCGACGGCGCTGACGCTTCGCCTCCAGCCGCGTCGAGCCGCTGATGCCCTGGATCTCACCGTTGCGCTCGGTCTTTTTGCGCGGCGCGCGCTCGTGAACGACGGTGTTGGGCGGATCGTCGGACGCTGCGGGGTCCTGGGCGTCGTCGCCCCCGCCGGTCTTACGGCGCCGACGGCGTCGCCGGCGGCGAGTCGCTCCCTCCCCCGCGGCGGACTCCTCGTCGTCGGTGTCGGGGGCGTCGTCATCCTCGGCCTGATCCCCGGACTCCCCGTCATCGCCGTCCGGACCGGACTGCTCACCCCTGCCGCGACCGCGACCACGGCGGCCGCGACGACGGCGCCGCCCGGCGGGGCGCTCGTCCCCGTCCTCGTCCTCGTCGTCATCATCGTCATCGTCACCGGCGCCGTCGGCGAGTTCCGTCGCGACGGTCGCCTCTGCGGGCGCGGGATCGACGGCGCGGCGGGCGGGAACGGTTTGCGGCGCGACGAAGAGCGGCATGTAGGCCGCTGAGACCTCAGATGTCGGCTGGGTTGCCGGTTCGGCCGCGGGGGATCCGGCCGCCAGCACGTCGCGAACCTTGATTGCGTCAGCGCGGTCGACGCTGGACTGGGCGCTGCGGGTGCGGCCGTCGATCTCGGCGAGGACCTCCAGAACCCGCTTGCTGGTGGAATCCAGCAACCGTGCCAGCGAGTGCACCCTCAGGCGCTCAGGCAGCTCCTCGGCGACGGGAAGGTTGTCGTGGTTGTTGTCATCGTTGGTCACGTACTCTCCTCAAGCCCCCGGGCGCGTCCTCATCGACGCGGCCACGCGAGGGCTTCTTGTGTCCGGGGGTGCCCGGGCATCTGCTGACGTTTGGCTCGAATGATGGCCGCTGGACGGTCCGCGCCGCACCGCAGGACGCGGTGGTCGCGCACGTCTGAAGTCTCATTCCGGCTACCCGTTACCGGGTGGCTTGCTTCAGTATCCCACACCTGCGGCCGGGTTACGACCACCGGCGGACACCGCCGGGACCGGGAGGCTCAGGCCGAGGGGAACCAGAGCGCGATTTCGCGCGCGGCGGATTCCGGCGAGTCCGACCCGTGCACCAGGTTGGATTGCGTCTCCAGGCCCAGGTCACCGCGGATCGTGCCGGGGGTGGCCTTCTCGACCGGGTCGGTGCCGCCGGCCAGCTGGCGGAATGCGGCGACCGCCCGGGGACCCTCGACGATCGCGGCGACGACCGGACCTGAGGTGATGAATTCCAGCAGGGACCCGAAGAACGGCTTGCCGTCGTGCTCGGCGTAGTGGGCCCTGGCCAACTCGTCGCTGACATGTCTGAGTTCGAGGGCGGCGATGGTCAGGCCCTTGCGTTCGATCCTGCCGATGATGTCCCCGATAGCCCGCCGCTGCACGCCGTCGGGCTTGATCAGCACCAGTGTCCGCTCCGTCACGGCCGACAGCGTACCCGTCAGCCGGGCGGCGGCTCCTGGCCGGGCAAGAGCCCGAAGCGCTGTCGGCGCAGCACCTCCGCGCGCAGGTAGGCGATCACCGCCCACACCACGAGGAAGAGCAGGCCGATGAAACCGATGGCGGGGTAGACGAAGAATCCGGCCACGAGGATCAGCTGGGCTCCGAGGTCGGCCCAGATCGCCCACGGCCTGCCCTGCAGCCCTGCCAAGACGACCAGCAGGAGCGCGAACCCCAGCAGATAGGCCGTCGAACCCACGGTCAGCCCGCCGCCGACCGACCCGACCACCGGAAGGGCCAGCAGCACGGCAACGATCTCCAGGATCAGTGTCCCGGCCGCGACGCCGCGGAAGCTCTTCCACGGATCGGGTGGCGCCTCTTCGGTCGCTGTGCCGTCGGTCACTGCGGGTCTTTCCCGAACAGAGTGCGGGCGACGCCGGCGGTCACCACGGATCCGGTGATCACGATCCCGGCTCCGGCATACCCGCCACACTCCCGTTCGACCAATGCGGTCGCGGTCTCGATCGCATCGGACAGCGTGGAGGCGCGCACCACCCGTGACTCGACCAGGAAGACCTCCTCGGCGTGACGCGCCAGTGACTCGACGTCCAACGCTCGCGGTGAGCCGTTGTCGGTGACCACCACCTGGTCGAGAACCGGCTCGAGGGCGGCCAGGATGCCGGCGACGTCCTTATCCCCCATCACGCTGATCACACCTACCAGGTAACGGAAATCGAACTCCGACGTCAACGCCGCAGCCAGCGCGGCCGCTCCGCCCGGATTGTGCGCGGCGTCGATGAAGACCGACGGTGCTGTGCGCATCCGCTCGAGCCGGCCAGGGCTGGTCGCGGCGGCGAACCCCGCACGCACCGTCTCGACGTCGAGCTGACGCGCCGCACCGGCACCGAAGAAGGCCTCGACGGCCGCCAGTGCGAGGACGGCGTTGTGGGCCTGATGTTCGCCGTGCAGCGGCAGGAACACATCCCGATACTGTCCGCCGAGGCCCTGCAACTGCAGCAACTGTCCACCGACGGCCACGTCGCGGCCAAGCACTGCGAATTCGGAGTCCTCCCGGGCGACCACCGCGGCGACGCGTACGGCGTGGCCGAGCAGCACCGCCATCGCCTCCCGCGGCTGACGGCCGATGATGGCCACCGTCTCGACGGGCGGGTCACCGCGGGGGCCGCCGATGATGCCCGCCTTCTCGGCCGCGATCTCCCCGACGGTCGCACCGAGATATTCGGCGTGATCCATGCTGATCGGGGTGATCACCACGACCGTCGCATCCACCACGCTGGTGGCATCCCAGGATCCGCCCATACCGGTCTCGACGACGGCGATGTCAACCGGCGCGTCGGCGAAGGCCGCGAACGCCATACCGGTCAGGACCTCGAACTTGCTCATCACCGGGCCGCCTTCGGCCACCGACTGGGCATCGACCATCTGCACGAACGGCTCGATTTCGCGGTAGGTCTCCACATAGCGCGCCGGGCTGATCGGCCGGTTGTCGATGGCGATCCGCTCGACCGCCGACTGCAGGTGCGGGCTGGTGGTGCGCCCGGTGCGCTGGCCGAACGCGGTCAACAGCGCGTCGATCATGCGAACCACCGACGTCTTGCCGTTGGTGCCGGCGACGTGGATGCACGGATAGGTGTGCTGCGGCGACCCCAGAAGTTCCATCAGCGCTTGGATACGCGTGGTGCTGGGCTCGAGCTTCGTCTCCGGCCAACGTTTGTCGAGCACATGCTCGACCTGTAGCAGCGAGGCGATCTCGTCGGGGGTCGGGTCGCTCATGCCAGCCCGGCCAGGCGTGCGGTGATGCGCTCGACATCCTCGCGGGCCAGCTTCTGCCGGTCGCGAATCTTGTCGACGACGTCGCCGGGCGCCTTGGCCAGGAAGGCTTCGCTGTCGAGTTTGGCTGTGGTGCCGGCCAATTCCTTGTGCGCGATCGCCAGGTCCTTCTCCAGCCGACGCCGCTCCGCGGCGAGGTCGACGGTGCCAGACGTGTCGAGTTCGACGTCGATGGCACCGGAGGACAGCCGCACCTCAAGTTGCGCTGTGGGGTTGAAGTCGCCCGCAGGGTCGGTCAGCCAGGCGAGCGCCTGCAGTGCGGGCACGGCGGCGTGCAATCCGGACTGCTGCAGTCCCGCCAATCGGGCGGGCACCTTCTGCCGGTCGGCCAGGCCCTGGTCGCTGCGGAACCTGCGAACCTCGGTGACCAGCTTCTGCAGATCGGCTATTCGCCGGGCGGCGGATGGATCCAGGGCGAAGCCGGAAGACTGCGGCCACTCGGCGATCACCAGTGACTCACCCCCGGTCAGCGACTTCCACAGCACCTCGGTCACGAAGGGCATCACCGGGTGCAGCAGTTTGAGCAAGGTGTCCAGCACGGTCGCGAGTACCGCCCTCGTGGCAGCGGTGCGGTCCTTATCGGCGAGTTGGACTTTGGCCAATTCGACGTACCAGTCGCAGAACTCGTCCCAGGCGAAGTGGTAGAGCGCCTCGCAGGCCCGGCTGAATTCGTAGTTATCGAACGAAGAGTCGACCTCGGCACGAACCTCCTCGAGCCTGCCGAGAATCCAGCGATCGGCATCGGTCAGCGCACCGTGCGGCGCCAGCGGCGCGGGCGCTGCACCGTTCATCAGCGCATAGCGGGTCGCGTTGAACAACTTGGTCGCGAAGTTGCGCGATGCACGCGCGTGGTCCTCGCCGATGGACAGATCCCCGCCGGGACTCGCGCCGCGCGCCAGGGTGAACCGGAGCGCGTCGGCGCCGAACATTTCGACCCAGTCCAGCGGGTCGATGCCGTTGCCCCGCGACTTACTCATCTTGCGGCCGTGTTCGTCGCGGATCAGGCCGTGCAGAAAGACGTTCTCGAACGGCACCTGAGAACCGCGGGTGCCGCCCGCGGTGATCGCGTCGTCTCCCGAGACGAAGGTCCCGAACATGACCATTCGCGCGACCCAGAAGAACAGGATGTCGTAGCCGGTCACCAGAACGCTTGTCGGGTAGAACTTCTCCAGGTCTGCGGTCCGGTCGGGCCAGCCCATGGTGGAGAAAGGCCACAGGGCCGAGGAGAACCAGGTGTCCAGGACGTCGGGATCCTGTTCCCAGCCCGGCGGCGGTGTCTCGTCAGGACCCAGACACACCATCTGCCCGTCCGGGCCGTGCCAGATCGGGATGCGATGACCCCACCACAGTTGGCGCGAAATGCACCAGTCGTGCATGTCGTCGACCCAGTCGAACCAGCGCGGCTCCAGGCTCGCCGGGTGGATCACGATGTCACCGTTGCGCACCGCGTCGCCGGCGGCCTTGGCCATCGACGACACCTGCACCCACCACTGCAGGCTCAGCCGCGGTTCGATCGGTTCGCCGCTGCGTTCGGAGTGCCCCACGCTGTGCAGATACGGGCGCTTCTCGGCGACGATGCGTCCCTCGTCGGCCAGCGCCCGGCGGACCGCATAGCGGGCTTCGAACCTGTCCAAGCCGTCGAACTGGGTTCCGGTCCCGGCGATCCGACCGGCCTCATCCATGATCGACGGCATCGCGAGGTTGTGCCGCATCCCGATCTCGAAGTCGTTGGGGTCGTGCGCCGGGGTGACTTTGACCGCGCCGGTACCGAATTCAGGATCGACGTGTGTATCGGCAACGATGGTGATGCGGCGATCCAGAAACGGGTGCGGCAGGGAATGGCCCACCAGATGCCGGTAGCGATCGTCGTCGGGATGCACGGCGATCGCGGTGTCACCGAGCATCGTCTCGATCCGGGTGGTGGCGACCACGATGTGCGGCTGCGAGTCGTCCATCGACCCGTAGCGGAACGACACCAGCTCGCCCTCGACCTCCTCGTATTTGACCTCCAGGTCGGAGATCGCGGTCTGCAGCACCGGCGACCAATTCACCAGCCGCTCGGCGCGGTAGATCAACCCGGCGTCGAAGAGCCGTTTGAAGATGGTACGCACGGCCCGGGACAACCCCTCGTCCATGGTGAATCGGTCGCGACTCCAGTCCACGCCGTCGCCGAGGCGGCGCATCTGGACCCCGATGGTGCCGCCGGACTCGCCCTTCCACTCCCAGACCTGCTCGACGAACCGCTCCCGGCCGAGTTCGTCCTTGTGCACACCATCGGCGGCGAGTCGCTTCTCCACCAGGCTCTGGGTGGCAATGCCGGCGTGGTCCATGCCGGGCAGCCAGAGCACTTCGAAGCCCTGCATGCGCTTGCGGCGGGTGAGCGCGTCCATCAGGGTGTGGTCCAGGGCATGGCCCATGTGCAGGCTGCCGGTGACATTGGGCGGCGGCAGCACGATCGAGTAGGCGGGCTTCGTACTGGCGGCATCGGCGGTGAAATAGCCGGCCTCGACCCAGCCCCGGTAGATCTCAGCCTCTACCGCACCCGGATCCCATGACTTGGGCAGCGACTGCTCGCGGGTGTCGTCGTGGGCCACCCACTGATTCTAGGAACGGGCTTACTTGCCCCCGCGCAGCAGGCCACCCAGGATGTTGCCGATCGCCCCGCCCTGGCCGCCGCCGAGCACGCTGCCCAGGATGGAGCCCAGCGGGTTGTTGTTGCCACCGCCACCACCACCGCCGGCTCCGCCGAGGATGCTGCCCAGCACATCGCCGATCCCGCCGCCGGGTGCGGCCTGAGCCTGAGCCGTCCCGCCGCCCTTCTGCGCGAACTGCTTGCCGACGTAGGCCAGCACGATCGGGGCGAGCATCGGCAGCAGCCGCTTGATCAGATCCCCGCTGCCCGCACCCGCGCCCGCCAGCGCCGAGGCCACCTGGTTGGTGTCATTGCCGCCGAAGAGGCTGGCGACCAGCTGCCCGCCCTGTCCGACGTCGAGCTGGTCGACGTTGACCCCGCCGTCGAGCAGATCGGACTGGCCCTCGGCCACCACCACCGACTCGAGTTCGCTGGAGTCGATGTCGTCGGCCTGAACGTTCTCCTGCAGCGTCCCCAGCAGGGTCGGCACCAGAGTCTGGATCGCGTCGTTCACTTGGCCCTGGTCGGCGCCGAGCTTGGCGGCGATGTCCGCCACCGGGATCTGGTTCATCAGGTCGTCGAGACCGGCCATGGTGTTTTCCGCCTTTGCTGGGAGTGGGAAAGTCTCCTCCGACAGTAGTCGAGCAGATGCGCCACGGGCAGCCGATTGACGTACGCCCACAGCTGATCGGGCGAGGGGGCGACGGTTAGTCCAGCCGAGCCGAGTCCAGCGAGATTCCCGCTGCCGGGAAACGCGCGAGCAAGGCGTCGCCCATGGCGGCGGCGGGGGTCAGCACGCCGTAGATCGGGGGCAGGGCGTCGCGGTCGAGTGCCAGTGCCAGGCCGCTCTCGCCGAGCATCACCGAGGTCGCCTGGTACCCCGGATCGCCGTGCTGAGAGATGGTCGCCACGTACCGCGCGCCGGTGGTCGTGGTCGTGTAGGTCTCGGCCCGGTAGAAGCCGCGCTCGCGCACGTCCTGGCTGGGCCCGGTGCCCGGCTTGGGAGCCACCCGCTCGACCAGCCGTCGCGGCAGGAAGCGGAAGACGCGGCTGCCCAGCGCCCAGCTGCCGGCGGTGGCCGCCGTGGTCAGGGCGGCGGTCACCGGCGCCAGCGGCCCCGGGCCCATCCCCATGTACTCGGCGTAGCGGAACGTCCGCCCGTAGCCGTAGTCCAGCAGGGCATTGCTGCGCCGCACGATGCGGGTGTTGTACTTGGCCATCACGAACCCGGCGGCCCACAGCCCACTGAGTTCGGGTGCGATCTCGCGGCCCCGCCGCAGCGCCAGGTCGGGCTGAGCACCCAGTTCGGGCTCGGCCATCCGGTCCTGGGCGAGGGTGTAGGGGTCCTCGAGCAGTCTGCGGGTGTCGGGGTCGCCGGATGCCGCACGGAACACCTCGATCATCGAGGCGATGGTGCCGCCGGAAACACCGCCCGCGAACCCGCGCAGCACGAAGTTGGTGTCGCCCAGTTCGCCGGTGCCGTCGTGGCGGGTGCGCCGGAACAATTCGTAGACGCTCATGTCCGCAGGGATGGAGTCGAAGCCGCACGCGTGCACGATGCGCGCGCCGGTGTCGATGGCTTGCTTGTGGTAGTCGTCGATGCTCTGCCGCACGAACATCGCCTCGCCGGTCAGATCGGTGTAGTCGGTGCCCGCGGCCGCGCAGGCCGCCACCAGCGGCAGGCCGTACTTGGAGTAGGGCCCGACGGTGGTGATCACCACCTGGGTGCGCGCGGCCATGTCGGCCAGCGTCGCCGGCTTGTCGGCATCGACGGTGAGGATCGGCCACGACGCGGCGGACTCCCCCAGCGTCGCGCGCACCGCCTCCAGTTTCTGCGGTGACCGGCCGGCCAGCGCGATGCGCGCCGGACCTCCGGCCCGGACCAGATGCTCAGCGGTGAGCTTGCCGACGAAGCCGGTGGCCCCGTAGAGGACGATGTCGAATTCGCGGCCTGTCATGCGGCTAACTTACCCGGGGCCGCATGGCCCGCGGACGAGCTCAGCCCAGGCCCAGAGCGTTGGCGAAGGCCTTGCCCGGATCAGTGAAGGCCAGGCACACCTGGCCCCAGTCGACCAGGCCGAGCGGGCCGCGGCCCAGACCCTGGCACTGGGCCGACGCGGGAGCGGGGACGCCTTCGGTGTTCGACACGGTGAAGACAGCCGGGGCGCCGCCGGCCTTGCCGCAGCTCGGCCAGGCGCCGATGCCCTGGGTCCGCAGGACGTTCTCCGCGATCCGGATCTGCTCCTCGCGGGGGGCCTGGTGCGGCATCCCGACACCGCCGTTGGACCGCCAGGTCGCCGGCGAGAACTGCAGGCCTCCGTAGAAGCCGTTGCCGGTGTTGATCGCCCAGTTGCCGCCCGACTCGCACTTGGCGATGGCATCCCAGTTGACGCTGTCCGCGGCGGCGGTCCCGCTGCCCAGGGCCAGCGCGCTGAGAGCGAGCCCCAGGGCCAGGGCGGTCAGGGTGACGATCCTGCGGATGACGCTCATCGGTGGTCCCTTCGGCGTTCGCGGCGCGGAGTGCGCGGCTGTGATGTGGATCGTGACGCCGGGGAGGGGTGTTACAGGCGGGGCGGTTGATTTTCGTGAGACTTCACTAAGAGTCAGTCCCAACCGGTGCGGAGACGAAAGAGGCGGCGCCGGAGAGTTCCGGCGCCGCCTCTTTCACCAGCTCAGGCGGGTGTCAGCCCAGCCCGCCGCAGCTCGGCCACGCGCCGATGCCCTGCGTCTGCAGGACGTTCTCGGCGATCCTGATCTGCTCCTCGCGGGAGGCCTGGTGCGGCATGCCGCTGCCACCGTTCGAGGACCAGGTGCCGGGGGAGAACTGCAGGCCGCCGTAGTAGCCGTTGCCGGTGTTGATCGCCCAGTTGCCGCCGGACTCGCAGCTGGCGATGGCGTCCCAGTCAACGCTGTCGGCGCTGGCCACGCCGGTACCCAAGACGAGCGGGGCAACGGCCAGGGCGCCGGCGACGGCAGTCATGCCGAGCAGGTTGCGGAGGTTCTTCACTACATTCGTCCTTTCGCCGAGCATGTGCCGGATGGCACCGGGGTTCGGGCCCCGGTCCGGGGGCCGCACCATCTCGGTCAGGTGCGACAGCGAATCCGCCGGGAAATGGGCCTTTCGGATTTCGCTCACATGCAGGGTTAGCAATCGGTTATTGCAAGTCCCGAGGGAACTCCTTGGACGCTACAAACATCCGCTGGCGAAGTCACGTAGGCGACACGCCGATCTCGTTCCTATAACGGACCGATCACGGGCACGTATTTGACACCTGTCCGCGCTGTTCACAGCGGTTTCATGGGGCCGCGCCCCCAGTGTGCGATCGCCCGCACAGTGTGACCCTTATCACAGTGATTTTGCGATTTACCGCACAATTCAATTTTAACATTGGTCACACTGGTAACACATTGTGAAATTCAATTAGGAACCGGCTGAATAAACCTCAGATTGTCGCGAGATCGTCAGCGGAATTCGCATTGCTCAATGCCGGCGTGGGATCCAGCACGATCCGCTGGGTGACCACGCTGTCGGTCAGCGACCGCATACTGCGCGCACCGGCGGCGACCAGGGCCTCGATCGGATCGGCCAGCGATGTCCGGTAGATCCCGGCCAGATAGTGCTCCCGGCCGTCCCAGGGCAGCACGACGTCCACGCCCTCGGTGCCCGCCACCAGATCGTCGATGATCTCGGCGGTCAGCCTCGGCATGTCCACCGCACAGACGAAGGCCCATTCCAGCCCGGCGTCGCCGGCCGCGCGCAGCCCCCGCCCGGTGGCCAGCAGTGGGCCCACCCCGCGGACCTCGTCCCGCAGCACCTCGGCCTGCAGCTCCGGCAACTGCTGACCGGGAGCCGCCACGACGAAGACCGGTGCGCACCGGGCCCTGAGCACCTCGACCGTGCGTTCGACCATGGTCACGCGGGCGTGGCCGGGAGCGGACCCCGGACTGGGCATGGTGGCCTTGTCGCGGCCCATCCGCCGGGAAGCGCCACCGGCCAGCACCACGGCGGCCAGCGGGGAACGTGCCGTCATGGCTACCCGACGACCCAGGTGTCGCGCCCGCGCAGCAGAGCCTGAAGGTCGGCGGGAGTGTGCGGCGAGTCGCCGCGTGCGGCGGAGACTTGGTCGCGCACGGCGTCGTCATAGGTCGGACGGCTCACCTGCCGGAAGATCCCCATCACGGTGTGCTCGAGGTCCTGATCGCTGAGCCGCGACAGCGCGAAGGCATAGGCGGGGTTCTCGGCGTGGGCGTCGTGCACCACGACCTGGCCGGCGGCGACGTCGGCCGTCTTGGCGACATCCAGGCCGAAGTCCGTGCGGACCACGCAGTACTCCCCTGCCGCGCCGAAGGTGATCGGCTCTGAGTGGCGTACCGGGATGACCCGTTCGCCGGCACCCTCCCGGCGCAGGACGTCGAAGGACCCGTCGTTGAAGATCGGGCAGTCCTGCAGGATCTCGACCAGGGCGGCTCCGCGATGGGCGGCGGCGGCCCGCAGCACCTCCGACAGACCCGCCCGATCGGAGTCCAGCGCCCGCCCCACGAAGGTCGCCTCCGCGCCCAGAGCCAGCGACACCGGGTTGAAGGGATGATCCACCGAACCCGCGGGAGTGGACTTGGTGACCTTGCCCACCTCGGATGTCGGCGAGTACTGGCCCTTGGTCAGTCCGTAGATCCGATTGTTGAAGAGCAGGATTGTCATGTTGACGTTTCGCCGCAGCGCATGCATGAGATGGTTGCCACCGATGGACAGCGCGTCACCGTCGCCGGTGACAACCCACACCGACAGATCTGGACGGGCCAGAGCCAGTCCGGTGGCAACGGCCGGGGCCCGGCCGTGAATGGAGTGCAGCCCGTAGGTCTCCAGGTAGTAGGGAAACCGGCTCGAACAGCCGATGCCGCTGACGAAGACGATGTTCTCCCGGCGCAGCCCAAGCTCGGGCAGGAAGTTGCGAACGGTGTTGAGGATGACGTAATCCCCGCAACCGGGGCACCAGCGGACCTCTTGGTCACTGGTGAAGTCTTTGGCCTTCATGGGTGCACTCATCGGCTGACCACCGAGCGCTTGGCGAATTCCATTTTGCCACTTTCGTTTTCCCTCAAGGTGCCGTCCAGGGCAGCGTCGATGACCTCCTCAAGTTCATCGGCGAGAAACGCCCTGCCGGCAACCTTCGTCACCGACTGGATGTCGACCAGGTATCTGCCGCGCAGCAGGAGCGCCAACTGACCCAAATTCATCTCGGGCAGAACAACTTTCGGATAGCGCCGCAGAATCTCGCCGATGTTGCGCGGAAGCGGATTGAGGTGACGCAGGTGTGCTCGCGCCACCTTGTGCCCGCGTCGCCTCGCGCGTCGGCACGCTTCGGCGATCGGCCCGAACGAACTGCCCCACCCCAGCATCAGCAGATCGGCGTCGCCGCCGGGGTCGTCGACTTCGAGGTCGCCCACCGCGATGCCGTCGATCTTGGCCTGCCGCAGGCGCACCATCAGGTCGTGGTTGGCGCCGTGATAGGAAATGTCACCCGAGCCGTTCGCCTTCTCCAGTCCCCCGATCCGGTGCTCCAAACCTGGAGTGCCGGGGATGGCGAACTCGCGGGCCAGGGTGAGGGGATCTCGCGCGTACGGCTGGTAATCCGCGCCGGGCTCGGCGAGGTTGCGCTCGATCGGTTCGAGTTCGGCCACGTCGGGAATCCGCCATGGCTCGGACCCATTGGCGATCGCGCCGTCGGAGAGCAGGATCACCGGTGTGCGATAGGTCAACGCGATGCGGGCGGCCTCCACGGCCACTTCGAAGCAATCCGACGGGGAGCGGGCGGCCAGCACGGCAACCGGGGATTCGCCGTTGCGCCCGAACATCGCCTGCAACAGGTCGGCCTGCTCGGTCTTGGTGGGCAACCCGGTCGACGGACCGCCGCGCTGGACGTCGACGACCAGCAGCGGCAGTTCGGTCATGACCGCCAGCCCGATGGCCTCCGACTTCAACGACAGGCCCGGACCCGAGGTGCTCGTGACGCCGAGTGCGCCGCCGTAGGAGGCTCCGATCGCCGCGCAGACACCGGCGATCTCGTCCTCGGCCTGAATGGTGACGACGTCGAAGCCCTTGTGCTTGGACAGTTCGTGCAAGATATCGGAGGCCGGCGTGATCGGGTAGCTGCCGAGAACGACCTGGGTGCCCGCCAGGTGGGCAGCCGTGACCACGCCGTAGGCCAGGGCGGTGTTGCCGGAGATCTGGCGGTACTGCCCGGGCGGCAGATCAGCGCGGGGAACCTCGAAGGAGGTCGCGAAGGCCTCTGTGGTCTCGCCGTAATTCCAGCCCGCCCGCAGCGCGAGTACGTTGGCCTCCGCGATCTGGGGCTTGCGCGCGAACTTCTCCCGGATGAATTCCGCGCTGGTGTCAACGGAACGTCCGTACAACCAGCACAGCAGTCCCAGCGCGAACATGTTCTTGGCCCGCTCGCCGTCCTTCTTCGCCACCCCGGTCGACTCGACCGCGCCCATGGTCAGGGTGGTCATGGCTACCGGGTGCACGACGAAGTCGGACATCGCACCGTCGTCGAGGGGGTTGGTGACGTAGCCGACCTTGGCCAGATTCCGCTTGCTGAACTCGTCGGTGTTCACGATCACCACCCCACCGCGCGGCAGGTCGGCGAGGTTGGCCTTGAGCGCGGCCGGGTTCATCGCCACCAGGACGTCCGGGCGGTCACCCGCGGTGAAGATGTCGTAACCGGCGATCTGGATCTGAAATGACGACACCCCCGGAAGGGTTCCCTGCGGTGCGCGGATCTCGGCCGGGTAGTTGGGCTGGGTGGCCAGATCGTTGCCGAACAGGGCGGCCTCGGCGGTGAAGCGATCGCCGGTCAGCTGCATGCCGTCGCCGGAGTCACCGGCGAACCTGATCACGACTTTTTCCAGCTTCTCAGGTCCCCGGCCAGGGTCTACGCTGCCGTTCGCGCTCACCTTGCCGTCCTCCGTCAACTCGCAGCAAAATCGGTCAGCGACGCTGCGACACGCGTGCCCGGGAACGCCACTCTCGACTTAAAATGATTATTGCACTCTCTTAAAATTGGTGCCGGATCGCCTACCTGGACACGCCGTCGCTTCGCACAGGTCACCGTCGGGACAGGCGGTCCCGGCGCGCGGACTGAGGAGTCGCCGGATACCCCCGGCAAGCGATTCTTAAGAAGTTAGCCGCTGGCGGGTAAATTCAGGGCATGCCCGGCCCCCCGCACCGCAGCAATCGACATCTGGGCCGACCGTGGGCCGGGTGACGTCGCGGCGGCGGGTCCGTCACCTCGATGCGACCGACGCCGTGGACCGTTCCGACACCCTTGTCGTCGAGGAGCCGCTGGAGATCCGCGTCAACGGATCCCCGCTGACGGTCACCATGCGGACCCCCGGCTCGGATGTGGAGCTGGCGCAGGGATTCCTGCTGACCGAGGCCGTCATCGCCCACCGCGACGACATCCGCACGGTCCGCTACTGCCCGGATGCCCACGGCGCCGCCGAGGACACGTCCGGTAACTCCTACAACGTGCTGGAGGTGACGCTGAGCCCGGAGGTACCCGATCCCGACACCGACGTGACCCGGAACTTCTACACGACCTCCTCCTGCGGGGTGTGCGGCAAGGCCTCACTGGAGGCCGTGCACCTGGTCAGCCGCTTCGCCCCCGGCGACGATCCGGCGACGGTGCCGGCCGCGGTGCTCGCCGGGCTGCCCGGCAAGCTGCGGGCGGCGCAGAAGGTTTTCGCCAGCACCGGCGGGCTGCACGGCGCGGCCCTGTTCGGCGTCGACGGCTCCCTGCTGGTCGTGCGCGAGGACGTCGGTCGGCACAACGCGGTCGACAAGGTGATCGGCTGGGCGCTGGAGGCCGATCGCATCCCGCTGACCGGGACGGTGTTGCTGGTCAGCGGCAGGGCATCCTTCGAGCTCACCCAGAAGGCCGTGATGGCGGGGATCCCGATCCTTGCCGCCGTCTCCGCCCCCTCGACCCTGGCCGTGGACGTCGCCGCCGCGTCCGGGGTGACGCTGGTGGCGTTCCTGCGCGGCGAGTCGATGAACGTCTACACCCGTCCGGACCGGGTGACCTAGCCGACGAGTGTGCGATTCGATACGCCGGGGGCGGCGAGTCGCGTATGAAACCGCGCGGTCGGCGGGGTTCAGGCGGACTTGTCGCGGCGCTCGCTGCGCGACGGCTTGCGCGGGACGATCGTCGGCAACACATTGTCCTGCACGGTCTCGCGGGTCACCACGACCTTGGCGACGTCGTCGCGGCTCGGGATGTCGTACATGACCGGCAGCAGGACCTCTTCCATGATGGCCCGCAGCCCGCGCGCGCCGGTGCCGCGGTGGATGGCCTGGTCGGCGATCGCGTCCAGTGCGTCGGGGGTGAACTCGAGCTCCACCCCATCCATCTCGAACAACCGGGTGTACTGCTTGACCAGCGCATTCTTCGGCGTGGACAGGATCTGGACCAGGGAGTCCTTATCGAGGTTGGTCACCGAGGCGACCACCGGCAGCCGGCCGATGAACTCCGGGATCAGCCCGAACTTGATCAGGTCCTCGGGCATGACCTCGGCGAAATGGTCCTGGGTGTCGATCTCGGCCTTGGACTTGACCTCGGCGCCGAATCCCAGCCCGCGCTTCCCGACCCGGTCGGCGACGATCTTCTCCAGACCGGCGAAGGCCCCCGCCACGATGAACAGCACGTTGGTGGTGTCGATCTGGATGAACTCCTGATGCGGGTGCTTGCGGCCGCCCTGCGGGGGCACCGAGGCCTGGGTTCCCTCCAGGATCTTCAGCAGCGCCTGCTGGACGCCCTCGCCGGAGACGTCGCGGGTGATGGAGGGGTTCTCGCTCTTGCGGGCGATCTTGTCGACCTCGTCGATGTAGATGATCCCGGTCTCGGCGCGTTTGACGTCGTAGTCGGCGGCCTGGATCAGCTTGAGCAGGATGTTCTCCACGTCCTCGCCCACGTAGCCGGCCTCGGTCAGCGCGGTGGCGTCGGCGATCGCGAAGGGCACGTTGAGCATCTTGGCCAGGGTCTGGGCCAGGTAGGTCTTGCCGCAGCCGGTGGGGCCGAGCATGAGGATGTTGGACTTGGCCAGCTCGACGGGCTCCGCCGAGCGGGTCTTCTCGCCGGCCTGAATCCGCTTGTAGTGGTTGTAGACCGCGACCGCCAGGGTCCGCTTTGCGGTGTCCTGGCCGATGACGTAGCCCTCGAGGAACTCCCGAATCTCGACCGGCTTGGGAAGCTCATCGAGCTTCACCTCGTCGCTGTCGGCAAGCTCCTCTTCGATGATCTCGTTGCACAGGTCGATGCACTCATCGCAGATGTAGACGCCCGGACCCGCGATGAGCTTCTTGACCTGCTTCTGGCTCTTGCCACAGAACGAACATTTCAGCAGGTCACCGCCGTCTCCGATGCGCGCCATGGTGGGGAGGCCTACTTCCTTTGCCGTCAGTCTCGAACTTCTGTGTCGACGCTACCCGCTCCCTCAGCCAGGATGCGACTGATATGGAGCAGAACCAGCCTAGTCGTCTGCTAACAAACCGCCGAAAGGGAACATATCGCCAATTTCCGCCCACGTCGCTGTGTCACGCACCACCGCCGCTCTGGCGTGTCGCCTCCGTTATCAAAACGACGTGCGGTCAGGCGTTCTGGGCTGACAGCTTCCGGTACGCCAGTACGGAGTCGATGATGCCGTACTCCTTGGCCTCATCGGCGGTCAGGATCTTGTCCCGGTCGGTGTCCTTGCGGATGACGGCCGAGTCCTTGCCGGTGTGGCGGGCCAGGGTGTCCTCCATGAGGGTGCGCATCCGTTCGATCTCGGCGGCCTGAATCTCCAGATCGGAGAACTGGCCCTGGATGACGCCGGCCAGCGACGGCTGGTGGATCAGCACCCTGGCGTTCGGCAGGGCCATCCTCTTGCCCGGCGTTCCGGCCGCGAGCAAGACCGCTGCCGCCGAGGCCGCCTGGCCGAGGCACACCGTCTGGATGTCGGCGCGCACGTACTGCATGGTGTCGTAGATCGCCATCAGCGAGGTGAAGGAACCACCCGGTGAGTTGATGTACATCGTGATGTCACGGTCGGGGTCCAGCGATTCCAGCACGAGCAACTGCGCCATGATGTCGTTGGCCGAGGCGTCGTCCACCTGGACGCCGAGGAAGATGATGCGCTCCTCGAAGAGTTTGTTGTACGGGTTGGATTCCTTGACACCCCAGCTGGAGTGCTCGATGAAGGACGGCAGGATGTAGCGCGCCTGCGGCGTCAGGTCGGCGTGATCAGGCATTGGGAGCTCCGGTGATGTGCGCGCGAGTGATGATGTGGTCGACGAACCCGTACTCGAGCGCCTCCTGCGCGGTGAACCAGCGGTCCCGGTCGGAGTCGGCTTCGATGCGCTCCAGGGGTTGTCCGGTGAACTCGGCGTTGAGCCGGAACATCTCCTTCTTGATGAGTGCGAACTGCTCGGCCTGGATGGCGATGTCGGTCGCCCCGCCGGTGATGCCGCCGAGGGGCTGGTGCATGAGGATGCGGGCATGCGGCAGGGCATACCGCTTGCCCTTGGCCCCGGCCGCCAGCAGGAACTCGCCCATCGAGGCGGCCATCCCCATGGCGTAGGTCGCGACGTCGCAGGGCGCCAGCACCATGGTGTCGTAGATCGCCATGCCCGCGCTGATCGAGCCGCCCGGCGAGTTGATGTAGAGCGAGATGTCCTTGGTGGGATCCTCGGCCGCGAGCAGCAGGATCTGGGCGCACAGCCGGTTGGCGATGTCGTCGTCGACCTGGGAGCCCAGGAAGATGATGCGCTCGGCGAGCAACCGCTCGTACACCGAGTCGACCAGGTTCAGCCCGGCCGGACCGGAACGCATGTGAGTCACGCTGCACCCGCTTTCTCGAACATTCCTTGCACTGCCTTGGTACCCGCCCTCTTTGACCCTAACCAACCCGACGCCCCGGTCACTCCTCGGCGCAGTGGCCGTTCGCTCTGGGCGTCACTCGTCCTTGTCGGCGGAGGCCTCCGCCGGGGGCTCTTCAGCGGTTTCGGCGGCCGGCGGTGGCCCGAAGAACTCGCTGGTGTCGATGACGTCGCCCTCGGTGTCGGTCACCGTGGCCGCCTCGACCACGGCCGCCACAGCGAGGCCGCGGCGCACGTCGGCGAAGATCGCCGGCAGCTGATTGTTCTGCTGGAGCATCTGCGCCAGCTGCTGGGGCTCGATGCCGTACTGCCGCGACATCAGCATCAGCCGCTCGGTCAGGTCGTTCTCCCCCACCCGGATGCTCAGATCGTCGGCCACGGCGTCCATCAGGAGCTGGGTCTTGACCGCCTTCTCGGCGGCCTCTCGGTTGTCGGCGTCGAACTTCTCCCGCGAGCTTCCCTGCGCTTCCAGGATCTCGGCGAGCCGCTCCTCGTCGTGGTCGATCGGATGCAGCGCCTCGTGCAGCGCGGCGTTGACCTGAGCCTGCACGATCGCCTCCGGCAGCGGCACCTCGACGAGCTCCAGCAGGGTCTCCAGGGTGTTGTCGCGGATCTTCTCAGCCTGGTGGATGCGCTTGACCCGCAGCAGCTGTTCGGAGAGTCCCTCGCGCAGCGACGCCAGGGTGTCGAACTCGCTGGCCAGTTGCGCGAAGTCGTCGTCGGCCTCGGGCAGCTCACGCTCCTTGATGCCGGTGACCGTCACCGTCACCTCGGCGTCCTCGCCCGCACGCTCACCGGCGACCAGTTTGGTGACGAAGGTGGCCGACTCGCCCTCGGCCAGTCCGGTGATCGCCTCGTCGAGGCCTTCGATGAGCTGGCGGGCGCCGACCTCGTGGGACAGCCCGGTCGTCCGGACCTCGGGGATGTCCACGCCCTCGACGACCGCCGTCAGGTCGATGGTCACAAGGTCGCCGTCTTGGGCCGGTCGCTGTGCGGGCTTGAGGGTGCCGAACCGGGAGCGCAGCGCGGTCAGCTCGCTCTCCACCTCCTCGTCGGATACCGCCACCGGGTCCACGGTGATCTTCAGCTCGTTGAGGTCGGGTAGCGCGATCTCCGGCCGCACGTCGACCTCGGCGGTGAAGATCACCTCCTCGCCATCCTCGATCTTGGTCACCTCGATGTCGGGCTGACCCAGCGGTCGCAGTTCGGTGGAGCTCACCGCCTCGGTGTAACGGCTCGGCAGGGCTTCATCGAGCACCTGCTGGATCAGCGCGCTGCGCCCCACCCGTGCCTCGAGCAGCCGCGCCGGCGCCTTACCGGGCCGGAACCCGGGCAGCCGGACCTGCCTGGCCAGTTGCTTGTAGGCCCGGTCGAATTCCGGCTTCAGCTCGGTGAAGGGCACCTCCACGTTGATGCGAACCCGGGTGGGGCTCAGCTTCTCTACGCTGCTCTTCACGGTGGTGCTCCTCGCGGTGGTGTCGTCGGCGTCGGGTTCGTCGAGCGGGTCGGGGTGACAGGATTTGAACCTGCGGCCTTCCGCTCCCAAAGCGGATGCGCTACCAAGCTGCGCTACACCCCGCTACCGTGCATTTTCTCTGTGCCGTTCGCGCGATCTTACGGCCATGCGTCGCTCCGGTTTCACCCGACCTGCCCAGGTTGTGGCGGGTCCAACTGGAACCGAACTGGCCATCGCCGGTACATTTAGCCCGCGTAGCTCACGCAACTACGCGGGCGTAGCTCAATGGTAGAGCCCTAGTCTTCCAAACTAGATACGCGGGTTCGATTCCCGTCGCCCGCTCCGGTGGTCGACCTGACGTCGGCTTTTTCGACGAGAGGCCTGCTCAGGCGGCCCTCGTATCAGTAGCCGACGATCTCCTTGGCGCAGCGTTCCCCGGACTGCACCGCGCCGTCCATGGTCCCCCGGCTGGGGTAGGGCGCCGTGTGTTCACCGGCGAAGTGGACGTTGCCTTCGCGGCCGGCTTCCGCCCCGCCGATGGTGGTGAAGCCGCCGGGGCCGTAGAAGGCGTAGGAACCCTTCACCCACGGATCCGCCGGCCAGTTGTCCAGATAGAACTGGCCGCTGATCTCCCGCTGACTGGAGCCGGGCCACAGCTTGTCGATCGCGACGTTCGTCTCGGCGATCACCGACGCGGACGCAAGGCCGTGCGCAGCCGCAGAACCGTAGTTGCGGTTGTTGAGGGCGAGCAGCCACGCCGGGCTCTGCGACTGGTAGCTCGCCTGCCAGGTAGCACCGGTGACCAAATCCGAAGTCGAGTCACCGCTCTGCTTGGCATCCGACCAAGGCCGCGACTTGAACTGGATATTGAGTTTGGCGTTCGACCCCATTTTCTCGTTCTGGATTGCCCGGAGTTTGGCGGCCGAGAATCCCGCCCGGCTGCAGTCCACCGTCCTGAGGATCGAGAAGGGAATGCCGAGCACAACGCGGTCTGCCACCACGTCGGCATTGGCTTTACCGCCGTTGAAGGTCAGCGTGTAGGTCTTGTCGGCGTTGCGCCGAATCGCCCTGAGTTGCTGGCTCAACCGCACGCTGCCGGCGGGCAGTTGAGCGGCGAGGGCGGTGGCAAGGGTGTCGTTGCCGCCGGGCACCGCATAGCGCTCGTCATAACCGGCCTCCGGTCCCCAGAAGCTGCCCTCCTCGAGGATTGCATGCAGGGAGCTGGTGAGGTCGGCCGTGCCGCCGTACTCCTGAGCGAAGATCGCCTTGAGATAGCTGCGGGCGTTGGCGTCGGTGGTCGCCGCGTCGATGTAGGACGACAGCGACTGGGAATCCTTCACCTTCGCCCACGCGTTGGACGCCGCGTAGGACGGAATGGTCTTGCCGATTTTGACCCAGTCTGCCTCGCACTGGTTGTAGAACGCGGTGGTACCGGCGGCTAGGGCGCTCCAGGCGATCTTCCGGCCGCCGAAGAAGTACAGATCGTCGGCGCTCGTGTAGTTGAGGAAGGTGTCGACGAGAGGACCCAGGCCCAGTTCGCCGACCAGACTCTTGATCGTCGCCTCGTTGGAACTGATCCCGGAGGGTCCCGCCTCGGTGTACTGGCCGCCGGCACCCGTGCGAATCGTCCGCGCTCGTCCGCCGACGCGATCCTGGGCCTCGTAGACCGCAGGCACCCAGCCTTTGAGCTTGTAGATCCGATAGGCGGCGGTCAGCCCCGCAAACCCGGCCCCCACCACAACGATGCGCGGCGCCGTTGCCGCGTTGGCTCGCGGAGTCCAACCACTAAGGCCCGGTACCGCGGCGGCGGCACCAAACAGGGCACTGCGTCGCAAAAAATCCCGGCGCCCGACTGCTTCCTGCAGCTGCGCGATCGTGTCGCGCCGCTGGTCTTCCAGTTCGGCGGATCGCTCCAGCGAGCGGGCAAGTTCCCGGGCATGGGCTTCTTCGCGGCGTCCGAAGACCTCCTCGACCGGCACACGCTCCGCCCGGGAAAGACGTTCGGCCGCGCGTAATCGCAGCATTCGCGCTCTGAACCGGTCAACTGCCATGTCGGCGTGCTCTCTTGGGTAGGAGGCGGCCGCGACCCGGCCACAGACCCGATGATGACCCCTCACCCGGCCTGTCGTGTCGCGACACGCGCTGAGGCCCGCGGACGCTTATCCGGTCCGCTTGGCTCAGCTCTTGGTGCCGACCGCGTTCCCGCGCGGGGTGGTCGCGGACTTCAGCACCGAGTTCAATTCGAGGACGGCCGCAAACCCGTCAGCGTCGCCGGTGCTGTAGTCACCCACGTTGTAGACGTTGTCCATGAACAGCTCGCCCAGGTCACCCGCACCCGCCGCGATCATGCCGTTGCGCAGTTTCTCGCGCGCGGTGTCGAAAGACTCGTGGCCGTGGGTCAGCGGATTGGTGATCGTCCAGTTCTCCTCGCTCAGTGCGGCGGTCCACACGAAGCCCGGGCCGTTCGGGTTGGGGTAGGGACCGAAGGCCCGGCCGTGGCTGTTGGCGAACAGGAAGAACGAGTCACGGAAGGCCTGGCTGGCCCCGGTCGGTTGCTGACCCAGGATCACCGAACCCGGATTGGGGCCGAACGCGCCCTTGTAGCCGGTGCTGCTGATCGCCGAGGCGCCGAACCCGGCACGGGACATCCACGCGTTGAGATTCCGGACCGACTGCGTGGCGTTTCCCGAGGCGGTGTCGACCATGACGACGTTGATGCCCTCGAGGACGATCTTCAGGGAGCCGTCGACCGGCTGCGGCGTGCCGATCCAGTCGGCGATCCGGTTGTCCTTGTTGATCATCCACTGGCCGAGATTTCCGTACGGGGTCGCGATCGTCGAGTTGTAGGTCAAGTCGGGCGGCGGCGGCAGCCCGACCGCGCTGGCGTGCCCACTGGACGCCCGGACCGGTGTCGGTGCGGGCCTGGGCGCCGCGGCGCCGGCCTGGGTGCCCCGGGCGCGGGCGCCCGTGGTGCCGCGGGCCGCGTATGCCCCTCGGGTCACCGACCCCGACTCGGCACTCGTCGTCGTGCGGGACCCCTGAGCGTCGGCGTCGGCGCGGGCGACCCCGAGTGCCTGCGGCCCCGCCAGGGCGACGCCGAGCGCCAACGCCGCGAGTGACCACCGGACCTGTCTCGTGCCGAACGACACCCGAACCTCCTGCCAGCGGTGGCTGTAGACAGATCCTACAAATTCGCGTCCTACAAATTCGCGTCCTACAAATTCGCGTCCTACAAATTCGCGGCGATAACGACACGGTCGCGGTTGGGCGGCTGTTTGCCGCCCGGCTGTTCTCTCGGTGCGCTGATCACCGTAGATTCGGGGCGTGCGCGACCGAACCCCGCCGCTGGGCGGCACCTGCGCACCTCGCTTCGCCTCGGTCCGGCGGGCCTTCGAGGCAAACTTCACCGCAGGCGCCGAGGTGGGAGCCGCGGTTGCGGTCTGGGTCGACGGCGAGCTGGTGGTCAACCTCTGGGGCGGGCACGCCGACGCTCGCCGCCGCCGGCTCTGGCGGGAAGACACCCTGGCGAGCATCTTCTCCGGGACCAAGGGGCTGACCAGCACCTGCATGCACCTGCTGGCCGACCGGGGCGAAATCGACCTCGACGCCCCGGTGGCCCGCTACTGGCCGGAGTTCGGGCAGGCCGGCAAGGAGGAGATCACCGTCGCCGCCGTGCTCAGCCACCGCTCGGGCGTCATCGGCCCGGCCAATCCGCTGCACTGGCGCGCCGTCACCGATTGGGACCTGGTGTGTGAGCAGCTTGCCGCCACCGAACCATGGTGGCAGCCGGGCACCGCGCAGGGCTATCACATGGTCAGCTTCGGTTTCATCCTCGGCGAGGTGGTGCGCCGCGTCACCGGGCGCACGATCGGCCAGTACCTGCGCTCCGAGATCGCCGAACCCATGGGCATCGACGTGCACATCGGCCTGGCGCCGGCCGAGCATCGCCGGTGCGCCGAGATGATCAACAAGCCGCACAGCCGCGACGTGCTGACCGAGGGTCAGGCGCCCACCCACCCGAAGTCGATCGAGCAGCACCGGCTTGCCGCGTTGGCGGTGGCGATGGGTTTCGTCCCCGACGACGAACTGGGATCCCACGACCTGGAGCGGTGGCGGTCCTGCGAGTTCCCCGGCACCAACGCCCATGTCTCAGCGCTGGGGCTGGCCGGCTTCTACAACGGGCTCGCGCAGGAGAAGCTGCTCAGCCGCGAGCAGATGGAGTCGGCCCGGATGTGCCGCGGCGGCTTCGACACCGACCTCGTCCTCGGGCCCCGGGTGGCCGATCACGGCTGGGGTCTGGGGTACATGCTCAACCAGCGCGGGGTGGCCGGGCCGAATCCGAGCAGCTTCGGCCACGGTGGCTCGGGCGGCTCCTATGGGTTCGTCGACCTCGAGCACCGGATCGGCTACGGGTACGTGATGAACCACTTCGACGCCACGCAGTGCAACGCGGACCCCCGCAGCAGGTCGTTGAGCGACGAGGTCTACCGCGTGCTGGGAGTCCTGTAGTAGTCCGGTTTCACAGTCCGGTTTCACACAGCACCGATCGGCCGCTGATCGGTACTGTGGAAGCCATGAACTCTGCGCTGCTGATCCTCATCCTCGTGGTCGTGGCCGTGATCGGCCTGGCGGTCTGGAGTTCGTCGCGGGCCACCGGGAATCGTGCCGCGGCCAGTCTGGCCGATGCCAAGGCCGACGCCCGCCGCGTCATCGAGCGGCTCGGTGGGCAGGTGCTCAATCTCACCGGGACCGACGAGCCCTCCAAGCAGGCGCTGGCCGACGCCTCGGAGCGATTCACCGCGGCCTCCTCCCAGATCGAGCAGGCCACCACGGCCAAGCAGGCGATGCTGGCCAAGGAGAGCGCGATCGAGGGGCTGTACTACGTGCGGGCGGCCCGCACGGCGATGGGCATGGACCCGGGCCCCGAGTTGGAGGCCATCGCGGGCCAGAAGGCGGCCGGGGTGGTCACCGAGGACCGCCGCATCCAGTTCGAGGGCCGCGAGATCGAGGCCTCCCCGGTGCCCACCCGACGCACCGCGAACTATTACCCGGGCGGCCGGGTGGCGGGCCGGCCGGTTCCGGCCGGCTGGTATTCCGAGCCGTGGTGGAAGCCGGCCCTGGTGGCTGGAGCCTGGGGCCTGGGGTCGGTCTTGCTGTTCGACGCGCTGTTCTCCGGCATGTCCGGCGTCGGCTACGACGCCGCCGGGTTCGAGAGCGGCTTCGGTTCCGGATTCGAGCAGGGTTTCGATCAAGGTTTCGACCAGGGTCTCGACCAGGGCGGCGACTCCGGCTTCGACATGGGCAACGCCGGTGACGGCGGCTGGGGCGGCGGCGATGGCGGCTGGGGCGGTGGCGGGGACTTCGGCGGCGGGGATTTCGGCGGCGGGGATTTCGGCGGGTTCGGGGACTTCTGAGCCACCGACCTCAGGTCTGGCAGTCCGGGCACCAGAACAGGTTGCGCCCCTCCATCACGGCGGTCTGGACCGCCGCCGCACAGAGCCGGCAGGGCTCTCCCGCACGGCGGTAGACGTAGGTGCGGGGCCGCTTCGGACCGTAGCCGGGCGCGCCGACGTCGTGTTCGGGGCGAACCACGATGATCCGTCCGCGGCGCACACCGACCTTCATCAGATCCACCAGATCCGACCAGGCCACCCGGAACTCCCTCTCATCGACATCGCGCCCGGGCCGATACGGGTCGATTCCATGCCGGAAGAGCAGTTCACTGCGATACACGTTGCCCACTCCGGCCATGACTGATTGGTCCATCAGCAGAGCACCGATCGCTTTGCGGGACTTCGTGATTCGTGCCCAGGCCTCGTCCGGACGAGCATCGGAGCGCAGCGGGTCGGGGCCCAGCCGGTTGAGTATCGCGGACTGCTGCGCCTCGTCGATCACCTCGCACGCGGTGGGCCCTCGCAAATCGGTGCCGTACTCGGCACCGCAGATACGCATGCGCACCTGGCCGACCGGAGCAGCCAGCGGCGTGCGACTTTCCCGGAAGGTGCCGTACAACCCGAGGTGCACGTGCACGATGGGCCCGCCCTCGTAATGGTGGAAGAGGTGCTTTCCCCACGCCGACGCCCGCGTGAACGTCAGACCGTCGACCACCGCGGCGTCGGTGAACCTCCCCTGGGGACTGGACACCCGCACCGGAGCGCCGGCATAACGCCGCTGATGCAACCGGGCCAGCCGGTGCAGCGTGTGGCCCTCGGGCACCGTCTACCCGCCGGGGACGGGAGGCGCGACGTGAGTGCGCTCGAACTCGGCAAGAATGTCGATCCGGCGCTGGTGACGCTCCGCCTTCGACCACGGGGTGCTCAGGAAGGCGTCGACGATGGCCAACATCTCGTCCTCGGTGTGCATGCGCCCGCCGATACCGATCAACTGGGCGTTGTTGTGCTCGCGGGCGAGTTTCGCGGTCTCGACGCTCCACGCCAGAGCGCAACGCACACCGGGCACCTTGTTGGCCGCGATCTGCTCACCGTTGCCCGACCCGCCCAGCACGATGCCCAGGCTGCCGGGGTCGGCGACCGTTCGCTGGGCGGCAGCGATGCAGAAGGCCGGGTAGTCGTCGTCGGCGTCGTACTCGAATGCCCCGCAGTCGACCGGCTCGTGGCCGGACTTGACCAGGTGGTCGATGATGGCTTTTTTGAATTCGTAACCGGCGTGGTCACCGCCGAGGTAGACGCGCATGGCCGAGACTTTAGTCGTAACTGGGCGGTTCGGTGCGAGTGCGCTTGAGCTCCCAGAAGTGCGGGTAGGACGCGAAAGTCACCGACGCGTCCCAGAGCCGTCCGGCCTGTTCACCGCGCGGGATCTTCGACAGCACCGGACCGAAGAACGCGACCCCGTCGACGTGGATGGTGGGGGTGCCGACGTCCTCCCCCACGGCGTCCATGCCGGCGTGATGGCTTTCGCGCAGCGCGGCGTCGTAGGCCGGGTCACCGGCCGCCGCGGCAAGCTCGGCGGGAAGGCCGGCCTCGGCGAGCGACTCGGCAATCACCTGTTCGGGATCCCGGTTGCCCTGGTTGTGAATCCGGGTGCCCATCGCGGTGTACAGCGGCGCGAGGACCTGCGAACCGTGGGCCTGCTCAGCGGCGATGGCCACCCGCACCGGCCCCCACGCCTTCTTCATCAGCTCGAGGTACTGCTCCGGCAGGTCGCGGCCCTCGTTGAGCACCGCCAGGCTCATGACGTGAAAGGCCACGTCGATGGGCCGCACCTTTTCCACCTCGAGGATCCAGCGGGAGGTGATCCATGCCCAGGGGCACAGCGGGTCGAACCAGAAATCAGCGCGGGATCTGTCAGCCATGGCCTAAGGATAGGTTGGACCTCGTGCTTCCCAATCTGACCCGGGACGAGGCCGTCGAGCGCGCCGCGCTGATCACCGTCGAGCGCTACCGGATCGACCTGGACCTCTCCGCCGGTGACCGGGTCTTCCGGTCGGTCACCGAGGTGCGCTTCGAGGCCCTGCCCGGCGCGGACACCTACATCGACCTGGCCGCGGACACCGTCCGTCGGGCGACTCTCAACGGGCACGCCATCGACGTCTCCGGATACGACGAGTCACGGGGCATCCCTCTGATCGGGTGCGAACGGGACAACGTGCTCGTCGTGGATGCCGACTGCCGCTACTCGCACACCGGTGAGGGACTGCACCGCTTCGTCGACCCGGTTGACGACGAGGTCTACCTGTACTCGCAGTTCGAAACGGCCGATGCCAAGCGCATGTTCGCCTGCTTCGACCAGCCCGATCTCAAGGCGGTCTTCGACATCACCGTCACCGCCCCCGCGCACTGGCAGGTGATCTCCAACGGGGCACCGGCGAGCGTGCAGCGCGACGGCGACAACGCCGTCCACACCTTTGCGACCACTCCCCGCATGAGCACCTACCTGGTGGCGCTGGTGGCCGGCCCCTATGCCCGCTGGGACGACGTGTACGTCGACGACTTCGGTGAGATCCCGCTGGGAGTCTTCTGCCGGGCCTCGCTCGCGCAGTTCATGGACGCTGAACGGCTCTTCGCCGAAACCAAGCAGGGTTTCGGTTTCTACCACCGCAACTTCGGGGTGCCCTACGCGTTCGGTAAGTACGACCAGCTGTTCGTCCCGGAGTTCAACGCCGGCGCCATGGAGAACGCCGGCGCGGTGACCTTCCTCGAGGACTACGTCTTCCGCAGCAGGGTTACCCGGGCCTCCTACGAGCGGCGTGCCGAGACAGTGCTGCACGAGATGGCGCACATGTGGTTCGGCGACCTGGTGACCATGCGGTGGTGGGATGACCTGTGGCTCAACGAGTCCTTCGCGACCTTCGCCTCGGTGCTCTGCCAGGCTGAGGCCACCGAGTACACGCAGGCCTGGACCACCTTCGCCAACGTGGAGAAATCGTGGGCGTATCGTCAGGATCAGCTGCCCTCGACCCACCCGGTTGCCGCCGATATCCCCGACCTGCACGCGGTCGAGGTCAACTTCGACGGCATCACCTACGCCAAGGGCGCCAGCGTGCTCAAGCAGCTGGTGGCCTACGTGGGACTGGAGCACTTCCTGGCCGGCCTGCGCGACTACTTCGCCGCCCACGCCTTCGACAACGCCACCTTCGACGACCTGCTGGGCGCATTGGAACGGGCGTCCGGACGCGATCTGTCCGATTGGGGCCGGCAGTGGCTGCGGACCACCGGCCTCAACGCGCTGCGGGCCGATTACGACGTCGACGCCGAGGGCCGATTCACCCGATTCGCGATCAGCCAGGGCGGCGCGGCTCCCGGCGCGGGCGAAACCCGGGTGCACCGCCTCGCCGTCGGGATCTACGACGACGACGCCTCCGGGAAACTCGTCCGGGTGCACCGCCGGGAACTCGACATCGCCGGCCCGACAACCGAAGTCGCTGCGCTGCAGGGAGTCTCGAGCGGCAAGCTGATCCTGGTCAACGACGACGACCTGACCTACTGTTCGATGCGGCTCGACGAGCGGTCGCTGCATACCGCGCTGCGCAGGATCGCTGACATCGCCGAACCGCTGCCCCGCACGCTGGTGTGGTCAGCCGCCTGGGAGATGACCCGCGACGCCGAGATGAGGGCTCGTGACTTCGTCGCTCTGGTCGCCGGCGGTGTGCACGCCGAGACCGAGGTGGGCGTAGCCCAGCGACTGCTGCTGCAGGCGCAGACCGCGTTGAACACCTACGCAGATCCGGCCTGGGCGGCCGGGCATGGCTGGCCGGAGTTCACCGATCGGCTGGTGGACTTGGCCCGCGGTGCCGATGCCGGATCCGACCACCAACTGGCCTACGTCAACGCCCTGTGCACATCGGTGCTCGGACCAGATCAGCTGACGTTGCTGGCCGACCTACTCGAGTGCGACCCGGCGAAACTCGGGCTCCGCGGCCTGCAGATCGACACCGACCTGCGCTGGCGCATCGTCGCCGCGTTGGCAGCCGGCGGCCGGGTCGACGCCGACGGCCTGCCCTCGCCGTTCATCGACGCCGAGGCCGAACGCGATCCGACCGCGGCCGGCCGGCGGCACGCCGCGGCGGCTTCCGCAGCCCGGCCGCAGATCGCGGTCAAGGAGCGGGCCTGGCGGGAGGTCATCGAGGACGACACGCTGCCCAACATCACCGCGCGCTCGATCATCTCCGGATTCGTCCAGCCCGGGCAGGCCGAGATCCTGCAGCCCTTCACCCGACGTTACTTCGAGACGATCGGGGCGGTCTGGGAGCGTCGGTCCAGCGAGGTCGCCCAGACCGTGGTGGTGGGGCTTTACCCGTCCTGGGACGTCAGCGACGAGGGGCTGGCCTCCGCCGACTGGTTCCTCGGCGGGCTGCACGTGCCCCCGCCGCTGCGTCGGCTGGTCCTGGAGGGCCGGGCCGGGGTCGAGCGGTCGCTGCGGGCTCGCCGGCATGACGGGTCGGGCTCCTGACGCCCGGGTACGCCTAGGGCGGGGAGATGCCTGCCGACATCGCCTCGACCGCCTTGACCAGACCGGCGATGAGCTTGCCCTCTTTGAAGGCCGCCGCGGCGGTCGACACCCCGATCGGCGCGGCCGTGTCCGCGCCCCGGCCACGCAGATCCGCCCCGTAGACCACTTCGATCGCCCGCTGGTCGGGCGAGACCGCGAGCAGCACGGCGTTGTCGGGTGTCGGCACGTCGGCGAGGATCTCGCGCGCCCTGGCGGCGGTGTCACTGCCCAGATCGCCGAGGTAGACCGCGAAACGCGCCCGTGATCGGCGGCTGCCGTAGGTCAGTGCGTCGTCGAGCTCGACGAGATCCCTGATCGGGAAGGGGTACTGGACCGGCAACTCGTCAGGCTGGCTGACCGCGGAGATCCGGCCGCTGGAGGTCACCGCCCAGCCGACGGGCAGCGAGGTGTCGGTTCGCGCTACGGCGCGTTCACCACCGGCCACTCGCCCCACCTCCCACGGTCACGCCCGCGCTGTCGTGTCCGCCCGGGAGTGCCTCATCGGTGGCCGCCCACAGGATCGGGGGATGCGTCCATGGCTCGGACATCGAGTAGGTGGGCGGATGCCTGTCCGCGCGGGCGAACAGCGCATAAAGCAGCGCCCCCAGCCCGACGGGCACCGCGACGTAGAGCGCGTGCAGGAGAGTCGAGTTCACACCGAAAACGGTAGCGCAGGCGTCGCACCGGGGAGGCCGGGGCGCGGAAATTCGCTCAGGCTGCGCCTTCGCCCAGATAGCGCATCCAGGCCGGGTCGAGTTCCTTGACCGCGCTCAGCAGCCGCCAGTGCTGGCCCCGCGGCGAGGTGGGCACCAGGCGCAGCGTCCAGCCCAGTTCGGCCAGCAGCCGGTCGGCTTTGCGATGGTTGCACGTCGAGCAGGCGGCGACGCAGTTCTCCCAGGTGTGCTCGCCGCCGCGGCTGCGCGGAACCACATGGTCGACGGTGTCGGCCTTGGCGCCGCAGTAGGCGCAGCGGAAGCGGTCCCGATGCATCAGCGCGGCGCGGGTCATCGGTATCCGGGCCCGGTAGGGCACCCGGACGTAGCAGCGCAGCCGGATCACCGAGGGGACCGTGATGACCCGAGAGGCCGAGTGGATGACCGGCCCGCCGGGATCCTCGTGCACGACGTCGGCTTTTCCGCACAGAATCATGACCACCGCGCGGCGGATCGACAGGGCGGTCAGCGGCTCGTAGGTGGAGTTCAGCAGCAGGACGCGCCGCCGGCCCCACAGCGAATTCTCCAGCGGCGAGCGGGTCTCGACCGGGTGCAGGGCGGGCGCGAGCCCGACAGAACCTGCCG
Organism: Mycobacterium sp.; assembly: GCA_018882965.1. Lineage (GTDB taxonomy): Bacteria > Actinomycetota > Actinomycetes > Mycobacteriales > Mycobacteriaceae > Mycobacterium. Next base: position 18,448 of record VEQY01000010.1, on the reverse strand, counting down.
CGGCACGGTGTCCGCGGTTCCGTTTGCGCTGCGCCATGCGTCCTCCACAGACCAGTGCACCACGGATCGGCGCCGATCGCACGTGTATTCGCGCCGTGTTCCCCGCGCATTCCACCTGCGTTGGCGGGGGGTTCGGCGCCGCGGGCGCGATAGACCAGAATGGACACGTGGCACAACCACCACAGACTCCCCAGTCTGCTCAGACGTTTTACCAGGCGGTCGGCGGCGCGGCGACGTTCCGCACCCTGGTATCCCGGTTCTACGAGCTGGTGCGCGAGGACGAGGTGCTGCTGCCGCTGTATCCCGAGGACGAGTTGGACGCCGCCGAGGACCGCTTGCGGATGTTCCTGGAGCAGTACTGGGGCGGCCCGCGAACCTACTCCGAGCAGCGCGGCCACCCGCGGCTGCGGATGCGGCACGCCCCGTTCCGGATCGGTTTCATCGAACGCGACGCATGGCTGCGGTGTATGCGCACGGCGGTCGCCTCGCTCGACTCGGCGACCCTCGACGACGAGCACCGCCGCGAGTTGCTGGCCTATCTGGAGATGGCGGCGAACTCGATGGTGAATTCCCCGTTCTGAGTCCTGTCCGCGGCCGGTTCTGAGCCGGATCAGAGCAGCAGCGCCGGATCGCCGCGCCGGCAGAACACCGATCCGAATCGCGCGTCGAGACGCAGCCACCCCGGGAGCGCCCGAACCCGGATGACATCGCCGCCGGCCGCCGCTTCGGGCAGGAAGCCCATCGCGGCCATGGCCAGGACACAGCGCATCGGCACCGCCACACCGATCCCTCCCGAGCTGACCTGCAGCACGTCCTGGTCGAGCAGCGAGGCCGGTGGGCCGAGCGGACCGCGGTGCTGACGGGCCAGGTCGGATCCGCTCCGCGCGAGGTCGACGACCACGCTCACCGGCACGTCGTCCAGATGGGCGAATCCGGTCTCCGGAGGAAGCGTGCCGCGCCAGCCGGAGTCCATCGGCAGTCCCGGGTCGATGTGATCGGGTCCGTCCGGGCTGCGCAGCCCCCGCAGCAGGGTGTCCGCACCGCAGGACAGGTCCGCGGGATACACGCTGCCCGCCACCACCCGCCCGGCCAGCACCCCCAGCCCGGTCACCACCCAGACCCCGACCCGCCCGTCGGCCCGGGTTCGCAACCGGATCACCGCGGCATCGTCGAGACGTAGTGCGCGCTCGACGAACACCGCCAGGTCCTGCCGTTGCGCGGCTTCGGCCAGCCGGAGAGTCATTCTGAGAGCCGTTCTGCGAGTCCTTGCCGCGTCATCGCATCCAGCGCTGCAGGTATTCCCGATGGACCGGCGAGAGCCGCACCAGGCGCTGCTCTTCGATGTGGACCGCTGCCAACTGCGTCTCGGCGATCACCGCCGGTCGCGAGCCGGCGTCGGCGCTGACCGAGCGGACCTCGTAGTCGAGGGTGAAGTCGACCGCGCGCAGCCGCTTGGTCCGGATGGTGACCTGCAGCGGCGAATCGGCCAGCCGCAACTGGCCCTTGTAGAGCACGCGCACCTCATGGATGAGCAGCCCGATCGTGGTGATGTCCTCGGCGAAGGGCTCCCGCAGAAAGTCGACCCGCGCTTCCTCCAGGATCGTCACCATGGTCGCGTGGTTGATGTGCTGGTAGGTGTCGATGTCCGACCAGCGCACGTGCACGCCGGTGGTGAACCCCGTGCTCACGTTTCAGCCACTCGTGCCTTTTCCGGTCGTCCTTGTCATGCTGCGGATCTGGCGGGCCGCCACCGAGAGGGTGGCGAGATCGAAGGCATCACTGGCATAGATCTCGGTGAGCGTGCGGTGCGCGCGCTGGACCCGCGAGCCGTTGCTGTGCTCCCACTCGGAGATCTTCTGCTCCCCCGTCTCGCCGGGCTCCCCTGCGGCGATGACGTCGAAGCACAGTGCGCGCAGCGAGACGTAGATGTCGTCGCGGATCGCCAGCCGGGCCAGCGCGTGCCAGCGGTCGTCGCGCGGCAGCGCGGAGACTGCGGTCAGCAGGCCATCGGTGCCGAGGTAGTCCATCAGCGCGAAGTAGGAGTCGGCCACCTCGGCGGGATCGCGCTCGACGATGTCGGCGATGTCGATCACGTCGAGGAGGCTGTACTGGTAGAGCCCGGTGGCCACGGTGTAGGAGAGATCCTCCGGGGCTCCGCCGGCGCTGAACTCCGCCGCCTCCTTGACGACGATGGCCCGGTCGTCGCCGCGTAACCACTCCGGAATCCGCGGTGCCAATTCCGCAACGGTCGCCGCGAATCGGTTGATCTCGGCGCCGACGGCCAGCGGCTGCGGACGGTAGTTCAGGAACCACCGCGAGGCGCGGTCGAGCAGTCGCCGCAGATCCAACGTCATACGGTCGGATACGTCGCAGGCGATGCCGTTGAGTTGGGCGGCGGTGCGGATCAGCCGCCAGGTGTGCCCGATGCCGAAAATGGCGTCGGTCGCCGCGAACGCCCGCACCGCATCGACGTAGCCCACACCGGCGTCCTCGGTGGCGCGGTAGGCGAACGTGATGCCGCCGGTGTCGACGACGTTGTTGACCAGCATGGTCGTGACGATCTCTCGTCGCAGCTGGTGGGAACGGATCTCGTCGACGAAGTTGTCGCGCAGCTGGGCCGGGAAGTACGCGGGCAGCCTGGCGGCGAACACCTCCTGATCGGGCAGGTCACTGGCCAGGACATCTTCCTTCAGGGCCAGTTTCACGTGCGCCATCAGCGTCGCCAGCTCAGGGGACGTCAGGCCGAGACCGATTTCTTGGCGTCGGGCGATCTCCTTGTCGGTGGGGAGCGCCTCAAGTTCACGGTTGAGCCCGCGGCGTTCCTCGAGTTGCTGGATCTGACGGGCGTGCACGTTGAGCAGCGATGCCGCATTGGCCCGGCTGGTACCCATCAGATCGTTCTGATCGCTGTTGTCGGTCAGCACCAGCCGCGACACCTCGTCGGTCATCGACGCCAGCAGTTCGGTGCGCCGATCCGGATCGACCTTGCCGACGTTGACCAGCGAGTCGACCAGAATCTTGATGTTCACCTCGTGGTCGGAGCAGTCCACGCCGGCCGAGTTGTCCAGGGCGTCGGTGTTGATCCGGCCCCCACACAGATCGAACTCGACCCGCCCCAGGGAGGTCACCCCGAGGTTTCCGCCCTCGCCGATCACCTTCGCCCGCAATTCGTTCGCGTTGACCCGGACCGCATCGTTCGCCCGATCGCCGACCGCAGCCTGCGACTCCGCTTCGGCCTTGATGTAGGTGCCGATTCCCCCGTTGAAGAGCAGATCCACCGGCGCGAGCAGGATCGCGCGGATCAGGTCGGGCGGTGTCATCTCGGCGATGCTTGAGTCGATTCCCAGCGCGTCGTGCATCTGCGGGGTGATCGCGATCGCCTTCTGCTGTCTGCTGAAAACCCCGCCGCCCGCGCTGATCAGATCCGCGTTGTAGTCCTCCCAGCTCGAACGGGGCAGCTCGAACAGGCGCTGACGTTCCACGAACGACTTCGCCGAGTCCGGGGCGGGGTCGACGAAGATGTGCCGATGATCGAACGCCGCGATAAGCCGGATGTGGCGTGACAGCAGCATGCCGTTACCGAACACGTCGCCGCTCATGTCGCCGACGCCGACGACGGTGAAGTCCTCGGACTGGGTGTCCACTCCCATCTCCCGGAAGTGGCGCTTGACCGACTCCCAGGCGCCCTTGGCGGTGATACCCATCGCCTTGTGGTCATAGCCCACCGAACCACCGGAGGCGAACGCGTCGCCGAGCCAGAATCCGTAGGAGAGCGCGACGTCGTTGGCGATGTCGGAGAAGGTCGCGGTGCCCTTGTCGGCAGCGACGACGAGATAGGCGTCGTCACCGTCGCGGCGAACGACCCGCGCCGGCGGGATGATCCCGCCGCTGGAGCGGTCGACGTTGTCGGTCACATCGAGCAGACCACCGACGAACAACCGGTAGCAGGCCACACCCTCGGCGCGGAACGCCTCCCGGTCGGCGGCGGCGTCACCGGTCGGGAGCGGGGGGTGCTTGACGACGAATCCGCCCTTGGCGCCGCCGGGGACGATGACGGCGTTCTTGACGGCCTGGGCCTTGACCAGCCCGAGGATCTCGGTGCGGAAGTCCTCGCGGCGGTCCGACCATCGCAACCCGCCACGGGCTACGTTGCCGAACCGCAGGTGCACGCCTTCGACCTGCGGGGAGTAGACGAAGATCTCGAACTTCGGCCGTGGCAGTGGTAACTCGGGGATCAACTCCGGGTTGACTTTGATCGACACGACGTTTCTGGCGCGGACCGACCCGGGGTCGGTGACGAAGAAGTTGGTGCGCAGCGTCGCCTGGATCATCGATGCGAAAGCCCTGAGCACGCGATCGGTGTCCAGACTCGTCAGGGCGTCGATGCCGGCGGTCACCGCCGCCGCGGCAGCCCGGGCGTCCAGGCCCTTGGCTGCCGCGTCGGGATCGAACATGGCCTCGAACAGCGCGACCAGCGACCGCGCGGTCGCGGTGTTGCCGTTGAGGACGGATTCGATGTGAGACTGGCTGTAGGAGAAGCCCGCCTGCCGCAGATACTTCGCGTAGGCGCGGATCACCGTCACCTGCTGCCAGGTCATCCCGGCCCGCAGCACCAGTTCGTTGAACCGGTCGACCTCGGCGCGGCCGTGCCAGATAGCGGTGACCGCATCGGTGAAGCGCGCGGCGGTGGCGTCCCAGTCCTGTTCGGAGGCGAACGCCGGGGCGTTGCTCTCGGGGCGGATCTTGAACTGGTAGATCCACACCTCGAGGCCGTCACGACGGCTGACGGTGAAGGGCCGCTGCTCGAGAACCTCGACCCCCATACTCTGCAGCATCGGCAGCAGTTCGCTCAGCGACGCCGAGCAGTCACCCAGGTACCAGGTGAGAAAGACCTCCCGGCCGAAGTCACCTGGCTCGAGTTGCAGGATCACCGAGTCCTTGGCGACCGCTTCGATAAGCCCGATGTCGTTCAGCGCCTCGTCCGGGGTGACAGCCTGTTTGAACTCCTCGGGCAGCGCCTCCGCGTAGTGCTCGAGGAGGACCGTGTCGGTCCGCCCGACTTGGCCGGCGCCCAGCAGCCGATCAGACCAGGTGCGGGTTGCCGCGGTGAGCAGATCCTGAATCCGGACCCGGTTGGCCTCGGAGGTATCGATCGTCGCGCGATCGGGCGAGTCGGGTAACCGCACCGTGAAATGAACCACCGCCCAGAGGGACTCGCTGACGCGCGCGGCGTAGTCGATGTTGCTGCCGCCGAACTCGCGCAGCAGTATCTGCTGCATGTTCAGCCGTACCGCGGTCGTGTAACGGTCGCGGGGCAGATAGACCAGGCACGAGACGAAATGGCCGAACTGGTCGGCGCGCGCGAACAGCAGCGCGCGGCGCCGCGACCCGAGGTCGATGACCTGGCTGGCCATCGTCAGCAACTGCTCGGAGGACAGCGCGAACAGTTCTGCTCGCGGCATGGTCTGGATCACGTCGAGCATGAGCTGACCGGGGTGGCTCGGATCATCCTCTGAAAGGGCCAGCGCCTGCTGCACACGCCGCGACAGCAGCGGGATGTCGAGCACGTTCTCGTTGAGTGCCGAGACGGTGAACAGCCCGACGAAGCGATGCTCGACATCGGGCTGCTCGCGTACCGCGACGATGTACGGGAACGCCCCGTAGCGCAGAAAGCTCGGCATGGTGGCCTGCGCGAGCATGAGCAGATCGCCGGAGTCGGTGAGTTGGGGCAGCAGTTCGGTGCGCAGCCGGGCGACGCCCAGCCGGCTGGCCTCGTCGACGGCGACGCTCTCCCCGCCAACCGTGCAGCGCAGGGCACCGAGAACGACGTAGTGGCCGTTGCCGAGCCAGCGCAGCAGGGCCGCTACGTCGGAGCGATCCGGGCCCGCGAAGCGGGTCCCGTCGTCAGCGTCGATGTCGTCGGCCAGATGTGCCAGCGTCGCCGCCAGCGCTCCCGAGTCCCGGGCGACCTGCCGGGCGTCGGCGACGACCAGGGGAAGCAGCCGGGCTGCCTCGGTCAGGGCGCGCTGGTCCACCGACGGGGACAGCTGCACGTGGATCCAGGACTCGTCGACGCAGTCCGGGGGTGCATGACCGCCGGTGGTTGCATCGATGAGCACGCCGGAGTCGTCCCGGCGCACGTGCACGAGGGGATGCATGAGAGCGACGTAGGCCACCCCGAGCCGGTGCAGCAGGACGGTGACCGAGTCGATGAGCGCGGTGGCCTGCTCGGTGACGATCTGTATCGCCGGGCCGAACCCACCGGGCTCGTCGGCGTCGTAGACCTGCACGAGGGTCTGGTCGGGCCGGCGCTGATGCGCGAGGCGCTCCTGGGCGGCGATGAGTTCCGGCGACACCGACGGGGTGCCGTCGGATCCCCCGGAGCCGTCGGCGTCGTCGGGGAAGGGCTGCCCGTGCTGGCCGTGGTAGGTGGCCGCGTAGGCGTCCGCAAGCCCAGCCAGATCGGCGGGTGTCCGGTCGACCGTCATGGGGCCGACATTAGTCCCGAGTGAGTCGGCGGTGGGTCACTCTGTGCGGACGAGCGGCCTCCGCGCCCAGCCGCTCCACCTTGTTCTCCTCGTAGGCTCCGAAGTTGCCCTCGAACCAGAACCATTTCGCCTCGTTGGAGGCGTCGCCCTCCCAGGCCAGGATGTGGGTGCAGGTGCGGTCCAGAAACCACCTGTCGTGGGAGATCACCACCGCGCAGCCGGGGAACTTCTCCAGCGCGTTCTCCAGCGAGCCCAGGGTCTCGACGTCGAGATCATTGGTGGGCTCGTCCAGCAGCAGCAGGTTGCCGCCCTGTTTGAGGGTCAGGGCGAGGTTGAGCCGATTGCGTTCGCCGCCGGACAGCACGCCGGCCGGTTTCTGCTGATCGGGGCCTTTGAAGCCGAACGCCGAGACGTAGGCCCGCGACGGGATCTCGTTCTGGCCGACCTCGATGAAATCCAGGCCGTCCGAGACGACCTCCCAGACCGTCTTCTTGGGGTCGATACCCGCCCGGCCCTGGTCGACGTAGCTGAGTTTGACCGTGTCACCGACGCGCACCGTCCCGCTGTCGGGCTTCTCCAGCCCGACGATGGTCTTGAACAGGGTGGTCTTGCCGACCCCGTTGGGCCCGATCACACCGACGATCCCGTTGCGCGGCAGCGTGAAGGACAGATCCTTGATGAGCACCCGGCCGTCGTAGCCCTTGTCGAGGTGGTCGACCTCGACGACGAGGCTGCCCAGCCGTGGGCCGGTGGGGATCTGGATCTCCTCGAAGTCCAGCTTGCGGGTCTTCTCGGCCTCGGCCGCCATCTCCTCGTAGCGCTGCAGCCGCGCCTTGTTCTTGGCCTGACGGGCCTTGGCTCCCGACCGCACCCAGGCCAGCTCCTCGCGAAGCCGCTTCTGCAGTTTCTGGTCGCGCTTGCCGCTCACCTCGAGGCGCTCAGCCTTCTTCTCCAGGTACGTGGAGTAGTTGCCCTCGTAGGGGTAGGCCCGTCCGCGATCGAGTTCCAGAATCCACTCGGCGACGTTGTCGAGAAAGTACCGGTCGTGGGTGACGGCCAGGATCGCACCCTTGTACTCGGCGAGGTGCTGCTCGAGCCACTGCACGCTTTCGGCGTCGAGATGGTTGGTCGGCTCGTCGAGCAACAACAGGTCCGGCTTGCTGAGCAACAGCCTGCACAGCGCGACCCGGCGCCGCTCGCCCCCGGAGAGGTGGGTGACCGGCTCGTCGGGCGGCGGGCAGCGAAGCGCATCCATGGCCTGCTCGAGTTGCGAATCGAGGTCCCACGCGTCGGCGTGATCGAGCTCCTCCTGCAGCCGGCCCATCTCCTCCATGAGGTCGTCGGTGTAGTCGGTGGCCATCAGCTCAGCGACCTCGTTGAACCGGTCGAGTTTCACCTTGATGTCGCCGAGGCCCTCCTCGACGTTCTCCCGGACGGTCTTGTCCTCGTTGAGCGGGGGCTCCTGCTGCAGGATTCCCACAGTGGCCCCGGGTGCCAGGAACGCATCGCCGTTGTTGGGCTGATCGAGACCGGCCATGATGCGCAGCACGCTGGACTTGCCCGCCCCGTTGGGGCCGACGACACCGATCTTGGCGCCCGGCAGGAAACTCAGCGTGACGTCGTCAAGGATCACCTTGTCGCCGTGGGCTTTGCGGACCTTGCGCATGGTGTAGATGAAATCCGCCACGGCGCTCATCCTAGGCACGGCCCCGCAGGGGCCCCTCCTCAGGCCGAGAGCGACAGCCCGTCCGAGTCGGCGTCGGGGTCGGACACAAGGTCAGAGTCGGTCGCGGCCGGCCCGTCTGCGGAGCCGTCGTCTACGTCGTCTAGCTCGGCGGCATCGGCGGCCGCGCGCGTCTGGGGCGGCTGCTCGATACGCGCGATCGTCCAGGCTAGATCGGGTCCCACGGCGGTGGCGCGCATCTCCAGCGAGGAGCGCTTCACGCCCTCACGATCCTCGTACTCGCTGGTGTGCACGGTCCCGACCGCGATGATCGCCGCGCCCTTGTACAAGCCCGCGCCGACCCCGGTGACGAGCCTGCCCCAGCAGTTGACGGTGATGTACAGCGTGTTGCCCGACTCCCAGGTGCCCTCCGCGGTGCGCCGGCGGGAATTGCTGGCCACCCGGAAGCTGATCACCTCCTGGCCCGCCACGACGCGGCGGCGTAGATCGGTGATGATCCGGCCAACGACGGTGATGGGTGTCTCGAACATGATCGGGCGTCCTCTCTCGGGGTGCGTGATGTGGTTCCCAGACTGATGGCTGGAACCGACTCACACTGCAGCGAGACGTGAGACGAGCGACGGCGTGTGGATAAAGCGGCGGCTGTGGAAAGCCGAGCGACCGAACCGGCCTAGGGCTGCGCCTGGTACTCGAAGTTGATCGTGCTGCCATCGACGGTGGTCACCGTCACCCGGTACGGCTGGCTGACCCCGTCGGAGAGCGCGGTGCAGTCCACCGTGCTACCCGGCTTGGCCTGCAGCCCGGTCATGCACTCGACCGCGTCGGGCTGCACGCCGGTGTCGTCGGCGATCCGCGCCAGGAGCAGATCCCCGAGCTGCTCCTTGGGCACGACCTGCATAACGCTGAGGTCCATCGAGAGGCCCTCGACTTGGCTGACCTCGACGACCCGCACCGACTCGGTCCCGTCGATGGTCACGGTGCACTGGGTGGACTCGCCGACCTTCCCTGCCAGGCCCGCGTCGCAGGAAGCCGACTGGGCTTTCGCCAGGCCGGAAACCGCCGTCGCCAACTGCTCTTGCGTCAGCTCGGGTGCGATGTCGTAGCTGACTGTGCTGCCCTCAACCTTGGTGGCGGTGAATACCGCCTCGACGCTGTTGGTGTCGCTGAACATGACGTCGCAGCTGGCGGTCTGGCCGACCTCGCCCTTGAGTCCTTCGGCACAGTTGATCGACTTGGCGGGGTTGCCGGCCTTGTCGAGCCTGTCGGTGAGATCCTTCTGCAGATCAGCCGGACTGACCTCGGGCTTACTGGTCTGCACCGACACCGAACAGCCGGACAGAGCGATTCCCATCAGCGCTGCCGCAGCCACCGCGGTGCCGGCTGCCATGCGTGTCGTGAGTGCCACAGTCGACCTCCGTGATGTGAGTTGGGGCCTGCCGCGCGGACGTTAGCAGCCATTGGGCCGGTCAGTGCGGTTTTGCCGCCAGCGCGGCCTCGCGCGCATAGAACTGCTCGGCGGAGAGTTCATGCACCCGATCCATGTCACCGAGGATGGTGCGCAGCTCGTGCAGGAAGGCTTGCCGGCGCTCCCGCAGATCCGCGGCCGGTTCGAGCAGCTTCTGGTCGGCCGCCAACTGGCGCGCGGTGGCGAACAGCAGGGCCGAGACCGACTCGTTGCTGCGCACCAAACCCTGCGCCGCGTACTGATTGCCCACCCCGAGCGCCGCCGTGGTCAGGTCCTTGAGGCTGATGTCGGCGGGGGCATCGCACAGGACGTCGGCGACGATCTCGTAGGCCTCGAAGAACGGGCGCAGCATCGCGCTGGCCATCAACGGACGCTTGGCCCGCAGCATGGCATCGACCGCCGCGGCGCCGGCGGCGAGTTGACTCTCCCAGGCTTCGTTCCACTCCAACTCCTCGGCGATGTTCGCCCGGAAGGTGGCCGAGTCGGCGAAGTAGAACTCGAATTTGAGCAGGGCGCGCAAGCGCATCGCCTGCGCCCAGAACGCCTCGACCCGGTTCGCCGCGTCCGCCCGCGCCGCGTGCACCAGCGCGAGTTCGACGATCGAGGTCTCCAGGAACGCGTGAATGAGCGAGTTGCGGTAGAACGCTCCCTCGAGCTCATCCTCGGGGGCGATGCGCCAGACCGGTTCGTGACCGCCGTCGACACGGGTCACCGGATGGCCGTTGGACAGCGCGTCGACGGCGGTTCGGACGCCGTCCGGCGAGTGCAGTCGCAGCGCGCTGTTGGTCATCGGCGTCTTCTTGCGTTCCAGGTAGTCCAGGGAGTCCTGCAGGGTGTGGTGCAGTTGCCGCAGGGTCAGCGCCCGCCCACGAGTCGCCAGCAGCACTGCCGACACCAGCCCGGTGGCGTTGATCGGGGTCGCCTGCAGGATTCGCCAGGCCACCTCGATCGCCATCTTCTGCATGGCCAATCTCTTGGTGTCCACATTCGTGGCGACCGGCCCGTCCGGCTCACCGAGGTACTGCCGCATCGACACTGCAGCCGGGAACCGGACGTAGATCTTGCCGTAATTGCGCTCACCCTGGGCCTTGATGAAGTTGAACAGCCACTCCGCGCCCTCGGGAATCTTCTCGCCGCCGCGCGCGTACGCGGCGTACTCGGCCGTCTCGTGCAACTGGTCGAAGCTGATGGAGACCGGCTGCAGGAGGATGTCCTCGCTGCGGCCGTCCAGGTAGGCATCGGCGACGTAGCTGAGCAGACCGAGCTTGGGCGGCAACATCTTTCCGGTCCGCGACCGGGTTCCCTCGATCGACCAGCTGAGATTGAACCGCTTCTGCACGATGTAGCCGACGAACTGGCGCAGCACGTACTTGTACAGCGGATCATCCAGCTTGCGCCGGAGAAAGATGACCCCGGAGCGTCGCATCAGCGGACCCATGAACCCGAACGACAGGTTGATGCCGGCGAAAGTGTGCGCCGGGGGCAGTTTGTTCTCCTGCATCGCCACCGGAACGATCACACCGTCCAGGTAGGACCGGTGCGACCACAGCAACACCGCGGGGTGTTCCTCCAGCGCGCCGCGCATCGCTTCGATTTCGGCGGAGTCGTAGTCGATTCGGGGATCGAAGCCCCTGCTGAAAATCGCGCGGCCAAGGTTGGGGATCAGGTCGACCGAGAATCTGCTCCACCCGGTGGCCAGCTCGTTGAGCATGGTTTCGGCCTTCTCGGGGGTCGCCCCGGGGATCTTCTCCAGACCGTCGATGAAGCGCGAGGACGCCATCAACTCGTCGGTGATCAGTCGCGGCGACTTGTATTCCGGTCCCAGCAGGCGCAACTCGATGCGTTCGATGGCCAATTCGGCCCGGCGCAACACGAACCGGGCGAAGTCCTTCGGGCTCTTTCCGGCGCTGGTGTCCTGCCACTGGTCGCGCAGCTCGGAGACCGTGGCCGGCTCACCGGCCACGATGCGGGCCCGCGAGGGATCCTTGCGCAGGATGGCGCGCTGCAGCATCTCCGGCGGCCGGTAGGTGTCGCGTCCGGACAACAAACCGACCACCTTGACCCGGGTGGGCAGCCCGCCCGGCACCCAGAACACCCGGACCGGCACGACCGACCGGTCCCCGCCCGAGTTGAGCTCGGTGATCAGCCGATCGATCACCTGAATCGAGGGTTCGCCGTGCGGAAGCGGCAGGACCTCGACCCTGGTGTCGGGGTGGGCCCTGCGCTGCGCGTGCAGCCAGTCGTCGAGGAGGTCGAGCTCGGCCTTCGACGACGCCGAGGCGAGCACCAGGGTGTCGTCGGTGGTGCTGAAGTCGGCGAGGTGATCGGCGGCGCTCATCGCCGGCCCTTCACGGGAGTGCCGCTGGCCTTGGCTGGAGCCTTCTTCGCGGCTTGCTTTGCGGCTTTCTTGGCGGGCGGCTTGGCGGTCTTCTTCGCCGGCGCCTTGCGCGCGGCGGCCTTGGCCGGCGGCGTGCGGCGGCGGGTGTAGAGATCAGCCGCGGGCACCTCGTCAACCGGCCAGTTCCTCAGGGTGTCGACGTAGAGCTGGCGGACCTCCTCGATCCGCTCGGGCAGATCCTCGAGGGTCCAGTCGGCCACCGACAGCGGCGGGTAGACGACGACGTCGACCGAGCCCGGGTTCATGGTCGAGGCGTTTCGAGCCGCAATGGACTCGGCGTTACGGATCACGATCGGCACGATCGGCACCTTGGCCCCCATGGCCAGACGGAACGGTCCCTTCTTGAACGGACCGACCGTGCGGGTGTCCAGCCGGGTGCCCTCCGGCGCGATCATCACCGAGAGACCCTTGCGGGTCAGCTCCTCGGCGTCGCGCAGCGACTGGACGGCCGCCTGGGGGTTCTCCCGGTCGATGAAGACCGTGTCGACCAACCGGCCGAGGGTGCCGACGATCGGATCGCTCTGCAGTTCCTTCTTTCCCACCGCCGTCCAGTTGTCCTGCAGGAGTGAGGCGACGATGACGCCGTCGAAGTTGTTGCGGTGGTTGAACACGAACACCGCCGGGCGCTTCTTGCGGAGGTTCTCCTTACCCAGCACGTTCACCTGAACGCCGCTGACGGCGAGCAGCATCGTCGGGAAGGCGGTGGTGAAGAAGTTGACGCCGCGGCGCCGGCTACCGGTCAGCACACCCCACCCGATCGCCCCGGACAGCGCGGGCACCACCGATCCGACGGCGAGCAGCGTGCGAACCTGGCCGAGCAGACCACCGCTGCCGCGACTGTTGAACTCCAGGATGGGCCAGCCCCGCTTGCGGGCGACCGCGGCCATCTTGTCACCGGGGTTGGTCGGGCGCGGGTTGCCGACGAGGTGCATCAGCGCGATGTCCTCGTTCCCGTCGGCGTAGAAGTAACTGTCCTTCAGATCGATCCCGCGCTCCTGCGCGAACTTCTGCACCGCGTTGGCCTTGCCCGGACCCCACACGATGGGCGGCACCACCTTGCCGGTGAGTACGCCGTTGAGGTCTATCTCGAAGCGGTTGGTCAAGGTGTTCGGGATCCCGAGGAAGCGGGCGACCGGCTCGACCTGGATGGTCAGCGCCGACGAGCTCAGCACGACGGTGTGGCCGCGGTCGAGGTGGGCCTGCACGAGTTCGCGCATCTCCGGGTAGATCCGCTTCTCGATCTTCTCGTGGAACAGCCGCTCGCCGATCTGTTGCAGATCGCTGAGCGGGCGACCGCGCAACATTTCCGAAGCCCTGTTGATCAGAGCCTCGAACTCCATGCGACCGAAGTGGTGGTCGAGACCCGCGGCGACCATGCTGACGAGTTCGCCCAGCCCCATATCTCGACGGCGGATCCGCTCCCGGGTCATGATCACCGCGGTGAACCCGGCGACCAGCGTGCCGTCGAGGTCGAAGAACGCCCCGACGGTGGGCCCTGGCGGGCTGGCCATGACTTCGGCGACCGAGCCGGGCAGTCGCACCTGCTGTGGGGCGGAGGCTCTAGAGCTGCTCATGAGTAGGCGACCGACCCCTTTCTGGGCACCGAGGACTCGCTGTCGTCGGGGAACGACGCCGGGTAGACGCGGGGCTGCGGGTCTCCGGCCAGCGCGAGCACCTCGTCGAAACCCTGCCGGAAGCATTGCGCAAAGAGCTCGGGGTAGGCGATCGAGGCCCGGTCGTACCGGGCGGTGACGGTGGCGAACCCGCCGCGGGAGATCAGCACCGCCATCATCGCCACACCGGGCAGCGGCCCGAGTCCGTACTGGCGCAACACTTTTGCTCCCACCAGGAAGGTGTCACCGGGATACGTCGGCACGTTGCTGGCCTGCACGTCCGAGGCGATCACGGAGCTGCTCAGGGCCTCCAGGATCGCATCGGGCAGCAGCGTGAGCAGGGGCGCGACGGCGCCGAGCACGTCGATGGCCGCTTCCTCGCGGCGGGCGATCATCTGTTTGCGGATCTTGGCGATCCGGGTTGCCGGGTCGGCAACACCGATCGGCGCCGCCAGGTTCACCCCGGCGAAGCGGTTGCCGCCGGCGGGGTCGGCGTCGGCGCGGATGTTCACCGGCACCGCCATCGGCAGGCTGTTGATCGGCAGCCCGAGGGCTTCGTGATACAGCCGCAGGGTCCCGCATATGCCGGCCAGGTAGGCGTCGTTGATCGAGCCCTCCGCGGCGTGCGCGGCCCGATGCAGGTCGCCCAGCTTCATCTCGATGGCCTCGGTCCGGGTGGAGAGGCTACGGCGGCGCAGCAGCGGCGAGGGTTCGGCAGCACGACGGACGACGCGGCGGCCGGAGCGCACGTAGTCGACGGCGTCGAAGATCGCCGACCCCGGGCTGCTCACGATCCGGCCGAGCAACGAGAACCCGCCGGAGACCGCGCCGAGCACACCTTCGGCGATCATGCCCGGCAGGTGCCCGACACCCTCGCGCATGAGGTCGTTGGGCGTGATGTCCTCGGGCACCGGGATGGGCGCCGGCGGTTTAGCCGGCGGGGTGCGCTCAAGGTCGTAGATCTCCGCGAACATCGCGATGGCTCCCACACCGTCGGTGACGGCGTGGCTGAGATGCAGCAGCGAGGCGGCCTTCCCGCCCTGCAGACCCTCCACCAGGGTCGCCGTCCACAGCGGCCGGGAGATGTCCAGCGGCGACTGCAACAGCACCTCGGCGAGGTCGAGCACATCGCGCAACCTGCCGGGCTGGGGCACCCGGACCCGGCGCACGTGGAAATCGAGGTTGAAGTCGGGGTCGACCACCCACCGCGCCGGGGCCGTCGGCAGAGTCGGCATGACGACCTTCTGCCGCAGCCGCAGCACCTTGCGGGAGGCGTTCTCGAAGCGGTTCCGAAACTGCTCCCAGTCCGGGGTGGTGTCCAGGACCTCCAGCGCCATGATCCCCGAACGGGTGCGGGGGTTGGCCTCACCGCGGTGCATCAGGATGTCGAAAGCCCCGAGTTCGGACGGCAGGCCCGCGGCGTCAACCGGGCCGCTCATCGATACCGCCTCACCGTCCGCACCTTCCCGCGAAGTCCACCCGCCAGCTGTGCTCCCACGCTAGTCCGACCGGGACGGTCGCGAAGCTAGCCGGTGAAAATCAGCTCGCGGAGCTGACCTGCGCCCGCCGGCGGCGTGCGGCGGTGTGCCGACCGTAGACGATGCCGAGGAAGGCGGCGACGGCCTCGGCGGCCAGCTGGCAGCGCAGGGTCGCGATGATGTCGAAGGCGTGGTGCGCATTCGGGATTTCGGCGTAGGCGACCGAGCGGGCGCCGGCCTGGCGCAGGGCGGCGCTGAAGTCCCGGGCTTGCGCATGCGGCACGACGGCGTCGTTCTCACCGTGCAGGATGAAGAACGGCGGGGCCTGCCGGTGGACCCGGAAGATCGGGGACGCCTGCTCGAACAGCTCGCGGTTGTCGGAGAAGCTCGCCCGCATCACCATCGTCTCCAGCAGCGGCACGGTCAGCTCGTGCATCGCCTCCCGATTGGTCAGGTCGTAGAGGCCGTAGTGCGGCACGGCGGCCTGCACGCTGGTGTCGGCGTCCTCAAAACCGGGCTGCAGCTCAGGCTCACCGGCGCTCAGCGCAGCCAGTGAGCACAGATGCCCGCCGGCGGAACCGCCGGTGACGGCGATGAAGTTCGGGTCTCCCCCGTACTCGGCGATATTGTCGCGCACCCAGGCGATCGCCCGCTTGACATCGATGATGTGGGCGGGCCACGCGTTGCGCGGGCTGCGGCTGTAGTTGATGGAGACGCAGATCCAGCCCAGTTCGACCATCCGGCTCATCAGCGGATACGCCTGGCCGCGTTTGTGATTGATCGACCATCCGCCGCCGGGGATCTGGATCAGCACCGGCGCCCGCAATCCGCTCGGCAGGTCCGGACGGCGCCAGATGTCCAGCAGGTGGGTGCGTCCGCCCGGGCCGTAGGAGATGTCGGTGGTCTCGGCGGAGTAGCGGCGGCGGTGACGCATGGCGTCGACCACGCCGCCCAACTTCGGCTGACGCGCGGTGTAGGGCTCCAGTGGGTGGTGCACCGCGTCGGCGTAGGAGTCGCCGAACGTCTCGCGCAGCGCTCCCTCCAGGGCGGAGTCGGCTTTCTGGACCGCCAGGCCGCATGCCATGCGCTCCAGCGGTGAGGGCACCGCGGACAGCGCGTGCCCGGTCAGGACGTGGGGTGCGAACTCGGCGGCCAGCCAGCCCAGCACCCAGCCGGCGATCGTCGGGGTTCCGCGGACCAGCAGCGAACCGGTCCGGTACATGCGTTCACAGAGTTCACCGATCTCGTCGATCGCACTGCTCATGCCAGTCGGCTCCCTTGCCACGGCGGATCCGGTCGCCACAGTAGCCAGGCGCGCCCGCCAGCAGCGGGATTTTCGGCCGCTCCGGCCGTCCGAAATTCCGTTTCGGCAGGCCGGGGCACAGAAATTGCCCGACGCGACACGACGGATAAGCTTGGCTGCCGACGCCTCCGTAGCTCAGGTGGATAGAGCAAGGGCCTTCTAATCCCTAGGTCGCACGTTCGAGTCGTGCCGGGGGCACCCTAAACACGCTGCTCAAAACGGGTGCGGCCTATCGCGGGGTCAGGCCGAACACCCGAATGTCGCGGTCGGTCCGGGTCCGGTAGGCGGGATAGGCCTCGAGGTAGTCCATGAACAACTGACACGCGCGGTCGTAATCCTCGCCGGTAAGCCGGCTTGCTCGCATGGGAATCTCCTTGCCGCCCATGGTCACCCACGCATCCGGGTTGGCGAGCAGGTTCGACGACCACGCCGGATGACGGGCCTGCCCGAAGTTGCTTCCGAAAAGGTAGAGGCCTTCGGCATCGCGGGTGTAGATCAGCGGCGACTGCCGCCGCTGACCGGACCTGCTGCCGATCGTGGTCAGCAGCAGAATCTGCAACCCGAAGGGTCCGAGCACGCTGTAGCGCCCATTGGTTCGGCTTAGAAGCCGCCGGTCCAGCGGGACCAGTGCGCGAAGAACCCGGGAGCCCGTGCGGGTCGCGGCGAAGGCACCACCGAACCGGCGCACAGGACTCGACTCGGAACTCCAGTGAACGCTCGGGAAGGGGTCATCGGGCACGCCACTCATGATCGGCCCTCCTACGCGGGACCTTCTGCCCTAGCCGATCCCGCGGAGGTGGCCGAGCATGGATTCGGGACTGCAGGGGCATCCCTCAGTAAGGAGGTATCAGAACATGAGACGCGATGTCTTCAAATTCCTGTCCGGACTGTTCGCCGGGTTCGCCATCGAACACGCCGTCACCGCGATCTACCTGTCGGCGGGAGTGATCGCGCTCCCGGTGTTCCTGGGCAGGCAGTGGCCGAACTGGTCGCCGTGGATCGGAGCGGTGTTCTACGCCGCAGTCAGCGTCTGGCTGGGGTATCTGGGTTGGCGCACGAAGGTGGAATCGAAACATGACGCGTGACACGTACACGTTTCTGTCCGGTTCAGCCGCCGCGATGGCCTACACCCACGCGGCTTACGCAGTGGCCGCGTCCAAAGGGATCATCAACGAGCCGATCTTCCTCGGGCGAAAGTGGGGCGTGGGGTTCATGTGGATCGAGGCGGTGATTTACTCCGCGATCAGCCTCGCTCTCGCCATGCGGCGCCGGCGGGCCGATAGCCGCTGTTAGCCTCATCTCCCGTGGGAGATCTGGTTCGCTATGCCCTCGCCGACCGGGTCGTCGTGATCACGGTCAATGATCCTGACCGGCGCAACGCGGTCACCGAGGCGATGTCGTCCGAGCTTCGCGACGCCGTGCAGCGCGCGGAATCCGATTCGCAGGCGCACGCGGTCATCATCACCGGCGCGGGCAAGGCGTTCTGCGCGGGCGCGGACCTCTCTGCTCTCGGCGCGGCCACCGATCAGGGACTGGAGCGCATCTACGCCGGCTTCATGGCCGTGGCCCGATGCGCGCTGCCCACCATCGCCGCGGTCAACGGCGCGGCAGTCGGTGCGGGCCTGAACCTGGCACTGGCCGCCGACGTCCGCATCGCCGGACCGCACGCGATGTTCGACCCCCGCTTCCAGAAGCTGGGTATCCACCCCGGAGGCGGCGCCACCTGGATGCTGCACCGGGCAGTCGGGCCCCAGGTTGCCCGCGCGGCGCTGCTGTTCGGCATGCGTTTCGACGCCGAGGACGCCGTGCGCCACGGGTTGGCGCTGAGTGTGGCCGACGACCCGCTCGCCGCCGCCCTGGACCTCGCGGCCGGCCCCGCCTCGGCTCCCCGGGAGGTGGTCCTGGCCACCAAGGCATCGATGCGCGCCACCGCGATCCCCGGATTCACCGACCTCGACCATCACGAAGCCGCCAAGAACATCGAGCTCGGGCCGCAGGCCGCGTCGATCGAGTCCCCGG